>CAJFNF010000020.1 GCA_904394215.1 uncultured Faecalibacterium sp.
GTGTATTTTTGTCTGGACATACGAACACCCCCTGTATAGGTTTATTTTCCTACACAGGGGGCGTTTTGTCTATTGTCCGTTTTTACTGGTTCAGTTCACCCTGCGGGGGGCTTTTTGTTTTGGATTTTTTGATCTTCCATGCTGCGGTGCCCTGTTTTTGCAGCGCGAGCGGGATGTGATTTTTTATTGTTTGATCCAACCCTGCCCACACACCCTGTCCCGGAACCGCAGCGCTGCCCGGCGGAGCCAATGGCATAAGCTTTGCCGATCTCTTTTTGGGGATATTTTTACCCACCCTCCCACCCTTTAGCGGTTCCCCCGCGGCTGCGCCGCCGCCCCCATACGGGGGCTCGGTACCATAAGCAGCTTCTTCTGGGTTTGCGCTGTGTGGGCTTTTAGTCGAAGTAATGCCAATATGCCAATAGAGGAAAAGGGGCCTCCGGGCCGGGGAGCTGCTTCTCCTAGGTCTGGGCTGCGGGTGTTGGCGGGTAAGGCAAACCGCGCCTTTTTCCGGGGCTGGGCCGAGACGATCAAGCAGGGGCTTTCAGGTGGTGGAAGTTCTAAAAGAGAGGGCGAAGCGCCTGGTTCAGAGCCCCTGTCAAGGGGCGCAGCCGCAGGCTGGGGGTTACCACTATGGGCGGGTGGGCGGGAATCTAAATCTTACCGGCTGGGCGGCAAAGTTACTGCCACCACATCCGCCGTGGGGCATAACAGAAGCTCCCCCCGCGCAGCGGCCCGCTGCCTCTGCCTCTCGCATCTCGAAGCGCGGGCGCAGCAGGACCGCCCGCGCAGGGAAAGAAAACGCAGTCTGTGCCCAGAGCCCCACTGGGGCAAACACAGCGACCGCGTCCGGTGGACGAAACAGGGAGCTGTGTTTGGCGCAGCGGTCTGAATATGCAAGCATCATCCCTGATGCGCCGCATATTCAGGGCACCGCAAGAGGAGCGGCGCAGCCGCAGGGGAAATGCCCCCGCCTCAGGCGGGCTCGTTAAAATTTATACATTCTGCGTTTTCGGTCTTGTACCTTGGGCCATGGTGTGGTAGAATAAAGGTAATCAGGCGCGCATTACGGCGGGGCATGGTCTGTTTGGCTCCTGTCCCCCCGAAAGGGCGCTGGCGTACCGCCGGGCCCTGCGCAGGATAATGAGAAATCAGGAGGTATTCGATCATGAATTATCTGGAAATTGAACAGGTCGTCGGTCGTGAGATTCTGGACTCTCGCGGCAACCCCACTGTCGAGGCTGAGGTGACCCTGGCTGACGGTACTGTCGCACGCGGCTGCTCTCCCAGCGGCGCTTCCACTGGTGAGTTTGAGGCCCTGGAGCTGCGCGACGGCGACAAGAGCCGTTACCTGGGCAAGGGCGTGACCAAGGCTGTTGAGAATGTCAACACCGTCATCGCTGACGCCATCGTCGGCATGGACGCTTCTGACATCTACGCTGTGGATGCTGCGATGCTCGCGGCCGACGGCACCGAAGACAAGTCCAACCTGGGCGCCAACGCTATCCTGGCTGTGTCCATCGCAGTCTGCCGCGCTGCTGCTGCCTCTCTGGGCATTCCCCTGTACCGCTTCCTGGGCGGCGTGAACGGCAACCGCCTGCCCGTCCCCATGATGAACATCCTGAACGGCGGCGCACACGCCACCAACACCGTCGATACCCAGGAGTTCATGATCATGCCTGTGGGCGCTACCTCCTTCAAAGAGGCTCTGCGTATGTGCGCTGAGGTCTTCCACGCTCTGCAGTCCATCCTGAAGAGCAAGGGCCTGGCTACCTCCGTCGGCGACGAGGGCGGCTTCGCACCCAACCTGTCCAGCGATGAGGAGACCATCGAGACCATCCTGGCCGCTGTGGAGAAGGCTGGCTACAAGCCCGGCGCCGACTTCATGATCGCTCTGGATGCCGCTTCTTCCGAGTGGAAGGACACCGCAAAGGGCAAGGGCCACTACAAGCTGCCCAAGGCCGGCACCGAGTACACCTCCAGCGAGCTGATCGCCCACTGGAAGAGCCTGGTTGAGAAGTACCCCATCATCTCCATCGAGGACGGCCTGGATGAAGAGGACTGGGAGGGCTGGCAGGAGCTGACCCGCGAGCTGGGCGGCAAGGTCCAGCTGGTTGGCGACGACCTGTTCGTCACCAACACCAAGCGTCTGGCCAAGGGCATCTCCCTGGGCTGCGGCAACGCTATCCTGATCAAGCTGAACCAGATCGGTTCCGTCTCTGAGACCCTGGAGGCCATCAAGATGGCTCACAAGGCTGGCTACGCTGCTGTCACCTCTCACCGTTCCGGCGAGACCGAGGACACCACCATTGCCGACCTGGCTGTTGCTCTGAACACCTGCCAGATCAAGACTGGTGCTCCCAGCCGTACCGAGCGTGTTGCAAAGTACAACCAGCTGCTCCGCATCGAGGAGGAGCTGGGCGACAGCGCTGTCTATCCTGGCATCAACGCTTTCCAGGTCAAGCGCTAATCGGGTTTTTTCCCAGAACCTTCGGGCAGTACAGCTTCCGGGCTGTACTGCCCTTTTGTATCCCCGAAACCAGCAAAAAAAGCGCCGCACCCCTTTGGCCGGGTGCGGCGCTTTTGGTTTCAGGTTTTACTTTTTGCGGGAAGCACGCTTTTTGGGGGCGGGTTTTGCCTCGGCGGGCGCAGCCTCAGCAGCGGGCTCGGCCTTTGCCTGGGCCGGTGCGGCCTCGGCGGGGGCTGCCTTCTTGCGGGTGGTCCGCTTCTTGGGGGCGGGCTTTGCCTCAGCGGCAGGGGCCTCTTCCTTTTCCTCGGCGGCCTTGGTCTTTCTGGTGCGGCAGGCCCGCTTCTTGGGGGCGGGCTTCTCCTCCGCAGGAGCAGCCTCGGCCTTCACTTCGGCGGGTGCAGCCTCAGCAACCGGCTCGGCCTTTGCTTCGACAGGTGCAGCCTCAGGGGCGGGCTCGGCCTTTGCCTCAGCGGGCGCAGCCTCCACAGGGGCGGCCTCCGCAGCAGCCGCATCCTCTTCGGCAGGCTTCTTGTCCTTGACAGCCCGGATGGTCCACAGCTGGTCGCCGCCCTGGGTTTCCTGCCAGATCTGCAGGACAGCCCCCACCGGGCTGCCCATGCCCACGGTATCGACGCACTTGCCGCTGGCCCAGGGGCTCACAATCCGCACGGTGCCGTCGTTGCCCGGCACCAGCGTCCACATCTGGCTGCTGCCCAGGACGTCGTCCCACAGGTGGAGCCAGGTGCCGTTGTCGGTGCCGGCCATCATCAGGTCGATGACCTTGTCGTTGGCGCGGCAGTGGATGCGGTAGCTGTTCTCTCCCACCCGGTCAAAGGACCATTCCTGTTCCGGCTTGTGATCGTACTTGCCCAGCTGCAGCTCAGCGCCGCCCTCGGACTTGCCCACATACTCAATGACATTGCCGGTGACGGCAGATGCAATGGTATAATAACGGCCCGGCTCGATCAGGGTCTGTTCCACAGTTCTCATGGTCTTATCCCTCCATTTTCAGATTCATACCAAAACGTACCTGTAGGTACGGGTTGCCCTTATTTTTCTAAATTATACCACCTATCGTTGTTTATCACAAGTGCGGCCGGGGCCTTTTGGCATCTTGCACAAAACGCCTCTGGATCCATCAATCTTTTTAGGGTTTTATTGTAGTAAAGCGGCTCCCTCTTTCGGCTTCCTCATCCCTTTGGTTGGCTGCAGGCGCAGCGTAAGCCGGAGCAGGGAATGGTACAATGTGAAAAGTAGGACTTTCCTGTAAAAAGTGGTTGACAGGGGGTGGTTAGCTGTGTATAATCATTTCGCAAACAAGTTGCAAATTCAGAGCAGGGGGTTATTTCCCTGTCCCGGAGGTTATCATGAGAAAGAAATTCCGCATCCTGGCCGCCCTGATGGCCCTTTGCCTGGGGGCTGCAATCCTGTCCGGCTGCGCCGGCAACGCGTCCAGCGCCCCCGGCGCCTCTTCCGGAAGCACTTCCGGGGAGGAAAAATCCCTGCGGGTGGTGGCCACCATCTTCCCGGTCTATGACTGGGCCCGGCAGGTGGTGGGAGACCTGCCCGGCGTGGAGCTGGTCTGGCTCCAGGACACCGGGGTGGATCTCCACAGCTACCAGCCCTCGGCCGCCGACCTGCTGAACCTGTCCTCCTGTGACCTGTTCCTGTATGTGGGGGGCGAGTCGGACAGCTGGGTGGCCGGCGCCCTGGAAGAGGCGATGAACCCCGACCTGCAGGCCCTGAACCTGCTGGAGGCCCTGGGGGACAAAGCCCGCCCCGAGACCCTCACCGAGGGGATGCAGGCCGAGGAGGACCACGACGGCCACGACCACGACCACGAGGAGGAGGAAACCGCCGACGAGCACATCTGGCTCTCCCTGCGGAACGCCTCCCTGCTGACCGGCGCCCTGGCCGACGCCCTGGGCCGGCTGGACCCGGACAACGCTGACGCCTACGCCGCCAATGCTGCCGCCTACCAGGCGCAGCTGGCCGGTCTGGACGCCGAATACCAGGCGGCGGTGGAGGGGGCTTCGGCCTCCGCCCTGCTGTTCGGGGACCGGTTCCCCTTCCGGTACCTGGCCGATGACTACGGGCTGGAGGTCTACGCCGCCTTCCCCGGCTGCTCGGCCGAGACCGAGGCCAGCTTCGAGACGGTGGCCTTCCTGGCAGGCAAGGTGGACCAGCTTGGCCTGCCGGCGGTGCTGACCATCGAGGGTTCCGACCAGCGGGTGGCCCAGACCATCATCCAGAACACCGCCGCCCAAAACGCCGCCCTGCTGCGGCTGGATTCGATGCAGGGCACCACCGCCCGGGACGCCGCCGACGGCGCCAGCTACCTGTCCATCATGGAATCCAACCTGGCGGTCCTGAAAACCGCCCTGGCATAAAGGAGACACTATGGCATTGATCACCTGCAGCGACCTGACCCTGGGGTACGAGAACATCCCGGTGGCGCAGCACCTGTCCTTCACGGTGGAGGAGGGGGACTACCTCTGCATCGTGGGGGAAAACGGCTCGGGCAAATCCACCCTGATGAAAACCCTGCTGGGGCTCAAAGCCCCGCTGTCCGGGTCGGTGGCCTTCGGCGACGGCCTGCGGCCAACCGAAATCGGCTACCTGCCCCAGCAGACCCCCCTCCAGCGGGATTTCCCCGCCTCGGTGCAGGAGGTGGTGCTGTCCGGCTGCCTGGGCCGGTGCGGCTGGCGGCCCTTCTATTCCCGGGCCGAAAAGGCCCTGGCCGCCCAAAACATGGACCGGCTGGGGATCACCGGCCTGGCCCGCCGGTGCTACCGGGAGCTGTCGGGGGGCCAGCAGCAGCGGGTGCTGCTGGCCCGGGCCCTGTGCGCCACCCAGAAGCTGCTTTTGCTGGACGAGCCGGCGGCGGGGCTGGACCCCAAAGTCACCGCCGGGCTGTACGACCTGGTTGCCCGGCTGAACCGCCAGGACGGCATCACCATCCTGATGATCTCCCACGACATGGCCGCGGCGGTGGAGTACGCCAGCCGGATCCTCCATCTGGGGGAGGGCCGCCAGCTCTTCCTTGGGACGGCGGCGGAATACCGCACCAGCCCGGCGGGCCGGCTCTTTGCCAACGTCCACAACACCTGGAAAGGCGGTGAAGGCGCATGAATCCCCTGGAAACATTGATCTATTACTTCAGCTTCCCCTTTGTGCGGTACGCCCTGATTGTGGGTGTGCTGATCGCCCTGTGCGCCTCCCTGTTCGGGGTGACCCTGGTGCTCAAGCGGTTTTCCTTCATCGGGGACGGCCTGTCCCATGTGGCCTTCGGGGCCCTGGCGGTGGCGTCGGTGTGCAACCTCACCGACGAGATGCTGCTGGTGCTGCCGGTGACGGTGAGTGCCGCCATCCTGCTGCTGCGCAGCAGCCGCAGCGCCAAGCTCCAGGGGGACGCCGCCATCGCGGTCCTTTCGGTGGGGACCCTGGCCCTGGGCTACCTGCTGATGAACCTCTTTTCCACCAGCACCAACCTGTCGGGGGATGTGTGCAGCACCCTCTTTGGCTCCACCTCCATCCTCACATTGACCCGGGCCGAGGTCTGGCTCTGCGTGGTGCTGTCGGCGGCGGTGATCGCCCTGTTTTTCCTGTTCTACCACCGGATTTTCGCCGTCACCTTTGACGAGGCCTTCGCCTCTGCCACCGGCCTGCCCGCCAGCCGCTACAGCCTGCTGATTGCGGTGGTGGTGGCAGTGATCATTGTGCTGGCCATGAACCTGGTGGGCTCTTTGCTGATCTCGGCCCTGATCGTCTTCCCGGCCCTGTCGGCCATGCGGCTGTTCAAGAGCTTCCGGGCGGTCACCCTCTGCGCCGCCGTGGTGTCGGTGGCCTGCGCCGTGGCCGGCATCCTGGTTTCCATCCTGGCAGGCACCCCGGTGGGCTCCACCATTGTGGCGGTGGACCTGGCAGTCTTTGCCCTCTTTGCCCTGCTGGGGATGGTGAAAGGCGGTGCCGCCGCATGAGAAAACCTTTTCTTCGCCTGGCCGCCGCCCTGGCTGCCGTCCTGCTGCTGGCCGGCTGCGGCGGCAAAGCGTCTGCCCCCTCTTCCAGCGCTGCCCCCAGCACCGCCCCTTCCGGCACTGTTGCCCAGCCCGAGCCATCCCAGCCCCAGGCGGGCGCCGGGGATGTGGATGTGGATTTGACCACCCTCAGCAGCACCATGGTGTTCGCCGAGGTGAGCAGCCTGGTGTATGACCCCATCCCCTACCTGGGCCAGCGGGTGCGGATGGAGGGGATCTTCTCGGTGGACCACGCCTACACCATGGAGGGGGAAGTGGACCTGAGCCAGAACTATTTCTACTGCATCATCGAGGATGCCCTGGCCTGCTGCGCCCAGGGCCTGGAATTCAGCCTGGCCGGGGACTACGCCTACCCTGAGGACTACCCCGCCGAGGGGGACACCATCCGGGTGGTGGGGACGGTGGAATTCTTTGAGGTAAACGGCTTCCGCCATCTCCGCCTGGGAGACGCCGTCCTGGAACCTGTGACATAAACAAAGCCCGCCCCGGGGTCCTTTCCCCCGGCAGCGGGCTTTTTGTCTTGGTTGTATGTTATCCCAGGGCCACGTCCAGGGCCATCATCAGGGTGAAGCCCAGGGCGAAGGCCACCGGCCCGATGTCGGAATGCCCCCCCTCGGTGAGCTCGGGGACCAGTTCCTCCACCACCACATACAGCATGGCGCCGGCGGCAAAGCTCAGCAGCCAGGGCAGGGCGGGCACCACCAGGCTGGCCGCCAGGATGGTGAACAGGGCGGCGATGGGCTCCACCGCCCCCGACAGCACCCCGTCCAGGAAGGCCCGGGGCCGGCTGGCCCCCTCGGCCCGCAGGGGCATGGATACGATGGCCCCCTCGGGGAAGTTCTGGATGGCGATGCCCAGGGACAGGGCCAGGGCCGCAGCCAGGGTCACCTCCCCCTCTCCGGCCAGCCAGGCGGCGTAGACCACACCCACCGCCATCCCCTCGGGGATGTTGTGGATGGTCACCGCCAGCAGCATCATGGTGATGCGGGGCAGCCGGGCCGGCGGGCCCTCGGGGTCATGGGCGTTCTGGTGCAGATGGGGCACCAGATGGTCCAGCGCCAGCAGGAACAGCACCCCCAGCCAGAAGCCGCCCGCCGCCGGCACAAAGGACCAGACCCCCATCCCGGCGGACTCGGCGTCCTCCAGGGCCGGGATCAGCAGGCTCCACACCGATGCCGCCACCATCACGCCGGCAGCAAAGCCGATCAGCACCCGGCGCAGCCCCTGCCCCAGCTGCTGGCGCATCAGAAAGACGCACCCGGCTCCCAGCGAGGTGCCTGCAAAGGGGATCAGGATCCCCAGGATCATCTCTTTTGTCATGGTTTCACCCTCATTTTCCTGGATTTTTGGGGCCCGCGGCCCCCGCAGCTTCCCCATTCTATGCCGCCGGGGCAGATGGGTTTCCGCTTTCTATGGTTAGTCCTAGCAAACTTCTTGCCTCTGGAACAGGCCGGGTCCTCAGCGGCCCCCGGCCTGTATTTCTGTTTTCAGTATACCAGATCCGTCTGTTTTTGTCGGTGAGCGGGTCACTTTCGGCCCCCCAGCAGCCACAGCACCAGCCGGATCAGACAGACCACCGCCAGGGCCGCCGCCAGGGCGGCCATCAGGCCGATGGCCACAATCCCCGCCGGGTTGCCGGGCAAAAACACCAGGCAGGCCAGCCGGGCCGCCGCGGTGAGCAGCACCAGCATCCCCAGCCACAGGGTCAAATCTTCCAGGATCCGCTTCATCTCACAGCACCTCTTGCCGCAGGGCAGCGATCAGGCGCTCCATCAGCCCCACCCGGTTGAAGGGGGTCATCAGGTAAAAGCCGTCGGCACAGGGGGCGGCGGCCCGGGCCATCTCCAGGGAGATTTCCAGGCCCAGCTCCTCGCCTTTGGCCCGGTCGGCCCCGGCGTACCGCTGGATGATGGCTTCCTCCACATGGATGCCGTTGATCTCGTTTTCCATATAGAGGGCGTTCCGCTGGCTCACCACCGGCAGGATGCCCGCCAGGATTTTGGCCCCCGGCAAAGCCTCGCGGGCGGCCTTCAGGTTGTCCACCGCCTGGCCCGAGAGGACCGGCTGGGTCAAAAAGCCCGCCATGCCGCTGTCCTGCTTTTCTTTGGCCCGGCGCAGCTCCACATCAAAGTTCCGGGCGTTGAGGTTGAGGGCCCCGAACACCGTCATCCCCGGCAGCGCCTCCCCCGGCCCCGCCAGGGAGTGGATGTACCGGGCCAGCTTCCGGGAGTTGAACTGGTAGACGTTTTTCACCTCGTCCCGCTCGGCGGTGGGGATGGGGTCCCCGGTGATGGCCAGCACCTCCCGGACCCCCTCGGCGTACAGCCCCAGCAGCAGGGCCTTGGTGGCGTTGAGGTTCCGGTCCCGGCAGGTCATGTGGGGCAGGGCCACCACCCCCAGCTCCCGCCGCAGCTTGCAGGCGGTGAGGGAGGAATCCACCCGGGCCCGGGCGATGGGGCAGTCGGCCACCGTCACGGCGTCGGCCCCCGCCGCCTGGAGCCGCCGGGCCCCCTCCATGTAGCCCGACAGGTCGGCGTCCTTGGGGGAGTCCAGCTCCACCGCGATGACCTTTTCCCCCCGGTCCAGCTTCCGGAGGAAGGGGTCGGCGGGGGCAAGCACCGGCGAAGCCTCAGGGGCCGGCCTTTCCGGAGCCGCCCCGGCAATGGGCATGGGCTCTGCCTCCAGGGCCTGGCGGAGGGCGGCGATGTGGGCGGGGGTGGTGCCGCAGCAGCCCCCCAGGATGATCCCGCCCCGGCGGCGGACCCGGCACATCTCCCGGGCAAAATAGTCGGGGCGGCCCTGGTACACCACCCGGCTTCGGGTCACCAGGGGGTAGCCGCCGTTGGGCATGGCGGCCACCGGCAGCCCGCAGCCGGTGACGGCGGGCAGCACCGAAACCATGGCGGCGGGGGCCAGCAGGCAGTTGAGGCCCACCGCGTCCACCTGGCCGCACCGGGCCATCTGGGCCGCCAGCTCCCGGCAGGAGCGGCCCTCGCGGGTGTAGCCGTCGGGCAGGGCAGCAAAGGACACCAGGATAAAGGCCTCCGGCCGCCGCTGCTTGATGTAAGCCGCAGCCTGAGCGATGCCGTCATCGGTGCTGAGGGTCTCAAACAGGAAATTTTCCGCCCCCAGGTCCAGAAACACCTGGGCCACGGCCTGGTAGGTGCCGGCGGCGGGGGCGTCCTCGGTGGCGGGGGCGGGGCCAAGGTCTGCAAACACCGCCGCGCCGGTGCCCTCTGCGGCCCGGCAGGCCAGGGCCCAGCCGGCGGCGGCCAGCTCCTGCCAGCCCGGCTGGCCGGCGGCAGCCATCCGGGGCAGGCCGAAGGTGTTGGTCTTGATGCCCTCGGCCCCGGCTTCCAGATAGGCCCGGTGGACCGCCAAAATCCCCTCGGGGTCGGCGGTGTTGGCCTGTTCGCATTCCAGCCCGGGGCGGCCCTTGTAATAGGTCCCCATGGCGCCGTCCAGCACCAGGACCCGGTCTCGCAGAATCTCGCGCGCGTTTTTCATACTTTGCACTCACTTTCGGTGGTTTATGGTAACAGTGTAACGGTCTGGTGAGAATTGTCAAGCACCGCTTGCACAAAAGACGGATTTCCGTTATACTGGTCTGCACATACAGGAAAGGACGATGATGCCGGATGCGCCATATTGGCACCCAAACCCTGGAAACCCCGCGGCTGGTTCTGCGCCGCCTTCTGCCCGAGGACGCCCCGGCCATGTACCGCAACTGGGCCAGCAACCCGGCGGTGACCCGGTGGCTCCGGTGGGAGCCCCACAAGAGCCTGGCCGAGACCTACGCCCTTCTGACCGCCTGGTCGGTGCTGTACCAGAACCCCGACTACTACCAGTGGGCCATCGAGGTGAAGGCCACCGGCGAGGTGATCGGCGCCATCAGCCTGACGGTCAGCTGCTGCGCCGAGCCGGAGGCCGCCAAGGCCTGGGAGGACCGGGGCGCTGACCTGTCTCAGGGCATCTGGGAGCCGGGCTACTGCATCGGCCAGCCCTGGTGGAACCAGGGCTACACCACCGAGGCCCTGCAGGCGGTGACCGATTACTGGTTTGTGCGGGCGGAGGGCTGCTGGCTGTCCTGCTGCCACGCGGTGGAAAACCCCGCCAGCGGCGCCGTGATGCGCCACGCCGGCTTTGTCTACGACCATGATGCGGTCTATCATCGGTTTGATGGAACGCCGGTGGACTGCCACGTCTACCGGCTGACCCGGGCGGACTGGACCGCCCACAAGAGAAAGGAACTGCTTTGAGCGAACTGTACGATGTTTTGGTGGAGACGCCCCCCACCCCCACCCTGCTGCTGGCTCTGGACCAGGGGGCCTGGGACTGTGAGCGGAGCCTGGGGGAGCTGGCGGCCCTGTGCGAGGCCAACCACATGAAGGCTGTGGGGGAAGTGGTCCAGAAGCGGGCCACCCCCGAAGCCGGCACCCTGCTGGGCAGCGGCAAGCTGGAGGAAGCCCGGATGGCCGCGGAACAGCTTGGGGCACAGTGCGCCGTCTTTGACGGGGAGCTGACCGGCAGCCAGATCCGGAACATTTCGGCGGCCATCGGGGTGGAGGTGATCGACCGGACCATGCTGATCCTGGAGATCTTCCGCAGCCGCGCCGTCACCAATGAAGGCAAGCTCCAGACCGAGCTGGCCCTGCTGAAATACCGCCTGCCCCGGCTCCAGGGGATGGGCGAAAGCCTGAGCCGCCAGGGCGGCGGCGGCGGGGGCGGCGGCGGCGCCCGGCGCGGCGCCGGCGAGACCAAGCTGGAACTGGACCGCCGCCACATCCACGCCCGGATCGACACCCTGGCCCAGCGGCTGGCCGAGATGGAAAAGCGCCGCAGCGAGAGCCGGAAAGCCCGGGCCAAGACCGGGATGCCGGTGGTGAGCCTGGTGGGCTATACCAACGTAGGCAAATCCAGCCTGATGAATGCCCTGTGCGGCCCCAGCGTGGCCGAGGCGGACATGCTGTTCGCCACCCTGGACCCCACCAGCCGGAAGCTGACCCTCCCCAGCGGGATGTCGGTGCTGCTGGTGGACACGGTTGGCTTTGTGTCCCGGCTGCCCCACAACCTGGTGGAGGCCTTCAAGAGCACCCTGGAAGAGGCGGCCTGGTCGGACGTGATCATCCAGGTGGCGGACGCCGCCGACCCCCTGCGGGAAGAGCAGCTGGCGGTGACCCAGCAGGTACTGGACAGCCTGGACTGCGGCGACATCCCCCGCCTCACCGTCTACAACAAGTGCGACAAGCCGGGGGCGGCATCCTTTGACCCGGCCATCCTGCTGACCAGCGCCAAGACAGGCCTGGGGCTGGACCGGCTGCTGCAGCGGCTGGACCAGGTTCTCAGCGACCGGGTGCGGACCATCCATGTGCTGCTGCCCTATGACGCCCTGGGCCTGGCGGCCCCCATGCGGGAGCGGGGCAGCGTGCTGACCGAGGAATACCGCCCCGAGGGCCTATACCTGGAAGGCATCGTCAAGCGGGAGGACCTGCACCTCTTTGAAGGCTACCTGGTGTAATTTTAAACTTTTACGGCTCTCTCTGTCGAAAACAGGGGGGGCTGTTTTTACTGTTTTGATTTTGATCGAAACCCACCCGCCGCCCTTTTAGCGGAGTCCCCTCTGCCGCTGCGCGGCATCCCCCCTTCGGGGGGATCAAACCATAGACTGCTCCTCCTGTTTGCAGGCTGCTTGCAATCGCAAAACGCCATCCGCATAGCAACGGCACAGCTCCTGGATGAGAAAGCAGCTGCAAGTTCAGAGCCCCGTATGGGGGCGGGCCCGCAGGGCCGGGGGCAGCTGAGTTGAGCGCTGCCTGCGGCAGATGCAGCGAGGCGAAGCTGGCTGCGGAGCTGAGGCGCTGCGGTTTTGAGGAAGGGACCGGCGCACAGCAAGGTTCCCGCCAGAAGCAAAACAAAATCCCCGCTCCCGGAAATGGGAACGAGGATTTTGTTGAGATCAGGCAATCCGAGACTTTGCATCGTACCGGGCCGCAGGCCCAAACGTAGACTAAGATTCAGGGGTCTGCAACCCACCAGCCCTCGCGTGAGTGCGGCCAGAGTGCATGGTACCCAGTGAAAAGTCTTTTGTTTCTTTTCTTCAGAAAAGAAAAACACAAAAACCCGCCTGGCAGCGGGTTTTTGTGTATAGAGGGGTGGGAAAGTATATAAAGCAGTAAATCTCATGCAATCGGGCTGCTGTTGTGCGTTGGCGTTGGCGCGCAGCACAGCTCTGTGATTTGTATTATACCCAAATTGTATTTATTGTCAAATTGTAAAATTTCAAAATGCCTTATCATTTCACTTTACTTTTTGGCCGAAACTTTATATAATTAAATCTAGATCTGGAACGTTCCCTGTTTTGGGCTGAGTTTGTGATTTATTACAACTCGAAACTTTATTTACAGAAAATTTTATCTATTTCACCAGAAATAGAGTCATGGAGGTAACACAACCATGGATGATTTGGACCGCAAGATCCTCTCTCTTTTGGCGCACAACGCGCGGATGCCCGTCAAGGAGATCGCCGAACATGTTTCCCTCACCAGCCCCGCCGTTTCCAGCCGGATTCACAAGCTGGAATCGGACGGCATCATCGGCGGCTACACCGTGGTCCTCAACCGCCCCGCCAACCGCCTGTATGTGGACGCGCTGATCAGCCTTTCGGTGGCGCCCTCCGAGCGGGAAGGCCTGCTGAGCCTGCTGCAGAACAGCAAGGAAGTTCTCCAGTGCTACCACGTCACCGGTGAGTACACCTTCCTGATCAAGGTCAGCCAGAAGCTGGGCAGCACCTGCACCCAGATCATCCTGTCCACCCCCGTGGACCATGGCCCCCTGGAAGCTTTGCAGCTGTAACCATTGCGGACAAGCCCTTTCCCCCTCCCGGGGGAAGGGGCTTTTTTCTGTGCCCCGGGACCAAATGTAAATTGATTTTGAACAGGCGCAATTTTCACCCGGGGCGGTCCGTATAGGTTATGTCAGCGTTTTCCAGGGGCGGGGCGGGACGTATAAAACGGCCCCCGTCCGCCCATCCTGTGGGAAAGCGCCTCCCTGAAACAGCCAACGCAATTGCAATAAAGGAAAGGAACCAACCCTATGAAGATGACCAAACGCCTGATCGCCGTCCTGACCGCCTCTGTGGCCCTGTTCGCCCTGGCCGGCTGCGGCATAAACGCTTCCTCTTCCACCTCCGCCCCCAAGGACTACGCCCAGATCATCCACGACGCCCGCCCCGATGAGGACAACGAAAACCAGATGATCCTGGCCACCGACGGCAAGGGCGGCTTCACCGCCACCGACGGCTACAGCACCGACATGACCGCCGAGGACTGCAAGAGCCAGGCCGACAACTTCATCCTCCCCATGCTGGGCCTGGCCGAGGGGGACTATGAGAGCTTTGCCGCCTCGGTGTCCCTGATGAACGTCCGCAGCTATGCGGTGGCCATTGTGAAGCCCGCCGAGGGCAAGACCCAGGATGTCCAGCAGGCCCTGGAAGACTACGTCACCGGCCAGCAGATGTCGATGCAGAACTACCTGGCCGACCAGTACGAGATCGCCAAGGCCGCCAAGGTCACCACCGTCCCCTCGGGGGAAGTGGTGCTGGTGTGCTGTGAAAACTCCGACGCCGTCCTGAGCGCCATCGAGGACGCCCTGGCCGCCTAAAAGACCCCCGCTTTCCCCCGGCCCGCAGCAAAAAGCAGCTGCGGGCTGTTTTTTATGGGGAAAATATGCTATAATACTGAGCGTGTCGAACGACGACACGCTTTAGGGGGAACCTATTTCTGCGCGCAGCCGCGCGGCAGAAATTCCTTCCCCCTACCCCCCCTGGGGACAAAATTTGGCTCAGAACCGCGCACTCGGCCTTGCGGCCTCGCACACTCTCTGCGCCAAATTTCCCTGCAGGTGTCCCAGCCGTACGCACATGTCGTCCGGCCAGGACGTTTTTGACATTTTGGGTGTCTGCATTGTGTGAAAAACAGGGGGCCGCCGGGCGGCCCCAAGGGACAGGAGCGGCGCATGAAAGCAACCATCATCATTCCCAACATCAACGGCAAGGGCTGGCTGAAGGATTCCATCGAGTCGGTCTACGCCCAGACCGAGCAGGACTTTGAGCTGATCGTGGTGGACAACGGCTCCACCGATGAGAGCCTGGACCAGGCCCGCAGCTACTGCAGCCGGCCCAACTTCACCCTGATCGAGAACGGCCATAACACCGGCTTTTCCCACGCGGTGAACCAGGGGATTGCCATGGCCCAGAGTGAATATGTGGTGCTGTTCAACAACGACGCTTTTGCCGAGCCCGACTGGCTGGCCCAGCTGATCCGGGCCGCCGACAGCGACCCCAAAATCTTCGCGGTCCAGAGCCTGATGATCCGCCACTTTGACCGGGAGCTGGCCGACGACGCTGGGGACTATGTGACCTGGATGGGCTTTGCCTGCAAGACCGGCGACGGCCGCCGGGCCAGCCGCTACACCAAACAGAAGCGGATTTTCTCGGCCTGCGGCGGCGCAGCCCTCTACCGGAAGCGCATCCTGGACGAGATCGGCGCCTTTGACGAGAACTTCTTCGCCTACTTCGAGGACGTGGACCTGAGCTGGCGGGCCAACAACGCCGGCTACAAAAACGTCCTCTGCCCCGCCGCCAAGTGCTACCACATCTGCGGCGCCAGCACCGGCGCGGTGCGGTACAACGCCTTCAAGAGCCAGCAGAGCGGCCGCAACAGCATCCTCCTCCCCCTGAAAAACGAGCCGGCCCTGATGCTGCTGGTGAACGCCCTCCCCCTGCTGGCGGGCTACCTGCTGAAATGCTACAAGTTCCACAAGCAGGGCTTCGGGGAAGCCTGGGACAAGGGGATGCACGAGGCCTTCGCCATCCTGCGGGAGGGCCGGCTGGGCAAGCGGCCCTTCCGGCTGCGGGACCTGCCCCACTACCTCCACATGGAACTGTGGATGATCTGGAACATGGTGCCCTATCTGTGGTACCGCCTGGTGGTGGTCCGCTTCAACCTGAAATAAACCAAAAAGACCGCCGCCCCGGCTTGGGGCAGCGGTCTTGCTTTTTGTCTGCGGTTCCTCAGGCGGCGGGGCTGGCAGCCGTCTCGCTGGAGGCGGCCGGCTCCGCGGCGCTGGAAGCTGCTTCACTGGAAGCGGCTGCGCTGGAAGACGCCTGCTCCGATGCGGCCTGGCTGGAGGCTGCACCGGGGTTCACCCCCGACAGGATGGCATCCTGGAGCTGGTCCGGGTCCATCATCACCACCGAGTTGGCCGCCTGGGAGGAGGCGGAGGCCTCGGGCTTGGTGGCGCTCTCGGTGAGACCGGTGAGGTACCAGCTGCCGCTGGTCCGCTCAAAGAGGTAGTCCATGTACTTGGTGGGGGTGTCGGACTGGGTGCTGATCAGGTCGCCCTCGGAATTGATGGGGATGTAGCCCACCGTCACATGGAGCTTGCCCCCCTCCTTGAACATCTTGGTGACCTGGGCCCGGTAATAGCCCACCACGCCGGTGACCGGGATCTTGTAGCACTGGCTGTTCTCGTCGAACTCGATGGTCATGTCGTCCATCTCAAAGCTCTTGTGGGTCATCTGGAAGGAGGGCCCCACCAGGCGGGCCAGATAGGCGTCCACATCCACCGCCGGCAGCAGCAGCTGCTCGGTCTCGGGGTCGTGGGCGTAGTTGCCAAAGTTGCCCTGGGTCTCCTGGATGCTGTAGATGCAGCCCCAGACGGCGGCCTCCCGGAGGGTCAGGTCGTCGATGTTCTCGACGCCGTCGAAGGGCAGCGGGTCAAACAGCACCAGCCCTTCCAGCTTGTCCTGGTATTCTTCCATCTGTTTGGTGTTGTCAAACAGGCCGGCCAGCAGCCGGTACCCTGCCCCCAGCACCGTGAAAATCCCGATGACCAGCAGCACCGCCATCACCAGCCCCAGCGCCTGGCGCCGGCGGCGGCGGTGGATCCGTGCGTGTTCCTCCGGGGTAACGTAACTTCTCATGATCTGTCGGTCTCCTGCCTTCCCAAAAATCTATGGTATGGGGCCCTGGGGCCCGGTTGTCCAGTATTCACCGTATAGTATAGCACATTGTGCCCCCGGGCGCAAAAGCCTGGGGATGGTAATTTTGTGAAATGATGGGCCCGCCGCCCTTGCCTGGCCCGCCGGATGTGGTATATAATAGGGCTGTTGTCCATTTCAGAGAGATAAAAGGAGTGTTTGGCATGATCCGTTTCACCAACGATTACAGCGAAGGCTGCCATCCGTCCATCCTGGAAGCCATGGCTGCTACCAATACCGAAGGCAACTTCGGCTATTCCAACGATCCCCACTCGGCCCACGCCCACGAGCTGATCCGCCAGGCCATCGGCCGCCCCGACGCCGACGTCCACCTGCTGGTGGGCGGCACCCAGACCAACGCCACCGCCATCGCCGCCTTCCTGCGGCCCTATGAGGCCGCGGTGGCTGCCGCCAGCGGCCACATCTGCGTCCACGAGACCGGCGCCATCGAGGCCACCGGCCACAAGTGCATCGCCTGCCCCGCCGTCAACGGCAAGCTGACCCCCGACGCCGTCCGGGCCGCCGTGGCCGCCCATCCCGACGAGCACATGGTCAAGCCCAAGCTGGTGTACATCAGCCAGACCACCGAGATCGGCACCCTCTACAGCCTGGAAGAAGTGGAGGCCCTGCGGGCTGTCTGCGATGAGCTGGGCCTGTGGCTCTACCTGGATGGCGCCCGCCTGGCCTGCGGCCTGGCCGCCGGCGGCCCCTCCCTCCAGGATCTGGGCCGGCTGTGCGACGCCTTCTACATCGGCGGCACCAAGAACGGTGCCCTCTTCGGCGAGGCCCTGGTGATCCTGAACGACGCCCTGAAGCCCGACTTCCGCTACAACATCAAGCAGCGGGGCGGCATGCTGGCCAAGGGCTGGCTGCTGGGCATCCAGTTCGAGCAGCTGTTCCAGGAGGGCCGGTATGTGGCCCTGGGCGCCCACGCCAACGCCATGGCCCTGAAGCTGAAGGCCGGCATCGCTGCCCTGGGCTACCCCTTCTTCTGCGACAGCATCACCAACCAGCAGTTCCCCATCTTCCCGGATGGGGTGATGGAGGCCCTGAAGCCTGACTTTGACTTTGAGTTCTCCTCCAAGCCCGACGCCGATCACACCTGTGTCCGGCTGGTGACCAGCTGGGCCACCCCCGAAGCCAACGTGGACGCCTTCCTGGAGGCCCTGAAAAAGCTCACCGTCTGATTTTTATTCCCACTTGGCCCACACCTCGGGCTGGTAGCCCACGGTGGCCTGACGGCCGTTGCGGACGATGGGGGTTTTCAGCAGCTGCTGGTTTTCAAACAGCTTGTCCTCTTTCTGCCAGTCGATGAGGGCGTCCAGCAGGGCCAGGGTCTGCTTGTCCCTGGCGGCGGGGTTGACCAGGTTCTGCCAGCCCCCCACTGCCCGGGCCACGTTGTCAAACTCCCCCCGGCTCATCCCTTTTTCCTTCAGGTCGATCATCTGGAAGCGGATCCCCCGCTCCTTGAAATACCGCTGGGCCTTCTTGGTGTCAAAGCACTTGCTGGTGCCGAAAATCTGGATGTTCATGGTCTTTCTGTTCCTTTCCTTTTTGCAGATATTGTAGCATACCGCCCCAGGAAAGTATAGACCGGCGGTTTTGGGGGCAGACTCATGGGGAAGGGCGGACCCTCCGCCCCCAATCCAAAAAGGAGGACCCGACATGAAAGCCTCTGTTGATCCCAACCTCTGCATCGGCTGCACCCAGTGCACCGGCATCTGCCCCGAAGTCTTTTCGATGGACGGCACCCTGGCGGTGGCCATCCCGGGGGAGATCCCGCCCGAGGACGTGCCCCAGGCGGTGAACGCCGCCCAGGCCTGCCCGGTGGGCGCCATCCAGACCGACGCTTAAACCACTTGCCCCGTCCCTTTTGGGATGGGGTCTTTTTGTGCCGGGCCCGGCCTTGTTCCGGCGGGACCTTTTGTGGTATACTGAGGGGTAAAGTCTACAAGACCCATCCCCCGCCCCGGCGGGCAGCAGATACAGGGAGGAATTTTTCATCATGTCATTACTGGTCGTTGACGGCAACAGCATCGCCAACCGCGCATTTTTCGGGATCAAGGTGCTGACCACCAAAACAGGGCAGTTCACCAACGCCATCTATGGGTTCATGAACATCTTGCTCTCCCTGACCCAGAACTACCAGCCCGACCACGTGGCCATCGCTTTTGACCTGCCGGCCCCTACCTTCCGCCACAAGATGTACGACGGCTACAAGGCCAACCGCCACGGGATGCCGGAGGAGCTGGCCAGCCAGATGCCCCTGCTGCGCCAGCTGCTGACCGACCTGGGCTACACCCTGGTGACCGCCGAGGGCTGGGAGGCGGACGACATCCTGGGCACCCTGGCCGCCGCCTGGACCCGGAAGGGGGACACCTGCTACCTGGCCACCGGGGACCGGGACAGCCTGCAGCTGGTGAGCGACACCACCACCGTCCTGCTGGCCGCCACCTCCCGGGGCCACAGCGAGACCAAGGTGATGGACAAGGCCGCCATCCAGGAAGCATACGGCGTGTCGCCCCGGCAGCTGATCGACGTCAAGAGCCTGATGGGGGACACCTCGGACAACATCCCCGGTGTGAAGGGCATCGGCGAAAAGACTGCCCTGTCCCTGGTCCAGAAGTTCGGCAGCATGGAAGGGGTGTACGAACACATCGACGACCCCGCCATCAAGCCCAAGCAGCGGGAAAACCTGCTGGCCCATCGGGAGGACGCAAAGCTCAGCTACACCCTGGGCACCATCCGCACCGACGCCCCCATCTCCACCGACGCCGACAGCTACCTGCCCGGCGAAGGGAACAAGCCCGCAGCGGTGCAGCTGATGCAGGACCTGGAACTCCGGTCCCTGATCGGCCGCCTGGGGCTGGAGGACGTGGCCCCCGCCGGGGACCAGACCGCCCCCGACGCCCCGCCCCTGCCCGAGGGCACCGTCTCCCCCCTGCCTGAAAAGATGGAGGGGACCTATCTGGTGGCGGCCCGGCCGGCGGTCTACGGCAAGAAGGGGAACAAGATCGTGGAGGAGCGCCCCGCCCACTGGTACGCCGTCCAGGGCACCACCGTCTATCCCCTGTCTGAGGACGACCTGCCCCGGCTGCTGGATGACCCCGCCGTCCAGGCGGAGGTGTTCGACTCGGCCCCCCTCTACGCCGCCGCCATGGCCAAAGGGGGCTGGGGCAGCTCCATCACCTGGGACGGCAAACTGGCCGCCTACCTGCTGGACGCCTCGGCGGCCAGGTACAGCATCGAGACCCTGGCCGAGTCCTACCGGATTTCCCCCGCCTTCACCTGTGCCGACTGGCCCGACGCCCCCCGGCTGGCGGGCCTCTTCGCCAAAATGAAAGAGGAGATCACCGCCCTGGAAGAGGATGACCTCTACAACAACATCGAGTTTCCCCTGGCCCAGGTGCTGGCCGACATGACCCGCACCGGCGTCCTGGTGGACCGGGAAGGGATCGAGACCTTCGGCATCCGGCTGAAGGAAAAGATCGACGGCGCCCTGGCCGCCATCCAGCGGCAGGTGGAGGACCCGGCCTTCAACCCCAACAGCCCCAAGCAGCTGGGGGAACTGCTGTTTGACAAGATGAACCTGCCCCACGGCCGCAAGACCAGCCGGGGCTGGTCCACCGACAATGCTACCCTTCAGAAGCTGCGGCCCGACTGCCCCCTCATCGACGACATCCTGGAATACCGCTCCTACCAGAAGCTGTACTCCACCTACGCCGAGGGGCTGCTGAAGGTGATCGGCCCCGACGGCCGGATCCACTCCACCTTCAACCAAACCGAGGCCCGCACCGGGCGGCTGTCCTCCGACAACCCCAACTTACAGAACATCCCCATCCGCACCGAGCTGGGCAGCCAGCTCCGGGGCTTCTTCATCGCAAAGCCGGGGTGCGTCCTGGTGGACGCCGACTACAGCCAGATTGAGCTGCGGATCCTGGCCCACATCACCGGGGACGAGCACATGCAGGAGGCCTTCCGCAGCGGCCAGGACATCCACCGCAGCACCGCCGCCAAGATCTACGGCATCCCCCTGGAAGAGGTCACCCCCCGGCTGCGCACCGCCGCCAAAGCCATCAACTTCGGCATCATGTACGGCAAGGGCGCCTTCAGCCTGTCGGAGGACCTGGGGGTCTCCATGCGGGAGGCCGGCGCCTTCCTGAAAAACTACCTGGACAGCTTCCCCAAGGTGGACAGCTATATGGAAAAGACCATCGCCGACGCCAAGGAGAAGGGCTACGTCAGCACCCTGTTCGGCCGGCGGCGTGCCCTGCCCGAGCTGTCCAGTTCCAACTTCGCGGTCCGCACCAGCGGGGAGCGGATGGCCCGCAACACCCCCATCCAGGGCACCGCAGCCGACGTGATCAAGCTGGCCATGGTGCGGGTGTGGCGGCGGCTCCGGGCCGAAAAGCTCCAGAGCCGGCTGATCCTCACCGTCCACGACGAGCTGATCGTGGAGGCCCCCGAGGCCGAGGCCGAGACTGCGGCCCGGATTTTGAAAGAAGAGATGGAGGGCTGCGTCCACTTTGCAGTCCCCCTGGAAACCGACGTCCACCAGGGCAAATCCTGGCTGGAAGCCCACTAAGGATACAGCGGAGGAAACACGCAACCATGGTTATATTGGGAATTGAATCCACCTGTGACGAGACAGCGGCGTCCCTGGTGGAGGACGGACGGGTGCTACTGAGCAACGTGATTGCCACCAGCGTCAAGGAGCAGGCCCTCTACGGCGGCGTGGTGCCCGAAATCGCCAGCCGCCGCCACTGTGAATTCATCAGCGCCACGGTGGACAAGGCCCTGGCCGACGCCGGCCGCACCATCGACCAGGTGGACGCGGTGGCGGTCACCTTTGCCCCGGGGCTGATCGGGGCGGTGCTGGTGGGGGTCAACTTTGCCAAGGGCCTGGCCTATGCCGCCGGCAAGCCCCTGGTGCCGGTGCACCACCTGCGGGGCCATATTGCGGCCCTCTACCTGACCCACCCCGAGCTGAAGCCCCCCTTCCTGTGCCTGGTGGCCTCGGGGGGCCACAGCCACATCGTCCAGGTGGAGGACTACACCAAATTCCATGTGCTGGGCCGGACGGTAGACGACGCCGCCGGCGAGGCCTTCGACAAGGTGGCCCGGACCCTGGGCCTGCCTTACCCGGGCGGCCCCAGCATCTCCAACGCCGCCAAGACCGGCAACCCCAAGGCCTACCGGCTGCCGGTGCCCCATGTGGAGGGCAAGTACAACGTCAGCTTCTCGGGCCTCAAGACCGCCGTCCTCAACGAGGTGAACCAGGCCCGGATGAAGGGTCAGGAGATCAACGTCCCCGACCTGGCGGCCAGCTTCCAGGAGCGGATCGACGGCATCCTGGCCGAAAAGCTGCTTCTGGCCGCCGCCGACACCGGCGCAAAGCAGGTGTGCATGGCCGG
This sequence comes from uncultured Faecalibacterium sp., assembly GCA_904394215.1. Classification (GTDB taxonomy): domain Bacteria; phylum Bacillota; class Clostridia; order Oscillospirales; family Ruminococcaceae; genus Faecalibacterium. Next base: position 21,961 of record CAJFNF010000020.1, read on the forward strand.
CGGCGTGGCGGCCAACGGCCGGCTCCGCCAGCTGGTGAACGACGGCGCCCAGAAGCTGGGGGCCCAGGTCTACCTGCCCCTGCTGAAGTTCTGCGGGGACAACGGCGCCATGATCGCCTCCCAGGGCTACTACGAGTACATGGCGGGCCACACCGCCGGGCTGGACCTGAACGGCCTGCCCACTCTGCCCATCGACTACCAGTAAGCACCCATACACAAACAAAACCTGCCTCCGCAGCCTTTGGGGCCCGCGGGGGCAGGTTCTTTTTGGTTTGGTTCAGATTTCGCTCTGGGGCTGGGGTGCGGGCTGGAGCGGCTCCACCTCCGAGAAGATGGCCACCTCGGGCAGCCGGCTCTTCCGCAGCAGGATCACGGTGGGGATCAGGTAGAGCGCCACCGCATACAGCATGGTGAAGTCGTAGCTGCTCACCGCCTCTGCAATCCCCTGGGTGCCGTCGTACAGGCCCGAGTTGATGAGGGCCGCGGCGTCCTGGTAGGCGTGGAGGAAGACCACCACCCACAGGTTGCCGGTGCGGTAATAGATGGCCGCATAGAGGATGCCCAGGGATGCGGTGATGCACATCTGGATCAGCACACCCGTGGGGGAACTTTCCAGGATGTTGATGGCGTGGCCTGCGCCGAACATCAGGCCCGAGATCACCGCCGCCTTCCAGATGCCGGCGCGGCTGGAACCGCAGTGTTCCAGCAGGGTCCGGGCGATGACCCCCCGGAAGAGGGCTTCCTCCGCCAGGCCGATCAGAAACATGGTGACCAGGAAGACCACCACCCGCCAGACGGCTTTGGGGACGGCCCCCTCCGGCGGGCCCACAATCCCCACATTGAGGCTGAGGGTCAGGCACAGCTGCACAAAGGGGAACATGCCCACCAGCATGCCGTCCAGAAAACCGGTGCCCCGCCGTGTGAACACCCGGAAGGCCCCGGTCCGCCACAGCAGGAACAGGGGTGCCAGCAGGGCAAACAGCTCGCTGACCGCCTGCAGCAGGTAGGGCTCAGAGTCAAACAGCTGGATCAGCCCAGCCGGTCCCAGCAGCACCACGGCCACCGAGAACAGGAACTGGCCTGCCATCATCACCGCCATAAACAGGACGACGGCCAGCGCGCAGTAGAGATACGGGTGTTTTTCCCGCAGACATTTCAGCATTCGGTGTTCCTCCCGGATTATTCAGTCAGGGCCAGGGGCCCCGGATTATTTTACCATAAACCCTGGGGGCAAGTCAGGGACTTCACAGATTTTTCTCCCTTTCTCAAGGTTCCTTGTCCAGCAGGTGTTCCAGGGTATCGCACAGGGCACGGAAGTCGATGGGCTTGGAGATATGGGCGTTCATCCCCGCCGCGGTGGTGGCGGCGATGTCCTCGGCGAAGGCGTTGGCGGTCACCGCCACAATGGGGATCACCGGCGCGTCGGGCCGGTCGGCCGCCCGGATCCGCCGGGCCGCCTCGCAGCCGTCCATCTCGGGCATCTGCATATCCATCAGGATGGCGTCGATGCCAAAGGGGGCCGACGCCCGGAACAGTTCCACTGCCTCCCGGCCGTTCCAGGCCTGCAGCACCTCCACCCCGTTCATGGACAGGATCTCGCTGGCAATCTCCATGTTCAGCACATTGTCCTCGGCCAGCAGGATCGTTTTCCCCTTGAGGGAGAAGGCCTCGGGGGCTTTGGCGGGGCCCGCCGGCGCCTTTTCCCGGTGCTCCCGGCGCTCGGCGTCGGCCTCGGCGGTGATGAAGGGCAGGGTGATGGTGAAGGTGGTCCCTTCTCCCAGTTTGCTGTCCACATAGACCTGGCCGCTCATCTGGGTCACCAGGCTCTTGACGATGGGCATGCCCAGGCCGGTGCCCACCACCTGCCGGGAGAAGAACCGGGTCTCCCGGACATAGGGCTCAAACAGATGGGGCAGGAATTCCTCCGACATGCCGATGCCGGTGTCCTTCACCACAATCTGGTACTGGGTGGCGGGGGGCCCGCCCATCTGCCGCACCAAGACGGTGATGCTGTCCCCCTCCGAGGTGAACTTGAAGGCGTTGGACAGGATGTTGTTCAGCATCTGGGTCACCCGGGTGGCGTCCCCCATCACCCGTGCATCCTGGATCTCGCAGTGGAGTTCAAAGTGCTTGCTCTCCCGCCGGGCCTGGGGGGTGAAGGAATCGGCGCAGGCCCGGATGCAGTTTTCCAGGTCGAAAGCCTGGTGGCTGAGGGTCACCTTGCCCTGTTCCAGCCGGGACATTTCCAGGATGTCGTTCACCAGGTCCAGCAGCTGCCGCCCCGAATAGGCAATCTTGTCGGCATAGTCCAGCACCCTGGCCGGCTCGCCGGCGTGCTGCCGCAGCAGGTCCAGCACCCCCAGGATCGCGTTCAGGGGGGTGCGCATGTCGTGGGACATATTGTTGAAGAAGGCCAGCTTGGACTTCTCGTTCCGGCGGGAGATGGCCAGGGTCTCTTCCAGCAGCTTCCGCTCCTGGATGGCCCGGCGCTTTTCCTGGTCCACTTCCCGGAAGCAGAGCACCGCCTCGTCCTCCCCCAGGGCCGCATCAAAGAGGACCCGGATGTTGATCCACCGGTCCCCGCTGGGATACCGGCCCAGGAAGTCCCCGCCGTAATCCCGGATCTGCTGGGCCCTGAGCTTCTGGAGGCTCTCGGTGGAAAAGCTGTTGCAGAATTCGTTGGCGGTGTCGCTGTCCATCAGCCGGGTCACCGCCTGGATCAGGTCGGCATAGGAGCCCTCCCGGCCCAGCTGGCTCCTGGCATAGGTGGAGCCCTTGATGACCTCGTAGGTGTCCTCCCGGAAGTTGATCCGGAACAGCCCCGCATAGGAGTTGCTCAGCACCTGGACCGTCTCGTTGGACCGCTCCACCAGGGAGTCCAGCCGGAGGTTGTGGCCCACCGTCACCCCAAAGCCAATGATCCAGGCGCACATGATGGCGAAGTAAAAGCCCATGAACTGGGTCAGCTGGGCCAGCATCCGGTCCACCGGCACCGTGATGATGACCTTCCAGCCCTTGCTGGTGTCGGCGTAGTAGATGCCCCGCCGCACCCCGTCCATCCCCTGGACAAAGGCGTCGTACCGGGCCAGGCGGCCGCTCTCCACCGCCGCCAGGATCCGGTCGATGTAGTTCTGGACCTGGTCCTCGGTGACGTCCAGGTCGGTGCGGTTGAAGACGGTCTGCCCGCTGGAATCACAGATAAAGATGGAGGTCCCCTCCGAGGGGCTGACCCCCCCGGGCTGGATGGCCAGGTTTTCGGGGAAGATGTCCATGGCCACCACCGCGTCGCTGCCGGCGCACTTCTGGGCCACCGTCACCACCGCCCGGTTGTAGATCACATCGGTGTACACGTCGGTGAACACCACCGCCCCGTCGGCCTGGATGGCCTTCTGGTACCACACCGCCGAGGTGTAGTCATAGGAGGCGTCCCCGTCCCAGGGGTTGGCGGTGATGATCTGGCCGCCGTACACCACATAGGGGTCCACCTGCTCATCCAGCACCGTCTGGATCCGCAGGCAGTACTGCCGGATCCGCTCCCGCATTTCCTCCTCGGTGTCCCCTTCCTGGTCCCGGGCGTCGATCATGTGGGTGCCGTAGGAGATCAGGGTCTCATAGGTGTTGAGGCCCCCCTCCACCTCCAGGGCATAGCTCTGGGCCAGGTTGGTCTCGGTGTGCTGGTAGCTTTCCAGCAGCACCCGCCGCAGGAACAGGAAAAACACCAGCCCTGCCGCCAGCAGCACCAGGGTGGCGAAGAGATAGTACCGCAGCTTTTTCACCAGGTGAAAAAACCGCTCGGACCTGCTGCATGTTTTACACTTCATACCCGGCCCAACCGTCCAATCGCATCCGCCGCACGGCCGTAAGCCGCCTCAATGGCGGTCATCAGGGCGGCAGCCTCTTCGGTCTGGCCGGCCCGCAGCAGGGCCACCTGCCGGGTGAACAAATCGTACAGACCGGTCATGGACAGGTTGCCGCTCATTCCCTTCAGGGTGTGGGAGGCCGCCAGGGCCTTGTCCCAGTCTGCCCCCTCCACCGCCTGGCGGAGGGCCTGGTAAGTGCCGTCCTCCAGGAACTTGCCCAAAAAACGCACCAGCAGCGCCTCGCTGCCCATCATCCGGTCCAGCGCGTCGGCGGCGTCGATGCCGCCGGCCGCCAGGATCTCCATCTTTGCCTGATCCATTCCTCATTCCTCCTTGCCTGGCTTGTGGTAGAATTTGGCCAGCTCCTCTTCCACCTGGAAAAAGCATTCCAGCAGCCGGGGATTGAAGACCCCGCAGGCCCCGTCCCGGATCATTTCCAGCACCTTTTCCCGGGGGAAGGCGTCCTTGTACACCCGCTTGCAGCTGAGGGCATCGTAGACGTCGGCCAGGGACACCACCTGGGCCGCCAGGGAGATTTCCTCCCCCTTCAGCCCGTCGGGGTACCCCCGGCCGTCCCACCGCTCGTGATGGTGGCGGGCGATGTCCCAGGCATAGGGGTAAGCGCCGTTTTCCCGCAGCTGGGGGATCTGCTCCAGCAGCTTCGCCCCCTGGATGGTATGGCCCTTCATCACCTCAAATTCCTCGGCCGTCAGCTTGCCGGGCTTGTTCAGGATGGCGTCGGGCACCGCAATCTTGCCCACGTCGTGCATGATGGACCCCAGGGCGATCTGTTCCACTTCGATTTTGGACAGCCCCTCCCCCAGGGCGGTGTGGGTCAGCATATAAAGTGTGATGTCGTGGATCCGGCGGACATGGTCCCCCGACTCCTCGCTGCGGAACTCGATGGCCGCCGCCAGGGCCTCGATCATCCCCTTGTTCAGGTCGATGATCTGCTTGGCCTGGGCCAGCAGGTCGGCCTGCTGCAGCTCCACCACATTGCTCAGCCGCTCCCGGGCCTGGAACAGCTCCACCACCGACTGCACCCGCCGCAGCACCATGTAGGGGATCACCGGCTTGCCGATGACATCCATCACCCCCAGGGCGTAGGCCTCCTTCATCATTTCATTGCTGGTCTCGGCGGTGATCAGGAACACCGGGATTTTTTCCAGCACGCCCCGGTCCTTGAGGCACCGCAAAACCTGGATGCCGTCCATCTCGGGCATCATCACGTCCAGCAGGACGGCGCACAGTTCGTCTTCCAGTTCCATCACCCGTTCCAGGCCCGCCCGGCCGTTTTCGGCCACAGCGGTCTTGTAATAAGGTGCAAATATGTTTTCCAGAATGGCGCAGTTGATGGCGTCGTCGTCCACAATCAACAGCAGGCCGCGGTCCTGTCTGGAAACAGGCTGAGGGTTTTGCATCTCCATGTCTTATTCCTTCCCGGCCTGCAGCAGGCCCTTGTCATCCCATTGGATACCAGTCCCATTATACCTGTTTTGGTTTCCAATTACAATTCAAAAGACCGGTCCCTGCCCTTTGCCGCCGGGCCGGGCGGACAGCCTCCTTGACCATTTCCTTCTTTTTGGCTATTATGATAAAAAGGCCCCCAAAGCGACAGGCTTCGGGGGATTTTGCGGCCCGGGCCGGTGGGAGGATCCCGGCCCTGTTTCGATTTGGTTGTGAGGTATGCAGCAATGAATTTAAAACAATTGACCAGGCGGGGGGCAGTCCTGACCACCGCCGCCCTGCTGGCGGTCTCCACCGCCTTCAGCGTCCTGGCAGCACCCTTTGCGGCCCGCTATACGTACAGCGGCGCAGGCTATCTGTTCGAGAAGTTTTCCCACCCCGACACCGCCCTCCAGCAGCCCGACGGCCTGGTGGACTATCTGGGGGACGGCGCCGTGGCCGCCTATGACCAGGGGCAGGGCGCCCGGGGCCAGAGCTATTCCTGGGCCGCCATCGCCTATGGGGGCGCCCTCTATGTCTCCACCAACTACGCCTCCCTGGCCCAGACCCTGAACATGATGGACACCATCCTGGGGGAGACCTTTGACAAGGACGTGATGGCCGCCGAGCTGAAAGCTTTGTACAACGGCTCCTTCTTTTACGGCGAAGAGGACGGTGCCAACACCGGCGGCGTCCTGGTGAAGTTTGACATCAACACCGGGGAGATGAAGGTGCTGATGTCCCGGGCCACCACCGGCCAGGCCTGCGCCCTGCGCAACGCCGTGGAGTACAACGGCAAGCTGTACTTCTGCGGCGCGGTGGCGGAGGGCACCCAGCTGGGCTATCCCAGCATCTGGCAGGTGGACCCCGCGACCGACGAATGCCGCCAGGTCTACACCGGCTTTGCCAGCGCCCAGGAATACTACGCCGCCTATCAGAAGAACATCTGTGTCAGCATCCGTGGCATCACCGAGTTCAACGGCTATTTGATCATCAGCTGCGTGGGGGCCAACGGGCCCTACATCCTGGCCTCCAACCATCCCTGGGATGGCCAGGACGCCTTTGTCAAGATCGCCTCGGACGAGGAGAACGCCCCTGAAAAAGACCTGTTCGGCTACACCGCCTACCACTATTCCGACAGCATCTACGGCGGGTCCATCTGGGAGATGGTGTCCTACAACGGCAGCCTGTATGTAGCCCTGTGCACCGGCACCCCCGACAACCAGCCCGACCCCTACACCATGCAGTCCTTTGCCCTGATCCGGGGGGACTACGACCCCGCCAAAGGGGCGGTGGACAACCCTGACAGCTGGACCTGGACCCCGGTGGTGGGCGACAAGGCCGACGGCGCCAAATACACCTTTGGCATCGACCCTGAGCGCACCCGTTCGGGGGCCTGCAACCTGGTGGTCTACGACGGCTATCTCTACATCGGCGAGTACAACGACGAGGAAATCGCCCTGCAGTCCATCATCTTTGACCTGGACTTCACCTTCCTGGCCCGGAACCTGACCCAGTCGGCCAACCTGTACCGGATGGGCCCCGACGAAACCATGGAGCTGGTGGTGGGCGACCCCACCGCCATGTTCCCCGAGGGCAGCCTGTCCGGCTACGGCTCGGGCTTTGGGGACCACGAAAACCAGTATATCTGGCAGTCCACCGTCTGGCACGACAAGCTGTACCTGGGCACCTTTGACACTTCCAGCCTGCTGGAGCCCCTGGGCCAGTTTGTGAACGGGGACCTGCTGCGGATGAGCAAAGAGGAATGGGTCAGCCAGCTGGGCTACATCCGCACCGCCATCCAGGTGGCCACCAGCAAGCTGGCCGACCGGCTCGCCGGCACCAACGGCGCCGACCCGGCCGCCCTGCCCTCGGAGGACCAGGCCCTGGCCCTGGTCCGGCAGGCCGCAGCCGACGCCGGCCAGCGCTGGTCTGCCCAGCAGGCCGCCGCCCAGGAAAACGGCCGGGCCGCCGAAACCTGGACCATCTCCCTCACCGCGGACCAGGTGGACAGCCTGGTCCAGGCCATCACCAGCGGCCAGCTGGTGCCCGGCAGCCTCAGCGAAGCCCAGGCCGGCCAGCTGCTGGACCTCAGCCAGGAGCTGGACCAGTGCACCGCCCTCCTGGACCAGCACGCCCCCGAGGCCCTGCTGGAACTGTACCAGGACCTGAACGACAAGGTGGAGGCCTGCAACGGCGTCCTGAAGATGGCCTATCGCAAGCTGGTAAACAACAACCTGCTCCAGAACATCCAGTCCTACATCACCTGCGTGAAGTATTTGACCACCGCCGAGCGGGGCTTCGGCATGTACGTCAGCGATGACGGCATCCACTTTGACCAGATCACCGACAACGGCTTCGGCGACCCCTACAACCACGGCCTGCGGGTCTTTGCCACCACCGACGACTACATGTTCATCGGCACCGCCAACCCCTTTATGGGCACCCAGATCTGGCGCACCACCCAGCCCTCTGCGGCCCAGAGCGCCGGGGCTGAACCGTCCGGCCCCTCCCGCCCCATCTCTGATTTCCTGGGGAGCCTGTTCTCCCGCTGACCCGCCCCTGCATCTGCCCCGCCGGCACCTCCGGCGGGGCTTTTTGTTGGTTTTGGCCCTCTGTGACTTTCTCACCTTGACAAGGGCCCGCCGTTCTGGTATCATAAGGCCACAAGGTTAGTTATGTATAACTAACTATAAAACCTTTTGAAAGGAGCATCCTTATGAAGAAAGAACTGTCAACCTCCCTCAACACCTATCTCGCCGACCTGGGCGTTCTGTATATCAAGCTGCACAACCTCCACTGGAACGTGGTGGGCCGGGATTTCAAGCAGGTCCACGAGTACCTGGAAACCCTCTATGATGGGGTGTCCGACGTGCTGGACGAGGCGGCCGAGCTGCTGAAGATGCAGGGCGCACAGCCCCTGGCCTCCCTGAAAGACTATCTGGCCGCAGCCTCCATCCAGGAGCTCCCTTCGGCTGAGCTGCATTCCGGCGAGGTCCTGTCCATCGTCCACGGGGACCTGGCCGCCCTGCGGGATCAGGCCCAGCAGATCCGCACCGCCGCCGCAGCGGAGGACAACTACGCCGTGGTCTCCATGATGGAGAGCCACCTGGCCCAGTACAACAAGCCCCTGTGGTTTGTGGAGGCCATGCAGAAGTAAGCTTCCCGAACGCTTCCCTTTCCCCCGATTGAAAAAACCGCGCATCCCCGGCCGGGGGTGCGCGGTTTTGTTGTGGCGGTTATTTGAACTCCACCCCGTCCCGGGCGGGCAGGCGGCGGTAGAGGGTCAGCCACATGGCGATGAAGCAGGCCAGGCCGCCGATGGCGTTGGAGATGGGCTCAGCCCAGAAGACGCCGGCGGTCCCCAGCCCCCACCGGGGCAGCAGGACGGTCAGCGGGGCCACAATCACCGCCTTGCGCAGCAGAGAGAAGAAGATGGCCCGCTTGGGGCACCGCAGGGAGGTAAAGCAGGACTGGCCCACAAACTGGAATGCCATGAAGAAGAAGCCGAAGAAGTACTGTTTCAGGGCAACCTGGCCGACTTCCAGCATGGCGGGGTCGCTGGTGAAGATGGACACCAGCAGATGGGGCATGGCGATCACAAAGAACCAGGCCAGGACGGTGTACCCGGCGCCCAGCAGGGCGGTGAACCGGATGCCCTCCCGCACCCGGCTGTACCGCTGGGCGCCGAAGTTGTAGCTCAGCACCGGCTGTGCGCCGCTGGTGATGCCGTTCACCGGCAGGGACAGGATTTCCCGCACCGAGTTCAGGATGGTCATGACCCCCACATACAGGTCGCCGCCCCAGACCCGGAGGGTGGCGTTGCACACCACCTGTACCAGGCAGTTGGTGGCCGCCATGATAAAGCCGGACATGCCCAGGCCCAGGATGTCCCGCACCAGGGGCAGACGGAGCCGCAGGTTTTCCTTCCGGATGCGGCAGACGCTCTGGCGCCCCGCAAAGAACAGCAGCACCCAGACCATCGAGGCCAGCTGGCTGATGACGGTGGCGATGGCAGCCCCCTGGACCCCCATGCCCAGCACAAAGATGAACACCGGGTCCAGCACCAGGTTCAGGGCTGCGCCCAGCAGGGTGGTGCCCATCCCCACCCGGGGGTGCCCCTGGGCATTGATGAAGCCGTTGAGGCCGGTGGCCAGCATGGTGCAGGGAGTGCCCAGCAGGTAGATTTTCAGGTAGGCGTCGGCGTAGACGTAAGAGGCGTCGCTGGCGCCGAAGAGATACAGCACCGGCCGGCGAAAGACGTAACACACCCCCATCAGCACCAGGGCGCTGGCCACCAGCAATGTCACCACCTGGCCCAGAATCCGCTCGGCCCGCTTGTCATCCTGGGCCCCCCGGGCAATGGCGAAGAGGGGCGCGCCGCCGTTGCCGTAGAGATAAGTAAAGGCCAAGATCAGGGTGGTCAGGGGGAAGGCCAGACCGATGCCGGTGAGGGCCATGGCCCCCACGTCGGGCAGGTGGCCGATGTAGATCCGGTCCACCACGTTGTACAGCAGCTGGACCAGCTGGGCCACCGTCAGAGGCACCGCCTGGGCCACAATGCTCCACCAGACCTTTCCTTGTGTAAAATCACTGGTGTTTTTTGTTTCCATCCTCTTTGGGTTCCTTTCCTTCCGCAATGTTTCTTTTATTTATTGTAACACGGGAAAGGGTTTGGCGCAAATGGTCCCCGACTGCTTGCCAAAAAACGGGAGGGTTGTGCTATCGTAAAAAACATCCTGTTCGGGCCGCCCAGGGCAAAGACCCGAAATAAGACACAGCAAAAAGCCGCCCCCGCAGCCGAAACTGCAGGGGCGGCTTTTCGGTTATGGTTTAAGCGCTCTCAGCCATCAGACATTGTCGATGCCGGCCATCTGCTTGATGGCCTTGATGGCGAAGGTCATGGTGCGGCCGCAGGCGGTGCCGCCCATGACGCAGGGGTAGTTGTTGGCAAAGAAGCTGCCGGACATATCACCGGTGACGTACAGGCCGGGGATGGGATCGTTGTTGTCGTCCTTGGCCTCGCAGTTGGGGGTGATGGTGATGCCCTGCATGCTGCACAGCAGGGAGGCGCCCAGCCAGCAGCCGTAGAAGGGGGCGGTCTTGATGGCGCTCAGACGGCTGGCGGGCTTGCCGAAGTCGTCGTCGTGCTGCTTGTCGTACAGCTCGTTGTAGCGCTCGACGGTGGCCAGGAAGGTCTCCTTGTCGGTGCCGGTGAAGCCCAGCTTGTCGGCCAGCTCATCGATGGTGTCGGCCTTCATGATCAGGCCTTCCTTCTCGTACTCCTCCAGCTGGCTCTCCATCATGCCGGGGAACATACGGGTCATGGCCGAGCAGCCAATGGTGTGGAACCGGTCCACGTCCTCGCGGAAGTTGGCGTCGTGGATCATGGCGTAGACGTGGCCGGGCTGCTGGAAGGAAGCGTGGGAAGCGTTGTCGTACTCCTGGCTCTCGTTCATGAACCGCTCGCCGCGGCGGTTAACCTTCAGGAAGGGCTGGCTGCCGGGGTTGTACTGGCCCACGGTGCCGGGGAAGGCCTTGCCGCCGAAGGAGGAGGCAGACTCCACATAGCCGGAGTCCACGCCGGGAGCCACCAGGCCGCGGTCAAACAGGACCGGGGCGGGTTCTGCATCCAGGTGTGCGCCGGCCCAGATGGCGGCGCGGATACCGTAGCCCTTGTCGGCGGGGGCATAGGAGCAGGCGGTGGTGACGCTGGTGCCCAGGGGATCCAGCTGCTCCATCATGTAGGGGTTGCCGGCGTAGCCGCCGCAGGCCAGCAGGACGCCCTTGGAGGCGTTGATCCGGATGAAGTGGCCGTCGTCATTGCTCTGGGCGATGGCGCCGGTGATGCGGCCGGTGTCATCCTTTTCCAGCTTGGCCAGGGCGGTGTTGAAGTCGATGGAGTAGCCCAGGCCCTCGATGTACTCCTGGAACACCTCATTGCGGGGCTTCTCGGCGGTGCTGTAGTCGATCTGCTGGACCGGGAACATCAGCTTGGTCTGGCTGACCTGGGTGTCATCGGGCCACTTGGCCTCGTCGCCACTCGTCAGGTTGCAGGTGTAGTTGTAGGGGTCGCTCTCCATGATGCTGGCCACGAAGTCGTGCATGGCAGCAGACTCGTCGATCCAGGTCTTGACCACCCGCTGGTCGCAGCGGCCGCCCATGGTGCGGGAAATCTCGCTCAGCAGTTCCGCGCGGTCCACCGGGGCCACGCCCTGCTTCTGGGCCTCGCTGCTGTCGATGGCGCCGTACCAGCCGCGGGTCTCCATGACAGCGCCGTTCTGCTCGATGATCCGGAAGTTCAGGCCGTTCTTGGCTGCGTAGGCAGCAGCGCACATACCGCCGTTGCCGGCGCCCACGATCAGGATGTCGGTGTCCCAGGTGTCGGTGATAGCGGCCTCGTCGATGTCGGGCTCGGTGCCCAGCCAGTCGTTCTCGTCGCCGGTGGGCAGCTGGACGGCGGTGACCACCGTCTCACCCATGGCCTGGGAGATGCAGCTCTTGGCGGCCTTCATGACGGCCTGGGAGGTAATGGTGGAGCCAGACACGCCGTCGATGTCGGCCGAGCCGGCAGCCAGCAGCTGCTTCTGCAGCTCCTCGGCAGCGGCTGCGCCGTAGGAAGCAGTCTCGCCCGAGGTGTCCACCACAACGTCGGTGACAGCGCTGTCGCTGAAGGTCATGGTGACCTTGACGGTGGAGGAAATGCCCTCTGCGGTGCCCTCATAGGTGCCGGGGATGTAGGTAGCCCCTGCTGCCACCGAGCCAGCGCCCGAAGCTGCGCTGGATGCGCCGGTGCTGGCAGCCTGGCAGGCAGCCAGGGCGCCGGCGGTCACGCCGCCCATGGCGGCAGCCGCAGCGATCTTCAGAAAACCTTTACGGGAAATCTTTTCCATGATCTGAACTCCTTTTTTGATTTCTTCTCTTGCTTGTCCCGCAACCCACAGGAAAAGATTGCGGATTTCTTAACAATTCTAACCAATCCCCTGCCAATTTACAAATCATAGTTTTTATGCTACATTTTAGGAAAACCTTATAAAAAAGGAGGTCTCCCCCGTGACCGAACGTTCCCTCACCGGCTTTGTGAAGGTGGTGGAGCTGGGCAGCTTCACCGCCGCCGCAGACGCGTTGTTCATCTCCCAATCGGCTCTGTCACAGCAGATCCGCACCCTGGAAAGCCACCTCCACTTCGCCCTGTTCCAGCACGGCGCCCGCCAGGTCACCCTGACCCCCGCCGGCCAGGCCTTTTACCCCAAGGCCAAGCAAATCCTAACCCTGTACCAGTCCGCCGTCAAGGAGGGCATGGCCATCCAGCAGAACTCCCACCCGCCCCAGCGGCACCTGTTCCTGGCCTGCCAGGACACCGCCCTCATCACCTTTTGCTATGACCTGCTGGGCCTGACCCCCGATTTGTGCCTGGAGTTTGCTCCCCTGGTCCAGTATTGCGGCAACCGTTCCGAGGTGTGGCGGGCCCTGGACAACGGGGACGCCGACCTGTCCTTCCAGATGGAGACGGCGGAAATCGCGGCCCGGGGCCTTCGCTTCACCCCCATCCTGAACCTGCCCGAGCTGTGTGTCCCCTTCAATGTGCCCGACACCCTGCCCCCGCAGGTCCTCACCCTGGAGGAGGCCCTCACCTGCCGGTGGCTCTTTGCCTTTCCCTTTTCCGAAACCATCTACGAGACCGAGCTGGCCTCCCAGGCCCTGAAACAGGGCGGGGACGTGATCTCCCCCGCCAATGTGCGCAGCGCCGCCTACGGCCTGCCCACCCTGATGATGTTCCCCTGCATCTACCACCGGCGCCCCTCCTTCGAGACGGTGCGGGTCCTCCGCTGGGGCACCGGGGGGCGCTTCGGCATAGTCACCACCGCCAACCCCGACGAGGCCGTCTGCCGTTACATGGAGGCCATCCGCCGGGTGATCCTGCTCAAGCAGCACCAGCTGTTCGGCCTGCTGGCCTGACCTGTTTTCCGCCGCCGGGCCTGTCCAGGGGCCCGGCTTTTTGCTGCGGCGGCATCTTGGCGGGCCCTGGGGCACCTGGGGCACCGGGCGGTTGTTTGGCCCGGGGGCTTCTGCTATACTGGTTTTGCGTCAGGGACCTGCCAGACATCCGGGAAAGGAGTTGCCCTCTTTATGAAGCTCACCATCCACGAGGACCCGTCGGCCGGCGAGACCGAGATCACCATCCGCTGTCCCTTCCTGGACAGCCGGCTCAAGCGGCTGGTGCATCAGATCCGACCGTACGATTCCTGTCTCACCGGCTACCAGGACAGCCGGCAGTTCCAGCTGCCCCTGGAGAGCATCTACTATCTGGAGTCCACCGACGGCACCACCTTTCTCTATCAGGAGAAGGAGGTCTACGCCTGCCGTGAGACCCTGGCCGCCCTGGAGCCCCAGCTTGCCCGCAGCGGCTTTGCCCGGATCAGCAAGAGCTGCATCCTGAACATCTCCTTTCTGGAATATGTGGAACCCCTCTTCAACCACCGGATGAAAGCCACCCTGAAAAATGGCGAAGCCCTCATCATCAGCCGCAGCTACATTGCCCCCCTGCGGGAGCTGCTGAAAGGAGATTCGGTATGAAAAAGCAGATCTTGACCCGCCTGCCCGCAGCCTGCATGATGTTCACCGCCCTTCTGCTGGTCTCGGCGGTTCAAAATATCCTGAACGGCTATGCCGAATCCGGGTGGAGCGTGATCCTTGTCTTTCTCTGGATGGTGTTCTTTCAGGCGGTGGACTACCTGCTGTCCCTGATCCCCTTCCGCACCTGCCGGCAGTACCGCCTGTGCTACACGGCAGTGGACTACCTGCTGGTGATGGCCTTCTGGTTCTGGCTCCGGGGGGACTGGACCCGTCCGACCTTCTGGAGCATTGTGACCGCCACCATCTATTATTTGATTGCTGCCCGGATCGTCCTGCGGGTTGTCCAGGCCTGGCGCCGGGCCACAGCCGACGAAATCAACCGGGAGCTGGCCCGCCGGCGGGCGGCAGAGCAGCAGGATCCCCCCGACCCATAAAACAAAGAGGCAGGCGTCCCGGCGGGCGTCTGCCTCTTTTGCTGTTCAGCTGGTGGTTACTGATAGGCCATCTGCAGGTCGTCGGGTCCGCAGGCCTGCCCAAACTTCACCGTGAAGGTGTGGGTGGAGTCGTGGACGCCGGCGTTGGGCCCCGGCTGTTCCGGCGGGGTAAAGTTGAGGGTCAGGGTGCCTGCCCCGCTGCTGATGGTGCCGGTGGCGCCCACGTCAATGGTCTGCCCCGGGTTCACCCCGTAAAAGACGTACTGGCCGTCGCCGTCGGCGGCAGCCTGGGTGGTCTGGGCCATCTTCTCGCTGCGGGTAATCTGGGCCTGGAAGGCCTGGCCCTCAAAGGACCCGCCGATGGTCTGGGAGCCGTCCTCATACTGGCCGAAGGCGTTGCTGTGGACATGGTAGATCCACACCGGCTCCCCGGTGAGGTTGGTGACGGTAAATCCCAGCAGCACCAGACAGGCGGGTTCCTTGTCCCGGTAGACCGAGCGGGACACCGTGTTCAGGGTCACCCGAAGGTATCCGTCCTCGGCGGTGGACTGAAGTATTTCCACCCCGCCCTGTCCGCCGTTTTCCTGGTCGGCAGTCTCGGCCCGGGCGGCCAGGGGGAACGCCAGGTTCAGGGCGGCAGCCCCCGCCGCGGCGCTGTATTTCAAAAAAGATCTGCGGGAAATCATCATGGTACAATCTCCTCCTCGCTGCCGGATGATGGACTGGTCTGTTCCTCATCTGAGAAAAAAGCAGATCGTCAGCCCTAGTATAGCACGCCCGGCGCCCTTTGGCAGGAATTCGGGACCCTATTTCACACAAATCCTTAAATTCATTGAACTATACAATTTCCTAACCTTTGCTTTGTGCGGTTTGACAAGGGCCCCCATCCCAAAAAGGGGGCGGCCCGGGGCCGGCCGCCCTTTGGTTTTGGTCAGAACGTCACCGCCTGGCGGCCATCGAAGCAATTCTTTCGGTCTCCGAAAGAAAGTTTCCAATCACCTGACAGTGTAGCTATAAGAGTTACTGTCAACAACAAACGATACAACCACACTTTCCGTCGAATCAGCAACTTCCTGAGGCACTTCAAATAAATAATGGATATATTCTGTAGTCAAAGGTGCAATGCCGGTAATATTAGCATATGTAAAATCGCCTCTGTTATCTTCCTCAACTATAGGAAAGCCCTTGTAATCATATTTTCCAGCATACTTTAAATTTGCAGAAAGGATTTCATCAGCCATAACATCACTTTCTGAAGTATTTTTATATTTAAAGCAAATATTTACATAAGTCATCCCTGAATCAGCTTCATAGTAGGAATAATATCCCGACAGATTCGGAGGCGTAACTTTATTAGAAATGTCTGCAGATTCTATACTAAATTCAGAGTTCGTGGTTACAACGGTTTCATTTAATGCCACTTCTCCAGATTGCTTGCCTCCTTGCACTCCGCTATTAGAAGTAGACACGGAGCTTGACGTACCAGATTCAGATTCTCGAACAAAAATGCTATACTCTGTACCTCCAATATTAATTTCTGCCCGGACTTCACCAGAAGCATTCTGAACTTCTTCCGGAACCTCAAACAGATAATGTACATATTCCGTAGTCAATGGAGAAATATCCTTCGAATAGGTAAATGTGCTTCTATTTTCATCCTCGCTCACAACAAAGCCGGAATATTCATACTTATCTGCATAGATTGCTTTTCCAGACATAATATCATCGGAAGAAACTGCTGATGTCGACAAGTTTTTATATGCAATGCATATATTTACATAAGCCTTTCCTGCATCTGCTTCATAATACCGATAATACGAAGCAGGAGAGGGAGGCGTAACTTTAGTTACAATATTTGCATCTTCAATTGTAAATTCACACACATCCGGAATTTCAACTACCTGTCCTACTGTTATCGCTGGAATCGAATTATCCTCTTTTTCTTCCGGTATTGTTTCTGACGTTGCGGAAGAAGAAATCGAAGAGGATTCAGAAGATATTGATGATGCAATAGAAGAAGTTTCTTTACTTGTCCCACATGCTACTAAAGATAGTACCAAAAACAGAACAGCTATAGATCTGATATATTTTTTCATCAAAACGTCCCCCTTATTTTAGTTACCAATCACAGCATAAATTCATAGCTTTAGCAGATAAAGATTCAGTTATAGTATATCATAAATTATATTCTGTGTCTACCAATCAAAAAACTTATAGATCATCATTACAAATATGATCTTGTTCAGTATATTGCCCCGCATTGACGCCGGGGGCCCGTCATGCTATACTGCTTTCAAAAGCAAAGCATTTTGCCAAAAAGGGCGGGGCTGCTTTTCCAAAGGAAAGCCGTCCCGCCGCCCGGCTGACAGGGGGGAAAAGCAAATGAACAAAAACGAAGTCTACCAGTTTCTGGACCAGAAGCAGATCTGGCATGAGATCACCGAGCATCCCGCAGTGTACAACATGGAGCAGCTGGAACAGGTCACCCTGCCCTACCCTGGCTGCGACGCAAAGAACCTCTTTGTCCGGGACGACAAGCGGCGGAACTACTACCTGATCACCGTCAAGGGGGACAAGCGGGTCAACCTGAAGGACTTCCGGCGCAAACAGGGCACCAAGCCCCTGACCTTTGCCTCCCCCGAGGAGCTGGGGGAGATCCTGGGCCTGATTCCCGGGGCGGTGACCCCCCTGGGCCTGCTGAACGACACCGCGTGCCGGGTGCAGTTTTACATTGACCGGGACTTCTGGCAGGCCCCCGGCCTGATCGGGGTCCACCCCAACGACAACACCGCCACCGTCTGGCTGAAAGCCGACGACCTGGTGGCCCTGCTGCGGGGCCACGGCAACGCCGTCCAGGCGGTGGACCTGGACTGAAGGGCCCCCTCTTTTCTGAAAGGAGTAAATCTGTATGCCCATGCTGGGCGCCATGTTGACCCCTCACCCGCCGGTGCTGCTGCCCGAGGTGGGCCGGGGCCGGGAGCGGGAGATTGCCGCCACCGGCCGCGCCATGGAGGAAGCGGCCCGGGCTGTGGCCGGGTGGAACCCGGACGTTTTGATTGTATCCTCCCCCCACACCATCCTGTACGGGGATTACTTCCACATTGCCCCCGGGGCGGGGGCCAGCGGCTCGATGGCGGCCTTCGGGGCGCCCCAGGTCCAGATGGATGTGGCCTATGACGCCCCCCTGCGGGACGAGGTGATCCGCCGGGCCGGTGCCGCCGGCCTGGAAGCCGGCACCCTGGGCCAGCGGGACCCCGCCCTTGATCACGGGGTACTGATCCCCCTGTACTTCCTGCGGAAGGCGGGGGTCACCTGCCCCATCCTGCGGATGGGCCTGTCGGGCTTTTCGGCCCTGGATCACTACCGGCTGGGCCAGTGCGTGGCCGAGGCGGTGGAGGCTTTGGGCCGCCGGGCGGTGTTTGTGGCCAGCGGCGACCTGTCCCACAAGCTGAAGGCCGACGGCCCCTACGGCTTTGCTCCCGAAGGCCCCGTCTTTGACCAGGCGGTGACCGACACCATGGCTTCGGGGGATTTCCTGCAATTCCTGACCATGGACGCCGGCCTCTGCGACCGGGCCGCCGAGTGCGGCCTGCGGTCCTTCCAGATGATGGCCGGGGCCCTGGACGGGCTGGCCGTTTCCCCCCGGCTTTTGAGCCACGAGGGCACCTTCGGGGTGGGGTATGCGGTGGCCCTGTTCCCGGTCACCGGCCGGGACCCCCGCCGCTGCTACGCCCCCGCCTGTGAGGCCATCCTGAAAGCCCGGCTGGCAGACCGCCGGGCCAACGAGGACCCCTGGGTCCGGCTGGCCCGCCTGTCCCTGGAAACCTATGTCCGCACCGGCTCCACCCTGGACCGGCTGCCCGACGGCCTGCCGGACCAGCTGACAAACCAGGCCGCCGGGGCCTTTGTGTCCCTCCACGAAAACGGCCGGCTCCGGGGCTGCATCGGCACCACCGGCCCCACCCAGCCCAGCATGGCCTGGGAGATCGTCCACAACGCGGTGTCGGCGGGCACCCGGGACCCCCGGTTTCCCGCCCTGCGGCCCGAAGAGCTGGACCAGCTGGAATACAGCGTGGACGTGCTGAGCCAGCCCCAGCCGGTGGACAGCCTCTCCCAGCTGGACCCCAAACGGTACGGGGTAATCGTCACCTATGGCCGCAAACGGGGCCTGCTGCTGCCCGACCTGGACGGGGTGGACACGGTGGAACAGCAGGTGGACATCGCCCGCCAGAAGGGCGGCATCCGCCCCGAGGACCCCTACACCCTCCAGCGGTTTGAGGTGGTGCGGCACACATGAAGACAGTCTGTGACCTCTGCTTTCACCACTGCGCCCTGGAAGAGGGCCAGACCGGCCTGTGCCGGGCCCGGGCCTGCCGGGGCGGCCGGGTGGTCCCCCTGAACTACGGCCGGCTCACCGCCCTGGCCCTGGACCCCATCGAGAAAAAGCCCCTGCGGCGGTTCCATCCCGGCAGCCTGGTTTTGTCGGCGGGGAGCTTCGGGTGCAACCTCCGCTGCCCCTTCTGCCAGAACGCCGAAATTGCGGCGGCGGGCCAGGAGAGCTTCACCCGTGACTGCACCCCCGAGCAGCTGGTCCGGACCGCCCTGAATCTGCGCAGCCGGGGGAACATCGGGGTGGCCTACACCTACAACGAGCCCCTGGTGGGGTACGAATATGTCCGGGACTGCGCTCGGCTGGTCCGCCGGGCCGGGATGGTGAACGTCCTGGTGACCAACGGCACCATCCAGCCGGCCCCCTGGGAAGCCCTGCTGCCCCTGCTGGACGCGGTGAACATCGACCTGAAGGGTTTTACTCAGGGCTGGTACAGCACCCTGGGGGGTGATTTGGAAACGGTCCGGCGGTCCATCTCGATGGCCGCCCGGGCCTGCCATGTGGAGGTCACCACCCTGGTTGTGCCGGGGGCAAACGACACGGTCCAGGAGATGGACGCCCTGGCCCGGTGGCTGGCCTCGGTGAGCCCCGATATCCCCCTCCATGTCTCCCGGTTTTTCCCGCGGCACCTGATGCAGGACAGGCCCCCCACCCCGGTGGAGACGGTCTACCGCCTGGCGGATGCCGCCCGGCAGCACCTGCGCTGGGTCTACACCGGCAACTGCTGACAACAAAACAACCGGAACGGCCCCGTCGGGCTGTTCCGGTTTTGTTTTGGGGTTCAGTTCAGGACCCAGACTCCCAGGTTCAGGTACCCGGCAAAGGCCACCCATACCAGGTAGGGGATCTGCAGCCGGGCCGCTGCTTTGTCCACCCTGGAAAAGGCGGAGGCCATCCAGAGGATGGCGCCCCAGAGGGCGATCAGCCACACCAGGGCCAGGCCGAAGCGCTGGAACTTGAAAAACAGGATGCTCCACAAAAAGTTCATCCCCAGCTGCAGCCCAAAGACGGCCAGTGCCCGGCTCCGCCGGGGGCCGTCGGGGGCCAGGGAAACCCGGGCTGCGCCGATGCCCATCAGGGCATACAGGATGGTCCAGGCCACCGGGAACACCAGGGGCGGCGGGGACAGGGGCGGCTGCGCGATGCTGTCGGTATAGATTTTGACATCCTCCCGGGTCAGCCACCCGGCCAGGCCCCCCACCGCCTCGGCCAGCAGAATCCATAAAAAGTACGCTTTGATTTTGGTTCGGTTCATACACATTCCTCCCCCACAGGGTATGCAGAAACCGCTGGCCTATCCACTGGAAAAAATGGAAGCCGCCCGGGGTCAGTCCCCTTTCCCCAGGGCGTCGGCGGCCAGGCAGGCAAGCCCCAGCCCCAGCAGGGCCAGCCCGTCTTTGGGGGGCAGGGCGTCCAGGAAGGAAAGGACCGCTGTGGCCGCCCCCATGGCCAGGGCCACCCCCCGCAGGATGGTGGACACCAGGGCGCCGGCCTCTTTGGGGGCGGGCCGGGACTTTTCCTCTCCCTGCATCAGCTCTTCCAGGGACAGATCCAGCACCTGGGCCAGCAGGGGCAGGGACTGGATGTCGGGGCAGGACAAATCCCGCTCCCACTTGGAGACGGCCTTGTCGGTCACCCCCATCTTTTCCGCCAGCTCCAGCTGGGTCATGCCTTTTTCTTTCCGGGTCTGGGCGATCAGGGCGCCGAGGGTCTTTTTCATGGCAGGTTCCTCCTTTGGGTGGTCGATTGCTTTGGTCCCATTGTACACCCGTCCCCCTGGGTTCTCAACCGAAGGGAGGTTTCTTTCCCTCGACCATCGGTTGAGGGAAAGTAGAATCTCGATGCATCGTCTTTTTGCAATCGCGCAAAAAAGCCGCCCGGGGCGGCAGGCCTTCCGGGCGGCTTGCCAGGGTGTCAGGTTACAATGTCGTAGGGCCAGGACATGATCCCGCCGAACTCATAAATGCCGGTGTACCCCAGGCCGGCCAGGGCCTTGGCGGCCCGCTTGCTGCGGCTGCCGCTGCGGCAGTAGACCAGGACGGTGGTGTCCTTTTCGGGGATGACGGCGGCGGCGGTGTCCTCGTCAATGGTGCCCACCGGCAGCAGCACCGCCCCGGGGATGTGGCCGCCGGCGTACTCGCTTTGCTCCCGCACGTCCAGCACCAGCACCTCCTGGGTGTCCATCATCTCTTTGGCCTTCTCCTGGCTGATCTTCTGGTAGCCGTCGGCCCCGCAGCCGGTGAACATCAGCAAAGCCGAGCACACCAGGGGCAGGATGCGTTTTTTCATGGGAATACCTCCTTGTACAGTCCCGCGGCAAAGGCCCGGTGGCCTTCCGGGGTGAAATGGACGCCGTCATAGTCCAGGGTGACCCCCCAGGCCCCGGCGTCGGCAAACCGGATGCCCAGCGCCGCCGCCAGCTGCCGGTACAGCCGGGTCAATTCCGCGGCAGCAGCGGGCAGGCTCTTCTCCTGAACCCAGGCCCCCGGCTCCACCGGCGGCGGGGCGACCAGCAGCAGTTTGTCCCGCCCCAGGTTCACCCCGGTGAGGAACTGTTCCATCCGCCGGGCCGCGGCGGCAGGGGTGCTGCCCTCCAGCAGGTCGTTGGTGCCCAGCATCACCACCAGCAGGCCGGTGTCCGCCGGGAAAGCCACCGCCTCCCGGGGGATGCTCCTGCCGTTGAGGCCCCGGTTCTGGATGTCCCAGCCGGTTTTCGCCGCCAGGAGATCCACCCACCGGCTGTCGGCGGGATACCGGTCCCCCAGCCAGGACCGGGGGTCGTAGCCCCAGGTATTGGAATCTCCATAGCAGATCACCTTCATGGTTTTCCTCCTTCCGCCGGTGGGCGCGCTGTCTTTGAGGCCATTATTATAACATGGCGCCGCCCGGCCCACAATGGCCACCGTGACCCGGGCACAGTCTTTCTTTTTCCACGGGTTTCTGTTAGAATGGTCAAAAGAGAACTTTTCCCTGAAAGGAGCGCTGTGTATGGGTGAATTTTTGATGGAGCTGGGCTCCTTCCTGCTGAGCGAGGTGCTGTACGCCCTGGGTGAAAAGCACCCGGTGCTCTACGGCCTGGTGATGGGCTGCATCCTGGCCCTGTTCGGGGGGATGGCCGTCTTTTTCTACGCCGTGGGCGCCCCGGTGAAGGGCACCGTCATGGCGTTGTTCACCCTGGGGATGGGGGTGCTGTTGGTCCGGGGCCTCCGCAAGGGCCCACGGCCCTCCCGCCCCGGCTGGAACTCCTGGTTTGCCAAACGCCGGTGAACCGGGTCCGGCATCTGTTTTTGCTGCTGATGGGAGGCAGACATGGTACACATCCTGTTTGACCGGCTGGACTTCTTCGCCGATTTCTTATACCAGACGTTTCGGCACTACCTTCACCCTGGGGACACCGTCGTGATCCCCGCCTTTTCCTACCGTGACAGCGATGTCCACAGCCTGGCAGACTGGAACAGGCTGTACAACCCCCGGGACGGGCTCTACTATCACGCCATGACCGGGCCCTTTCTGCGGTACGGCATCCCCGAATCCCAAATCCACTGGATCAATGCCTTTACAGATTCCAAAGCCCGGGCCGCAGAACTGATCCGGAACGCCGATATCCTTTATCTGCCGGGCGGCCTGCCCGACCGCATGCTGGAACGGATGGACGCCTTTGATCTGCGGGATTCCCTGCTCCGGTTTCAGGGCGTCATGATGGGATACAGCGCCGGCGCCCTGATCCAGCTGGAAGAATACCACCTGTCCCCCGATTCGGATTACCCGGAATTTTCCTACCATCCGGGTCTGCCCCTCCTGAAGGATTTCTACCTGGAAGTACACTACCAGGGCGCCCCGGCCCAGGATCAGGCCATCCGGCGGGTTCTGAAAGAGCGGCGCAAAAAAGTCTACGCCACCGTCACCGACCGCTCTGCCATCCTGATCGACGGCTCCGAAACCAAACTCCTGGGGGACGTCAGGATATTTACGCCTGCATCCTCTGTTTGAATCAGCCCTTTGTGCTCCCGCTTCCGGCGGGGGCTTTGTTTTTTCTCCTCCCCCGCCGGCCCGGCAAATTTCCGCCCCGGGATTCATACATTGAAACGAATCCATCCAAGGGAGGTCTTTGTCCATGCTGCTGCAACTGCTGCAATTTTTCTCCGCCCGGTTCCTCTACCTGGCCCTCCATCTGGAGTCGGGCAGTTTTCCCCGGCCCCTCACCCCCCGGGAGGAAGCCGCCGCCTTCGAGGCCCTGCGGGCGGGGGACGCCGCCGCCCGGGAAAAGATCATCCGCCACAACCTGCGGCTGGTGGCCCACATCGCCAAGAAATACTATGCCCTGCCGGGGGATCAGGATGACCTGATCAGCATCGGCACCATCGGCCTGATCAAGGCGGTGAACACCTTTGACAGCACCCGCCGGGCCCGGTTTTCCACCTATGCCAGCCGCTGCATTGAAAACGAAATCCGGATGCAGTTCCGCCGGGACAAAAAGACCGGGCCCACCGTCTCGCTGCAGG
This sequence comes from uncultured Faecalibacterium sp., assembly GCA_904394215.1. GTDB lineage: Bacteria > Bacillota > Clostridia > Oscillospirales > Ruminococcaceae > Faecalibacterium. The sequence continues at coordinate 45,170 of CAJFNF010000020.1, forward strand.
AATCCCTGGACACCGGCAAGGACGACTCGGCCCTGACCCTGTCCGACCTCTTGCAGGACACCGCCTGCATGGAGGAAAACTGCGAAAAGAAGGACGACGCCGCCCGGCTCCGGGGGCTGATCGAGGCCCTGCCGGCCCGGGAGCGGCAGCTGATTGTGCTGCGGTACGGCCTGGGGGGCCAGCCGCCTTTGACCCAGCTGGAAACCGCCCGGCTGCTGGGCATCAGCCGCAGCTATGTCTCCCGGCTGGAAACCCACGCCATGGACCTGCTGCGGCAGCAGTGGGGCTGATGGCCTCCTGCCGCCCCCTGCAGGGCCGGGCGGATTGCCAGCGGGCCGGGGCCATGGTATACTGAATCCCAGAGATACAACACAGGCCCCAGGGCCCTATGGGAGGTAACCATCATGAAAACCGGAATTCTGGGCGCCGGGAACATTGCCGGCACCATGGCCCACACCATCCACCTGCTTCGGGAAAACGGCCACCCCGAGCTGGAACTCTACGCCGTGGGCGCCCGGGACCTGTCCCGGGCCCAGGCCTTTGCCCAGGCCAACGGGGTTCAGAAAGCCTTCGGCAGCTATGAGGACCTGGTCAGCGACCCCGACCTGGAACTGGTCTACATCGCCACCCCCCATTCCCACCACTACCGGCACATCAAGCTCTGCGCCGACCACGGCAAGCACATCCTGTGCGAAAAGTCCTTCACTGTCAGCGCCCGCCAGGCGGCGGATGCCATCCGCTACGCCCGCAGCAAAGGGGTACTGGTCACCGAGGCCATCTGGACCCGGTACCAGCCCATGCGCCGGATGATCCAGGAGACCCTGGCCTCCAGCCTGATCGGGGAGCCCCGGCTGCTCACTGCCAACCTGGGCTATTTCATCACCGGCAACCACCGGATTGTGGTGCCCGAGCTGGCCGGCGGCGCCCTGCTGGACGTGGGGGTCTACACCCTGAACTTTGCCGAGATGGTGTTCGGCCGCCCCGACGCCCTCCACGCCCTGTGCACCAAAAACGAAAACGGCGTGGACCTGACCGACAGCATCACCCTCACCTGGCAGGACGGCCGGGTGGCCAACCTGACCGCCGCCGCCAATGCGGTGTCTGACCGGTACGGGGTGATCTACGGCACCGAGGGCTACATGATGGTGGAAAACATCAACAACCCCCAGGGCCTGCGGGTCTACGACGCCGACAACCACCTGATCCGCAGCCTCACCTGCCCGGCCCAGCTCACCGGCTACGAGTACGAGGTCCTGGAGACGGTGGAGTGCATCCAGAACGGCCTGCTGGAGTGCCCCTCCATGCCCCACGCCGAGACCATCCACATGATGGAGCAGATGGACCACCTGCGGGCCCAGATGGGCATCCGGTACCCCTGCGAGGACATCGACTGAAAAAACCTCTGGATATACCAAAAGCCCCCGGCCTGAGTGAACCGAACCAGTAAAAACGGACAATAGACAAAACGCCCCCTGTGTAGGAAAATAAACCTATACAGGGGGTGTTCGTATGTCCAGACAAAAATACA
>CAJFNF010000021.1 GCA_904394215.1 uncultured Faecalibacterium sp.
GCTCCGCTCTCGCTTCGCCAGGCCAGTCTTTGATTCGTTTACTTCTACCCCTTGCAGGCCTCTTTTTTGTACTGTCCGCACAATATGGGGCGGTTCACTCTTCTGCTGCCATCTTTTTTTATTTTGGCGGCTATTAGAATTCTTCTTTTTCATCCATACACAAATAAAAACGCACCCCCTCACCTGTGCCCCGCACAGATGTCAGGATGCGTTGAAAGTTTTCTTGTTTTCTTTTTGCCTAAGTTAGCCTAAGTCACAAATGGCACCATAACACTTGGGCCTGCGATCCCGGAACAAGCCCCATTCCAGGCGTTCCTGACGAATGGTTCCAAAGTCATAGCTTGCTGTCAGAACTGCGTCTCCATCACGGCCGGCCTGTTCCAGCACAGCGCCTGTCTCATCCGTCAAAAAGCTGCATCCATAAAACCGCAATGCACTCTGCTGGCCTCCGTTTTCCCGGCAAGGCGTGACAACCTCTGTTCCGTAGCGGTTTGCTGCTGCTACCGGTACAATATTGGCCGCCGCGTGCCCCTGCATGGTTCTCTGCCAGTGACCGGCGCTGTCAACGTCCAGAATCGGCTCGCTCCCGATTGCTGTTGGATACAAGATAAGGTCTGCTCCTGCCAGCGTCAGGCACCGAGCCGTTTCCGGAAACCATTGATCCCAGCAGATGCCCACGCCCACTTTGCCGTACTGGGTTTCAAACACCTTGAAACCTGTATTTCCCGGCGTGAAATAAAACTTCTCCTGGTAATAATGGTCATCCGGGATATGTGTTTTACGGTAAACGCCTAGGATTTCTCCATCTGCATTCACCATGGCCACGCTGTTAAACAGCCGGGTCCCGGCCTTCTCGTAAAAACTGATGGGCATCACCAGCTCAAGCTCACGGCACACCTCAGAAAAGCGCTGCACCGCTGGATTTTCCGTGATAGGCATCGCATAGCTGTAATATTCATACCGGCGTTCCTGGCAAAAATAAGGGCGCTCAAACAGCTCCGGCAGCAATACGATCTGTGCCCCTTTGGCAGCAGCCTGGCGCACCAGCTCCTCTGCATGGGCAATGTTCTGGGCCGGGTCTGAACTGCACGCCATTTGGATGGCGGCAACTGTAGTTTGAGGCATGGGTTTGTTCCCTCCTTTTTTGGTTTACAGTGGAATCTGCTGGGTAATGCAGTGGATGTTTCCCCCGCCCTGCAAAATATCCCGCGCAGGAAGGCCTATAACATGGCGGCCATGGCACACTTGCTGCAAAATCTGACAGGCCAGCGCGTCACTGGCTGCATTTTCCCCTCCAAACTGAGGAACCAGCACAGCATCGTTGGTAAAATAGAAATTCACATAGCTGGCTGCCAGCCGTTCCCCCGGCTCCCTGGTGTCTTCCCCCGGTTCAAAGGAATAGGCTTCACAGTCTTCTTCACTGCACAGAATCGGGTGTTCCGGGATCGGCAGCTTATGAATAGTCAGAGGGCGTCCTTTTGCATCGGTGACACTCTGCAGATAATGATAGTCAGCCATGGACAGCAGATACTGCGGGTCATCCTGGTTGTCGGTCCATGCAAGAACCACTTCAGCCGGTCCAACAAATGCACAGACATTATCCACGTGTTCGTTGGTCTCATCGTTGTAGATGCCGCGGGGCAGCCACAGCACCTTTTCCGCGCCAAGGCGCCGGCAAAGTTCTGCTTCAATTTCGGCGCGGGTCATGGATGGGTTGCGTCCTGCTGAGAGCAGGCAGCTCTCAGTAACCAGCAAAGTCCCTTCACCGTCGGAATGAATGCTGCCGCCTTCCAGCACAAAGGGGCTTGCATCTTCCCATGGAAGACCCACTGCCTGGCAAAAAAGCGATGCTACCGCGTCATCTTTTTCCCAATCGGCATACAGGCCGTCCACCGTACCGCCCCAGGCATTGAAACTCCAGTTGATACCCCGGATGTCTCCCCTTTCATTTCGAACGAAAGTAGGTCCAACATCTCTGGCCCAGGCATCATCTGAATTAATGGGCAGTAAATGTACCCGGTCCATGTGTGCAGTGGCAGCCCGGGCCTGCTCCCAATGGGCAGGATCAACCAACAGATCGAGATCTTCGCTCTGGGTAATCGCTTCAAATACCCGGACAAATGCCGCTTGGGCGGCACTGGGGTCTTTGCCCCAACTGCCGGGGCGGACCGGCCAAATCATCAGAGTGGCACGGTGCGGCTCATATTCAGCCGGCATTCTGTACATAGATAAACTCCTTTGAAAATGTGTCAGGACAACCGCATTTTGAAATCCTGATAGCCAAAGCGGCGCACGACTTCACAGCTGCCGTCCTGATGCCGCAGCGCTATATCCGGCAGCGGCATACCATTGAAGGTGTTATTTTTCACCATGGAGTAGATGGCCATATCGCCGAAAACCAGCCGGTCGCCAACCTGCGGCAGCACATCAAAACTGTACTCCCCGATCACATCCCCAGCCAGGCAGGTGCGGGAAGCCAAACGACAGGTTACCTTTTTTTCACCCGGCAGACCACTGTCAAACAGAGGCGGACGGTAAGGCATCTCCAGTACATCCGGCATATGGCAGGCCGCCGATGTATCCAAAATCAATACCGGCATGTCGGTAGCCTGCACCACATCCAGCACTGTGGTAATCAGTGTTCCAGCCCCGAGGGCAATGGCTTCCCCCGGTTCCAGATAGACAGTCACATGGTACTTTTCCCGGATATACAAAATCAAGCGCTCCAGCACTGCCACATCATAACCAGGACGGGTAATATGGTGGCCGCCGCCCAGATTGATCCATTTCAGGCACGACAGATACTGACCGAATGTTTTCTCAAACGCTGCAAAGGTTTCCACCAGCGGAGCGGCATCCTGCTCGCACAGAGTGTGAAAATGCAGGCCCTCTACCCCTTCAGGCAGCTGATCCGGCAGATTCTGCCGCCGGATTCCCAACCTGCTGCCGGGAGCGCAGGGATCGTAGATGGCGTGGCCATCCTGCGTCGAGTGCTCAGGGTTAACCCGCAGCCCTACACTTACTCCGGCCGCTTCCCAGACCGGACGGTGTGCTTCCAGCTGCGCCAGAGAATTGAAGCTGATATGGTCGCAGATGGAGACCAGCTCTTTCATTTCTTCCGGCGTATAGGCAGGACAAAACACATGGTTTTCCTTGCCCGGCATTTTCTCATAGGCCAGCCTGGCCTCAAACAGGCCGCTGGCAGTAGCCCCCGACAAATACCGGGCAATCAGAGGATACACACGGAACATGGAAAATGCCTTCTGCGCCAGCAGAATGTGGCAGCCGGTACGCTCCTGTACACGCTGCAGAATTTCCAGATTGTGAACCAGCGCCGTCTCGTCCACCACGTAGACAGGCGTGGAAAGCGTTGGTTCCTGATTCATCAAGTAATCCATCATTCCACCACAGCGGGATGCTCATCCACAACCCAGGGCAGGCCATACTGGTTCAGCATCTCCATAAAGGGATCGGGATCCATCTCCTCCAGGTTATAAACGCCGGGTTTGCGCCACTGGCCGTTGGCCACCAGGGCAGTACCAATCATAGCAGGCACGCCAGTGGTATAACTGATGGCCTGACTTCCCAGTTCCTTGTAGCATTCCTGATGATCGCAGACATTGTAAATGTAGATGGTCCGCTCTTTGCCGTCCTTAACGCCGGTATAGATGCAGCCGATGTTGGTTTTGCCAACGGTACGGGGTCCCAGCGAAGCAGGATCCGGCAGCAGAGCTTTCAGGAACTGGATGGGGACGATCTCTTTGCCCTCATACAGGATGGGGCTGGTGGAGAGCATTCCCACGTCCTCCAGACACTTCATGTGGGTCAGGTAGCTCTGGCCAAAGGTCATAAAGAAACGGATCCGCTTGACGCCAGGGATGTTCTTGGCAAGGCTCTCGATTTCCTCATGATGCAGCAGATACATGTCCTTCTCGCCCACCTGCGGGAAATCATAAACCCGCTTGATCTCCATGGGCTTGGTCTCAACCCAGTGGCCATCTTCCCAGTAGCTGCCGTTGGCCGAGACTTCCCGCAAATTGATCTCAGGATTGAAGTTGGTGGCAAAAGCATAGCCATGGTCGCCGCCGTTGCAGTCCAGGATATCAATGGTGTGGATCTCATCAAAGTAGTGCTTCTGCGCATAGGCAGTAAAGACGCTGGTGACACCCGGGTCAAATCCGGAGCCGAGGATAGCGGTCAGGCCAGCTTCCTCAAACTTTTTGGCATAGGCCCACTGCCAGCTGTAGTCAAAGTAGGCAGTGAAGCCTTCCTCTTTGCACCGCTTCTCATAAATAGCACGCCAGGCAGGATCATCGGTGTTTTCGGGCTCATAGTTGGCTGTATCAACGTAGTGTACACCGCAGGCCAGGCAGGCATCCATAATGGTCAGATCCTGATACGGCAGCGCCACATTCAGAACCAGATCCGGCTTGTAAGCCTTGATCACCCGCTTCACGTCTTCCACATCGTCCGCATTGACCTTCATGGTGGTAATTTTCACGGGGGTACCGGCAGCTTCCAGCTTGGCTTTCAGCGCATCACATTTGGACACCGTGCGGCTGGCAATGCACAGCTCCGAAAAGGTCTTATCGTTCTGGCAGCACTTCTGGATCGCCACCGATGCGACGCCGCCGCAGCCAATAACAAGCAGTTTGCTCATGAGAGATACTCCTTTCAAATGTCAACGTCATGGGTTTGAACCCTTGTGCATCAATCTTCTTCTTCCTTCAGAAGATCCTCAACATAGCGCGGCAGCATAAAAGCGCCGCGGTGCAGATGGGGGGTGTAATACCAGGTCTTGATTCCCCGCTTGTTCCAGCGCTTGGGGTCAAAGTCCTTGATGGGGTGGTATTTTTTGCTGGCAAAGCCGAACAGCCAATACCCCGCCGGGCAGGTTGGAATGTGTGCCTGATAGACACGACTGATGGGAAAAGAACGGTAAGCTTTTTTATGCATGGCGCGGCAGCTCTCTTCATCTTCATCGAAGAACGGGCTCCCATGCTGATACACCATGATACCGTCCTCATGAAGTGCCTTGTAGCAGCTGCCATAGAACTCCTTGGTAAACAGCCCGGCTGCATGTCCCAGCGGATCGGTACAGTCATTGATGATCAGATCATATTCGTCCTCTTTGCTCCGCAGAAACCGCAGACCATCCTCATAGTAAACCCGGACCCGGATATCGTCCAAACCGCAGGCATTATCCGGGAAGAATTTGCGGCATACATCCACAAACATCTTGTCCGGCTCCACCACGTCAATTACTTCAATCTCCTGATAATAGGAGAGCTCTCTGGCTACGCCGCCGTCGCCGCCGCCGATCACCAGAACCCGCTTTACATCGGGATGGACCGCCATCGGCACATGCACGATCATCTCATCATAGGTAAACTCATCCTTCTCCGAAAAGATCACGCTGCCATCCGATGTCAGGAACCTGCCAAATTCAGGAGAATCAAAGACATCAATCCGCTGAAAGTCACTGGTTCCGCTGTAGAGTTGGCGATCCACCCGGATACAGGTCTTCACATTGGCCGTGTGCAGTTCACCAAACCAATAATCCATTTCCTGCAAGATATACCCTCCTTTCAGAATCAGGCCAAAACATTCAGTTCCGAAATATCTTCACTGGCCGGTCCCTGCATGGAGCAGCCTTTGGCCTTGGCAAACTCGATATAATCGATGATTTCCTGCGTAATGACTTCCCCCGGCGCCAGGATGGGGATTCCCGGAGGATAGCACATCACAAACTCCGTGCAAATCTTTCCTGCTGTCTCCCGCAGCGGCAAGCTGACCTTGGGCGAGTAAAACGCCTGCTGCGGTGTCGCTTTCACCTGGGGCGTAATATATTCGGCTGTAAACAGGCCGCTGCGGGGCTTGGCATAAAGGCGGCGGATATCAGCCAGCGCCCCCACCAGACGTTCGATATCCTGGATACGGTCCCCAATGGAGATATACGCCAAAATGTTGGACAGATCCCCGAACTCGATCTGGATGTCGTATTCATCCCGCAGAAGGTCATACACTTCAATACCGGTCAGTCCAATGCCCCGGGTATTTACCGCCAGCTTGGTGACATCAAAGTCATAAACGCTGCCGCCATTGATGATCTCGGAGCCAAAGGCATTGTAGCCGCCGATGGCGTTGATCTCCCGCCGGGCATATTCTGCCATATCGATGACTTTGGCAAAGCTCTCCCGGCCCCGCATTGCCAGATTCCGGCGGCTGATATCCAGGCTTGCCATCAGCAGGTAGGATGCACTGGTGGTCTGGGTCAGATTGATGATATTCCCCACATAGCCGGCGTCCACATTCGGACCGCACAGCAGCAAAGAGCTCTGGGTCAAGCTTCCGCCGGACTTGTGCATTGAGACAGCCGCCATGTCTGCACCGGCAGCCATGCCGCTGAGGGGCAGGCTTGGATTGAAATACAAATGGGTCCCATGTGCCTCATCCACCAGTGCCAACATGTTGTGCGCATGCGCCATCTCCACCAGTTTGCGCAGATCCGAGCAAATGCCATAATAAGTCGGGTTGTTGATGAAAATGGCAACGGCATCCGGATTGGCCTCGATGGCTGCCTGCACATCCTCAATTTCCATACCCAGCGGGATACCTAGGTCTACATCCACCTTTGGATCAATATAAACCGGCACCGCCCCGCACAACACCAGCGCATTGATAGCGCTTTTGTGGACGTTACGAGGCAGGATAATTTTATCCCCCGGTTTACAGGCAGTCAGCACCATGCTCTGCACGCTGCTGGTGGTTCCACCAACCATCAGAAAAGCATGTGCTGCACCAAAAGCATCCGCGGCCAGTTCTTCGGCCTCTTTGATCACGGAAACCGGATGGCACAGATTATCCAGCGGCTTCATGGAATTGACATCAATGCCGACACACCGCTCTCCCAGCAGTTCTACCAGCTCAGGGTTTCCGCGGCCTCGTTTATGGCCTGGCACATCGAAGGGGACGACCCGCTGACGGCGGAATTTTTCCAGCGCCTCATAGATTGGCGCGCGCTTTTGACGTTCCCGGTTCAAAAAACATCCCTCTCTTTACAGTGTGAATCAAACAAAGCAATCTTTCCCTGGTATGCTTCGGCAAAATCCGGAATCTGCCCGATCCCCCTCAGACACAAAGAAAAAAAGGCAGCGCACCCTTTCGGGCACACTGCCTGTGAGATACAGTCGAGGCGGCTTTCTTCTTGTTTCAAAGAAGAACTGGCATCCTGCCAAGCCTTACCTTTGGAAAGAGAACTTCAGCAAATAGATCGTAGGGTGGTTCTGCTGCTCTTATTGACGTTTCACAAGTGGTGTGCATCCGCACAGAGAAATCAAAGTGACCAACTTATAAAATTTCCGGGTGACCTCACCCGTTCAATAATGTTGTGGCGCTTTACGCCACACGCGGCAGCGGCCAGCCCTGTCCGATGAGCTTTAGGCGTTTTGGAAATCCAAACAACCCGGCCTAATCTATTTGTGTGCACATGTGTGCACGCTTTGGCATCATTTTACCATCTTTTTTTCACTTGTCAAGGCTTTGGATGCAAATCCTTTCACTTTTTATTTTTATTTTACAAAAAACATCGGCTCTGCATCACAAACACTCGAAAAATCTTTGTGGCAGACAAATGCTTCAAGTGCTGAGCATTTTCCCCGCCCTGTACAAAACCTCTTTAGACTCCCGGCGTTTCCACTGGCTGGGTCCCGAAATAAGCGCAAATCGCATGGTAATAAACCTGGGCTGTCAATGCGCAGCCATCCTGGTCACCAAAGCGGTCCACATCTGCGGCGCTGGTCACAAAGCATTGCTCCGCCAGCACCGCCGGGCAGTTTGATTCCTCCAAAAGCGTAAAAGTTTCTTCTTCCCGTACCCGCAGATCGTTGGCCTCTGCCAATACCTTTTCGCCATCTTCATAGTAGATATACCGGATTCCGCCATGCCCCCGCAAGGTGCTCCCGGCAGCTTCCATGCCGGACGCCAGGAGCCTGGCAAAATAAACGCTCTCCCGGTGCCATGTGCGTCCCGGCGTAATGGGATAACACTCAAAGCCGCCGGCCTCTGTTGCCGCAGAATTCCCATGGATGGACAACAGCAAGTCCGGGTGCTGGCGGTTGGATGCCTCGGCCCGTTCCATGGGCGTTGCCGTGGTATCATAGCTGTCCCGGGTTGTCACCGGTATGTAGTTGGGATCAGACCAGAGCCAGCTGAGAAGCGCCTCCGCGGTCTCCGCTGTCATATCCTTTTCCACAATCACGCCGGTAGCGCCCGGGTCATCTCCGCCGTGGCCGGCATCCACTGCAACAGTATAGGGCGGCTCCCCCACATCAGGACGAAAATCTTCCGCCGGTTCCTCCGTTGCGCTGGCTTCACGAATGGCATTTTGGGCAGCAACCCATTCGCTGCCGGCCTGCCAGACTTTGGGAAAGCCGATCACAATCACCGCTGCTGTCACCAGCAGAGGCCAGTGGAATTTGCGCTTTTTTCCGTGTCTGGATTTTGTACGTCTTCCCTGTTTTGACATCTTATTTTTTCGTCCCCTCCCTTTTTCACTTTCCCTTATCATAAACGAAGCAGACCGCCTGTACATTCCAACCAGGCGGTCTGCTTTTGATGATCCGTTTATTTCAGCTCCACCACGGTTACACCGCTTTCGCCTTCACCATAGCGTCCCAGACGGAAACTCTTTACCATCCGATGGCCACGCAGATGTTTTTGAATGGCATTGCGCAGAGCACCTGTGCCATTGCCGTGAATCAGATAAACCGTAGACTGCCCATTCAGGATCGCATGATCAATGAAAGAATCCGCCTCCTGGATTGCTTCGTCCACTGTCAATCCCAGCAGATTGCACTCCATCTTGGCATCCCGGCGGACCCGTTCCACGTGCCCGCCTGTGCCGCGGCTCCCATCACCGGTCTGGCGGGTATACCGCTGCTGCGCTTTGGTCTTGGGGGCAGCCGGAGCCTTTTCCATTTTGTCAGGCTGCTTCAGGCCTTTGAGTGGGACTTTGGTTTTCACAATGCCGGCCCGAACCAGGACTTCTCCGTTTTTATCCGGCAGCGCCAATACAGTAGCCAGCTGGTTCAGTTCTGCAATGCACACTTCCTGCCCGACTTTTACCTCCTTCAGCGGCACAAAATCCCGCACCGGGTTATGGACCACATCCGAGTTGGCAAAAAGCTTTGCCGATTCCTTCTTGGCAATCTCACGGGCCCGCTGTGCCCGCTGCTGAGCGCTCATTTTTTCATCTTTCTGCAGCTGACGCAGCTCGTCCGTCAGGCGGTAAGCTTCATTTTCCACCTGTTGAGCCAGCGTGCGGGCCTTGGCCCGGGCAGCTTCCAGCTCATTTTCGCCCTGCTGAATCAGTTCTTCTTTCTTTTTCTGCGCAGCTTCCAGCTGATGGGCCGCTTCATGACGGAGGTTTTCCACCTCGTCCTGGCTGGCTTTCAGCTGCAGCTTCAGGTCATCCAACTGACCCAGCACCGCGTCCAGACGTTTGTCATCCGCCGAAAGGTGCTGCTGGGCGGCCTCAATTACCCGCTGGGGAATGCCCAGTTTTTCGCTGATCAGGAAGGCGTTGGACTTGCCGGGCACACCCACGCTCAGCTTATAGGTGGGGCGCAGGGTTTCCAGATCGAATTCGCAGCTGGCATTGACTACGCCGGGGGTTTCCAGCGCAAAGACCTTCAGCTCAGCATAGTGGGTGGTGGCCATCAGCAAAACGCTGCGGCGGCGCAGTTCCTCAATGATAGCCACTGCCAGGGCTGCGCCCTCGGCAGGGTCGGTACCTGCACCCAGCTCATCCAGCAGAACCAGAGTACCAGGGCCGGCCAGCTCCAGGATCCCGGTGATTTTGGTCATATGGCCTGAGAAGGTGGACAGGCTCTGCTCGATGCTCTGTTCGTCGCCGATATCCACCAGGTATTCCTGGAACACACAGACTTCACTGCGCTCATCCGCCGGGATCAAGAAGCCGCACTGGGCCATGGCACACAGCAGGCCGGCGGTCTTCAAGGTAACCGTTTTACCGCCCGTGTTAGGGCCAGTGATAATCAGGGAATCATAGTCTTTTCCCAGCGTGATATCCACCGGCACACACTTGGACGGGTCGATCAGCGGGTGCCGTGCCCGTACCAGAGAGAAGGACTGGTCATAGCTGACAGACGGCTTAAATGCCTTCATCTCCAAAGCCATCCGCGCCTTGGCCAGCAGAATATCAATTTCCAGCATCGCCTTGTAGCTGTACTGGAACTGGGGTTCGATGGCTGCCACCTGGCTGGTGAATGCGGTCAGAATTCGTTCGATTTCCTGCGCCTCCTGGGCACGGAACTGCAGAATGCGGGCGTTGGCTTCCACCACTGCCTGAGGCTCCACAAAGACGGTTGCGCCTGTGGAGGATACATCATGAATGATACCGCTGACTTCGCCGCGGTATTCACTTTTAACCGGCACAACATACCGGCCGTTGCGGATTGAAACCACAGCTTCCTGTAAGTACTTGGAGGACTCCATATTGTGCACCAGGCTGTCCAGCCGGTCACGGATGGCGTTTTCTGTGGCACGAATCTTCTTCCGCAGCTCATTCAGGGTATGAGAGGCAGTATCTGCCATGGTGTCCGGCGCCAGAATGGCGTCCGAGATCTGCTGTTCCAGGCCAGGCTGGGGCGCCAGCGCATAAAACAGATCATCGGTGGGCAGCGCATCATGGTCGGTGGAGCCATACCAGGTGCTCAGGTTCTGGAAATTGCGCAGCGCACCGGCCACCAGCAGCAGCTCTCCCATGGAAAGGACACCGCCTTTGACCGCGCGGGTAGCCAGCGCACTGACCCCCTCCACGCCGCCGAACCGGGGTGAGCCATTTTTGATCAGCAGGGTATTGATGGCATCGGTCTGTTCCAGCATAAACCGAACTTCGTCGGGATCGCTCTGCGGTTCCAGCTCCATCATTTTGGCTCTGGCTTCCTGGCAGACGCACCCGGCGGCGGCACGCTCAATGATTTTATTGAGTTCCAGTGTTTTTAAGTAACTTGTTTCCATTGATTCAATCCTTTTTAGATTGTTGGTCCGGGTCCCAGGCCGAAAGGGACCGCAGGAATTTCAGGGAATTCAGTTGTTTATCCATGTGGGCCAGGGCATACTGCTCTGCTGCAGCATACAAAAGCTTGGCACTCCCTTCTGAAATGCGGAACCCAAAAAGCTTTTTATCCTCAATCAGGCAGATGTAACGCACCGCAAACAGCGCACCTTTATCCAGATTACAGGACTTATTCTCCTTGGCTGCACAGTCTGCGCAGAGCAGACAGCCATCTTCCACATCCAGGCAAAAGCGGTCACCGTCATAGGCGCCGCAGCTCCGGCATGCCAGCAGCTGGGGCATAAACCCACACTCGCACATCATCCGCAGCTCAAACACAGCTTTGACAATTTTGGGGTCGGTCTTTTTCTGGCAGATTTTGTACAGGCAGTTCATCAGCAGCTTCAGCTCTTTTTCTGCCGGCTGCTCCACCAGGGATAAGGCCATGGTAAATTCCATCATATACATGGCCACGCCCTGGGCTTCAAAGCTGTAGGCAATGTCCCGGAAATCGGTTTCGTAGCCTGCCTCCACCACAGTATACATTTTTTCTTCAGTATTGCGCCCCGGCCGCAGGACAAATTCGGAATAGCACAACTGGCCGCAGGCAGCAAAAAGGTGACTGGTCAACCGCATGCTGTGTTTGGCAAACGCAGTAATCAGCCCTCTTTCAGCCGTCAGTATTTTGAGAATCCGATCCGACTCCCCGTACTCGATCTCCTGCATCACCAGGCCTTTGATTACAAACTCGTCCATTGTACGCTTTCTGTGCAGCGTCTGCGCCTGCAGCCCGCTTATAGTCCAGGTAATGATCAATTTTTCCCGTTGAGGCAAACGCCTTCCAGCAGCTTTCTGCATCCATGTGTCAGCACCTCGCCTTCGGTTTCAGTGTTAACTTCATCATACTGCCCTATCCCCGGGAATTCTGTCCTGTTCTGGGAGATGCTTACCTGCGGCCCGGGTCCTGCCGGAATCCAAAGCTGTTGAGAAGGAATTCATTGTCCCGCCAATCGGGTTTTACCTTCACCCAGCACTGCAGATTGACACGGCATCCCAGGAACTCTTCGCAGTCGACCCGCGCCGCGCTGGCAATCTTTTTCAACATAGCGCCGCCTTTGCCGATCACCATGCCCTTATGGCTCTCCCGCTCACAGTAAATGTTCACGTCGATATCCACAAGGTCAGTTCCCGGACGCTCCTTGAACCGCTCCACAACCACAGCCAGTCCATGGGGGATCTCATCCCGCATAAACAGCAGGGCCTTTTCCCGGATCAGTTCTGCCACCAGCTCTTTCTCAGGCATATCGGTGTAGGCATCGTCCTCAAAATAGTGAGGGCCCTCCACCGCATAGCGGGCCAGCAGGTCAAACAGTTCCTCGCAATTCTTGTTATCACGCACGCTGACGGTGCACACAGTATCAAAGACGCCCAGGCCTTCCAGCTCTGCTTTCCGGGCCTCCAGCTCCGCCGGGTCCTTGACCAGATCGATCTTGTTGATGACAGCAATGGCAGGGCCGCTGCGGCGCAGCGCATCAATCAGCATCTGTTCCGACTCGTTCAGGCCCGGATGGGGCTCAAACAGCATCATGGACACATCCACATCGCCCACCGAGTCACTGGCAGTCTTGTCCATCCGCTTGCCCAGCTTGTTCTTGGCTTTGTGGACACCAGGGGTGTCCAGCAGAACGTACTGCAGCGGACCGCGGGTGATTACACCCGTAATCCGGGTGCGGGTTGTCTGCGGTTTCGAGGTAACAATGGCCACCTTCTCTCCAACCAGCAGGTTGGTCAGGCTGGATTTACCGACGTTGGGCCGCCCGATGACCGCCACAAACACCGACGAGGTATCATAGTGAGGAGTATTTTCCTTCTTTTCTGTATGATTCAAGGGTCATTCTCTCTTTCCGTTATCCCAAAATATCCCAACGAACACTTATTCCGTATAGCTCACAGTCCGGGGCAGGCCCAGCTGGATCAGAATTGCTTCCTCCCGCTCCCGCATCCGGACAGCCTCCAAGCCGCCGTTCTCGTGGTCATAACCCAGCAGATGCAGCATGGAATGGACCGTCAGAAAAGCCACTTCCCGCTGGAGGGAATGGCCATACAGGTTGGCCTGTTCCATGGCGCGCTCCATGCTGATCACAATATCCCCCAGCATCTTGCACCCATTGGTCTCGTTGATGTCATACTGCCCGTCCACCCCCAGAGGGAAACTGAGCACATCGGTGGGCATGGGTTTATTGCGGTACTGATTGTTCAGCTCCGCGATGGCAGCGTTATCCACAAAAGTCACGCTGATCTCAGCGGGGCCTTCAAAATTTTCATGTTCCAGCACCGCATTACAGGCCCGGCGGATCAGGATCCGGAGGCCGGACGGCACTTTGACGGTTTTCTGTTCGTTGGTAATCAACACTTTATTGGACATGATAGGTCCGCTCCTTTCTTTTTTAGGTGCTTGGCCTTTTATCTCTTTGCAGGATGCGCCGCGGCCTCATAGGCCTTGATGATCTCCTGTACCAGTCGATGGCGCACCACATCTTTTTCGCTGAAATAGCACTGTGCGATGCCAGAAATATTTTTCAGGACCTGCAGTGCATCCACCAGGCCGCTGCGGGTGCGGTCCGGCAGGTCAATCTGGGTCACATCGCCCGTCACCACCACTTTGGAGCCTGTCCCCATTCGGGTCAGGAACATCTTCATCTGTTCCGGCGTGGTGTTCTGCGCTTCGTCCAGGATGATAAAAGAATCATCCAGGGTGCGGCCCCGCATATAGGCCAGCGGCGCCACTTCAATCAGCTGCTTCTCCACCAACTTCTCAAAGGATTCCGCGCCCAGCATATCAAACAATCCATCATACAGAGGCCGCAGATACGGGTCGACCTTTTGCTGCAGATCACCAGGCAGAAAGCCCAGCTTTTCGCCGGCCTCCACAGCAGGGCGGGTCAAGATGATTCGGGAAACATCCTTTGCTTTGAATGCCTTGACGGCCATGGCAACAGCCAGATAGGTTTTGCCGGTGCCGGCCGGGCCCACACCAAATGTGATGGCATGGGTACGGATGGCGTTCAGATATTCCTTTTGCCCCAGAGTCTTGGGCCGGATGGGCCGGCCTTTGACAGTGACAGCTACAAAATCCTCTGTCAGCTCCCGCACGCGCTTTTCCTCACCGTCGTGGGCCAGGCTCATGCAGTAGTGGACCGTCTGGTCCTCCAGCGGTGTATGGTTTTCGATCAAGAGCAGCATTCCTTCCACTGCACGGGCGGCAGCCGCCACGTTCTCCTCCTCGCCTGCCAGGCGCAGCATAGTGCCGCGGCAGGTTGCTGTGACAGAAAATTCTTTCTCCAGCAGGCGGATGTTGCAGTCGCAGTTTCCGAACACAGCGGCGGCAATTTCTACACTGTCCAGCTCGATGCTCTTTTCAGCCATGTGATCCCTCCCGATGTTCCAGCAAAACGCAGGCTATCTGTTCGCTGGTTTCGACCATATATGGTTCTTGTATTTATTATATCACCAAAACTTTGCAGTGGAAACTGTGAAACTTTCACAAAATTATTGTGTTACATTCAAGCGGTTTTCCCTGTAGAAACAAGCTCTATCTCCGGTTGTTTCGTCCGATGCACACCACGGACAGAATACCTTGACAGCAAAGGGGTTTTATGCTAAAATAACTCACGTCGCATATGCTACTGTGGCTCAGCCGGTAGAGCAGCTCACTCGTAATGAGCAGGTCGTCCGTTCGAATCGGATCAGTAGCTCCATACCAGTCCCCGGAATCGTTTCTTGCGGTTCCGGGGATTTTTATTGCTCAGGCCCCGGCAGTGACCGGCTGAGATGGCATACCAGCAGGCAGCAGCCCAGCAAAATCAAAACGGCACAGTCCGGTGGGACCCGCCGCAATACAACCGGTGCCTGATCCAACCCAGCGCCTGCAGTCACTGTGCCGCCGGGCAGACATAACAGCAGCCGGAACAACCCCAGAGACAGGGGCAGGTGCAGCAGTCTGGAAATCAGCAGCGGCCGGAAGGAGATTTCCGGGGGGCAAATGGTTCGAACCTGCAGCAGGACCGACAATCCCTGCAGACTGATGGCAGCACAACAAAGCCAGCTGGCCCACCGGCCTGCTTGGGAAGCCAAATCGCAGCCGGAACATACTTCCAAAATCATGGCAGCCGGCAGCCTCAGCCCGGATGCTACGGCCCCCAGTCCGCCGGCCAGCAGCCGGAAATAGAGAATGAAGCCGCAGAGCTTGCAGTAGGTTACGGCGGCGTCTGCAATCACGGTATCCAGCCGGAGCGGCGGCAGGGCTTTGGATGGGTCAGGGCGAGGCCGGTCTCCTGACTCTGACGGACGGAACATACGGCATAAAACAGCTGCCGAAAGAATTCCTGCTATGGCCTGGGCGGCAAACAGCCGCACGCCCACCCCTGTACTGCCCAGCATTCCCTGCCCCACCGTCAGAATCACGAAAGATGGACCCGAGCAGATGCAGGCCGGCAGGAGCGCAGCAGCTTCTCCAGGGGAAAGCTTGCTGCTGCGGACCGCCTGGGAAGCTGCGTTGGCCGCCGGGGCAAAGCCCCCGGCAAATCCCATCAGCAGGATCCCGCCGCTGCAGGGAGCCTTTGCCCCTGACAACCGTGCCAGCGGACGCAGCAGAACCCCCAGCAAATCTCCCGCCCCGGTGCGGACAAGCAGGGTTGAGACAATTAAAAACGGAAACAATGACAGCAGCAGCGGCCCGCCGCACAGCTGCAGCCCCTCCCGCAGTGCCTGGGCACAGGCCTCCGGCGCCCAAAACGGCAAAACTGCAGTCAGAAGTGCAGCCCCCGCCAAAACAATCCTTTTCCCATAACAGCAGCGCATAAGCAGCCCCCCTGTTTCCATATATATGGACAGAAACAGCGCACCATACCGGCAGAACGGCGCCGCCGGTGCTGCCCTGGAAGCAGGAGGGAAAAAGGTGTCAAAGCAACACAAACGAAAGCTTACGCCGCAGAGCTGGTTCAAGCTGCTGTTCCGCCAGCCCCCCGCCGGCATGTACCGCCGCCCGTCTGTCTATATGACAGGGACACAGATGGAAATCGAGCATTTCCGGCGGATCCGGACCTATGATCAGAACAAGCTCTGCCTGGAACTGTACGGCGGCACCTTTACTGTTTATGGTGATCAAATGCAGATTCTATCCCTGGCCGCCCACCGGATCACCCTGCAGGGGCGGTTTGTGCGAACCGACTTCACCGACGGCACCAACGGATAAAGGAGGCAGCTGAATGGAGGTTGTACAGCTCTGGGCAGGCGTCTCCTTTACTGCCCGCAACGGCAATACGGAGGAGCTGCTGAACGATGCAGCCCGCACAGGCATTTATCTGTCCAAAATTCGTCCCCTGCCCGGCGGGTTCTCCGGGCGCTGCGCTGCCTGGCGGTACCGTAGACTGTCGGCACTTGCACGAAAAAACCGGGTACGGCTTCGGGTGCAGCGCCGCCGGGGGCTCTTTTTCCATCTGCGCCCTTTTCTGCATCGAACAGGGCTTTGGGCCGGACTGGCTCTTTTTGTCCCGCTCCTTTTGTGGAGCAGGGGCCTTGTCTGGTCGGTGGATTATGGGGATCTGACCGCCGGGCAGCAGGCCCGAATCGCAGCCGTCCTGCGGGAGGAAACCGGCCTGGAACCGGGCGCCAGTGTTTCCCAGGATCTGCTGACCGCCGGCGAGTATGCGCTTTTGAAAAGCGGCGAGTTTTCCTGGGCCAGCCTCAACTTTTTTGGCGGGCGGCTGGAAGTGGAGGTGGCCGAAGCCAAACAGACGCCCCTCATTTTTTCAGGCAAACTGCAGACCCTCCACGCCAAAACCGGGGGCCTTGTCACCGAGGTCAACATCAAAAGCGGGACGGCCCTGGTGGTTCCAGGGCAGCAGGTCACAAAGGATCAGCCCCTTATCGGCACCAGCCGTACCGAGCGGGACGGCACCCCTATCTTTGCACCGGCTGCTGGCGTGGTGATGGCACAGTTTGAATGGGATACCGCTTACGATCAGCCATTGACCGATCAAGCTCCTCTTTTAACCGGCAAAACCCATACCAAACTCAGGCTTTCCATAGGCGGGCTCCACTGCACTCTGCCCGGCCTGGACGGCGGCCTGGTGGGTCCCACCCCCAATGACGTGGAAATCACCCGCCACCTGCAGCTGGAACTCTGGGGCCTGCCGCTGCCGGTGGCTGTCGAAGAAACCACACGGTATCAGCGGCGCATCCGGGAAGTGAGCTATTCCGATGACGCTGCCCTGTCTCTGGCCCGTTTCAAATGCCTGGAGGCCCTGGCCAAGGCATGGCCAGGCGCACAAATCGTCGCTCAGAAAGAGTCGGTGGACCGGCAGGCCCACAGCCTCCATTATGCCGTCACCTACACTCTGCTGGACAACATCGTCCAGCAATAACCAACCGGAACGGACACAAAAACAGCCGGTCTGTGCTGCGACGCACGGCCGGCTGTTTTCTTTGCTTATGAAATTATTTCTGCTCCGCAGCGGGAACTTTGGTCTCCGCCGGCATCTCCTTCAGGAGCTGGTTCAGATCAAAAGTATATTTGCTGTGGCAGAAGTGACAGACCACCTCACAGTGGGGATCCTCATCCCGCAGCTTTTCCAGTTCCTTGCGGCCCAGACTGAACAGCATTTCCTTGGTGCGCTGCTGACTGCAGTCGCACTTATACGATACCTGCCGACGATCCAGCACCGACGGAGCAAAACCGGCCAGTGCCTTTTCCATCATGTCTTCGGTGGTGGCACCAGCCCGCAGCATCTCGGTGACAGAAGGCATCGCAGCAATGTTCTGCTCAAGCCGGGTAATTTCAGCGTCGGTGGCGCCGGGCAGCAGCTGCACCAGGTAGCCCCCTGCACAGTGGATGGTAAGATCCGGGTCCACCAGCACGCCCAGGGCGCAGACCGTCGGAATCTGCTCACTGTAGGCGTAATAAGCGGTCAAATCCTCAGCAATTTCTCCCGACACCAGAGGCACCTGGCCCACGGTGGGCTCTCTCTGAAGCTTGTTGTCCCGGATGACGGTGAGGACGCCGTCTTTGCCCACAGCGCCGCCCACATCCAGGTGGCCGTCCGCCCGGGGCGGCAGCTCCACCAGCGGATGATCGATGCAGCCCTTTACGTTGCCGTGACCATCGGTGCAGGCAATGACCAGCCCGGCAGGGCCGCCGCCATTGATCCGCAGGGTCACGCTGTCCCGCTCGTCTTTCAGCATGGATCCCATCAGGGATGCCCCGGTCAAAAGCCGTCCCAGGGCAGCGCTGCAGGTTGCGCTGGTCTTGTGCAGCTGCTCTGCCTTGCGGACAATATCGGTGGAGTCTATCCCGCAGAATACAATGCCTCCGTTTTCAGAAAGGCCGCGGATCCATTCAGACATCTTGTTCTCCTTCCAGCTGTGTGTAATTTTTGACGGCGCAGAAAAAATACCTCTCACTGGTATCTGTCAGCGGGCCAAAAGTTTCTCCGTCACAGACCGACTCCAGGGTAAAGCCATGCCGTTCCAGAGCGGAACGGATTTCATCCAGCGCATAAGTGTACTCACAGAATTCCTCGTGGAAGCTTTCGCCGTTTTCCTCGTTGGTAATATCCAGTGAAATGCGGACCCTTCGGCCGCCGTCTTCCAGCTGATTGCGCCAGACGCAGCCAGCCTCTTCCCCTTCAAAGGTGAAGGTATTGTTGCCCAGAACCTTCTGATGTTTATAGGGGGTATTCATATCAAACAGCAGCACGCCGCCTTTTTCCATAAAAAAGCCTGCATTGGCAATGGCTTCATCCAGGGCCGGCAGATGATTGAAGGTGTCGAAGGTGGACACCGCCCCCTGGATGGTGCCATAGAGATCCAGATGGCACAGATCCTGTTCCAGCAGCAGCAGACGGCCGGTCAGCTCCAGCTGGTCGGCCTTGTCCCGCACTACACAGAGCATTTCCTCCGACTGGTCAATGGCAATCATATCGTAGCCATCCTGGGCCAGCATCAGGGTCAGTTCACCAGTGCCGCAGCCCAGATCGGCCAGGATGCCGCTCTGGATGCCGTGGTTTTCCAGCTCTGTTTTGATGTGCCGGTACAGGGCATCATAGTCTGCATCCTCGTTGAGGGAGTCATAAAAATAGGCAAATTCATTATAGGCCATCTGCTTATTCCCCGTCCGTCAAAGCTGCTTGCACTGCCTGATCCAAAATGGCCTGCAGCTCCGGAATGCCGCTGCCGCTTTCGGCGCTGGTCAGCACCACCGCCTGGCAGCCATAAGCCAGGCATACCTTCTCAAACGCCTGGCGGGTGGATTCCATCTGGCTCTTTTTCAGTTTGTCGCCCTTGGTCAGGGCCACCACGTAGGGAATCTGATGGTAGTGCAGATACCGCAGCATCTGTGCATCATCGGCGCTGATGTCGTGGCGGCAGTCGATCAGCTGCACCAGCAGGGTGTGGTGCCGTGCAGCGCCGAAATAACTGTTGATCAGGTCATCCCAGCGCTGGCGGTCTGCATTGCTGACCTTGGCGTAGCCATAGCCCGGCAGATCCACAAAGTAGCAGTGATCCACATCATAAAAATTGATGGTGGCCGTCTTGCCCGGCGTGCTGGACACACGGGCCAGATTTTTGCGGTTGCACAGTTTGTTGATCAGGCTGGACTTGCCCACATTGGACCGGCCCGAAAAGCTGATTTCGGGGCGGTCACTGTCCGGCAGCTGGCTGGAAATGCCATAGCTGGCGAGAAAGGCCGCTTTGTTGTAGTTCATGTTTTCTCCTCATCTGCTGTCTCAGCAGACCACACCCGGCTGCGGCGTCTTGTCCGACGCCGGCGGCAGAATCGAGTCGGCTGTCTTGGGTTTACGGGCGCGGGTGCGCCGGGCGGGCATGGGCTTGGGCGCTTTCAGCAGCGCGGTATGCAGCACCTGTTCCAGGGTGGATACCGGCATAAACTGGATGTGGTCCTTGACCTCCTGATCCACCTCGTACAGGTCGCTCTCGTTGTCCTTGGGGATCAGAACCAGCTTCATCCCCTCGCGGTAAGCCGCCATGCTCTTTTCCCGCAGGCCGCCGATGGGAAGGACATTGCCGTGGAGGGTGATCTCACCGGTCATGGCCACATCACCCCGGACCGGACGGCCGGACAGGCAGGAAATCAGAGCCGTGGTCAGAGTCACGCCGGCCGAAGGGCCGTCCTTGGGAATGGCGCCTTCCGGGGCGTGGATATGCAGGTCGCACTTTTTCAGCTTTTCGGTGTCAATGCCGTATTCCGATGCATGGGCACGGGCGTATGTAATGGCCAGCTGGGCGCTCTCTTTCATCACATCGCCCAGAGATCCGGTGACCGTGATCTTGCCGGAGCCATCCTCGATAACCTGCACCTCAATGGGCAGGGTTTCGCCGCCCACACTGGTCCAGGCCAGACCATTTGCAATACCCACAGCGTTGTCACGGTTCAGGAACTCAGGCTTCACCATGCGGGGTCCCAGCAGGTCTTCCAGCATGGAGGAGGTCACAGAGACGCTCTCCACCTCGCCGGCGGCAATCTTCCGGGCGCACTTGCGCAGTACGCTGGTAATGGTGCGTTCCAGGCTGCGGACGCCCGCTTCGCGGGTATAGCCGTCGATCAGGCCGTACAGGGCGCCCTGGGACAGGGTCACCTTGCCGGTCAGGCCGCACAGTTCCAGCTGCTTGGGCAGCAGATGGCGGCGGGCAATGTTGTACTTCTCCACCCGGGTATAGCTGGGCAGCTCAATGATGTCCATACGGTCCCGCAGCGGTCCAGGGATGCCCCCCAGATCGTTGGCAGTGGTAATGAACAGGACATGGCTCAGGTCATAGGGAATATCCAGGAAGTGATCCTTGAAGGTGTTGTTCTGCTCCGGATCCAGCGCTTCCAGCAGAGCGGCCGCCGGGTCACCCCGGAAGTCCCCTGCCAGCTTATCGATCTCGTCCAGCAGAATCAGCGGGTTCTGGCTCTTGGCGGTGATCATGGCGCTGATGATCTTGCCTGGCATGGCACCGATGTAGGTACGGCGATGGCCGCGGATTTCGGCCTCATCCCGCACGCCGCCCAGACTCAGCCGGACATACTTGCGGTGCAGGCAGGCGGCAATGGACCGGGCAATGCTGGTCTTGCCGACGCCCGGAGGGCCAACCAGGCAGATGATCTGCGCCTTGACATCCGGCGCCAGCTTGCGCACAGCCAGCATCTCCAGAATCCGGTCCTTCACCTTTTTCAGGCCATAGTGGTCATGATCCAGAATCTGCTGCGCCTTGGCAATATCCAGATCGTCTTCCGTAAAGGTATTCCAGGGCAGATCCAGGCAGGTGTCCAGATAGGTGCGGATCACCGTCGCCTCCTGGTTGCTGCCCTGCATCTTGGCCAGACGGTCCACCTCTTTCAGCAGCTTCTGCTCACTGTCTGCTTCCAGATGAAGTGCCAGAATCCGGCGGCGGTAGTCTTCCGCCTCAGCGTGGGTGTCATCTCCCTCCCCCAGTTCGCTGCTGATGATGTTCAGCTGCTCGTGGAGATAGTAGTCCCGCTGGTTTTTATCCATCGACTCGTTGACCTTGTCGTTGATCTCCTTTTCGATCTGCAGGACCTGGCATTCCCGGCGCAGCAGCTCGATGAGCCTCTCCAGCCGGCCGGTGAGGGTTCCCTCATCCATGACCGCCTGCTTGTCCTCATACCGGAGCAGCAGGTTGGCCGGGACATACTCGCTCAGGAACACCGGGTCATCGCTGGAGACAATGGCAAAGACCACATCCTTGGCCAGGCGCTGGTTCAGTGCCAGATATTCATCAAAGATATTTTTCAGGCTGCGGACCAGGGCATCGGTCTGGAGGGATTTTTCCTCCTTGGCGCCCCGGACCGGTGCCTGCTGGACAGCTGCCAGCAGGAACTTGCCGTCCTCGTCCAGGTCAGTCATTTTGGCGCGGTACTTGCCTTCCACCAGAACCCGCACCAGGTCATCCGAGACCCGTAGCACCTGCTTGATCTCGGCCACTACGCCATAAGTAAACAGGTCGTCGCGGGTGGGCTCATCGGTGTCCATCTTCTTCTGGGCGACCAGAAATACATTGGAATTGTTGCTCATCGCCCACTCGATGGCGGCGATGCTTTTTTCACGGCCCACCTCAAAATGGACCAGATTGTTTGGGAAGACCACCAGCCCCCGCAGGGCAATGGCAGGAAGATGGAGGGTCTGACGCTCCACCTTGATTGTTACTTTCTCAGACATTGTGAACCTCCCAAAGCTGTGCCCCAGTATCGCGATGGGCACAGCCTTTGTCCTCTAGGCAGGGCATTGGCCCTGCTCCTGTATTATAGCCGGTTGCGGCTGCAGTTGCAACGGGTCCCACTGGTTTTGCCAGCGATGAGCCCCTGCAAAGATTTTCCATCTGCCGCAAAATGGTTTATTCCTTGTTTCTCTCTCTTATATTATAACCCAGCTTGTCCAGTGCCGGCAGCAAAGCCCGCAGGATCAGAGCAGTCAGAGCCCCCATCACCAGGCCCAGCACTAGCATCACCGGCGCATAGTAGAAGGAAAGAGCAGAAGAAATAATGACCCCTGCCCCCAGCAGCTGGCCCACATTGTGGCCAAAAGCGCCGCAGACCGACAGAATAAACCAGGTGGGATGCACCGGCAGCACATCATACAAAAGCCACATCACCAGCAGCGAGAGCATACCTCCGCACAGGGAGAGAAAGCCTGCTGTAGGCCCGGACACCAGAAAGACAAACAGCGCTTTCAGCAGATCCAGGATCAGGGCCTGTTTCGGCCCCATAAACAGCAGGCCATACATCACCACAATGTTGGCAAGGCCCAGTTTCATGCCGGGCAAAAGGCCCGGTATGGTAAGGGTCCCTTCTGCAAAAGAGAGGGCCATGGCCAGGGCAAAAAGCATGCCCGACAGGGCAATTTGTTTGGCTTTACTTCTCTGCTGCCTGCGCATGGTTTTCCTCCTGCAAAAGTTTATGCTCCAGTGTTCTCATTGGATTCCAGTGAATGTTCATACTGTTCCTGTTCCTCAACGGCAGCCTCCCAGGCTGCGAACAGTTCCTCCTGATGGAACCGCAGATCCTCCAGTTCGTCGCTCTTTTGGCGCAGCAGCTGGGGGTCGTTGTAAACCTCCGGAGAGTTGATCTCGTTGTCCAGCTCCACTTCCCGGGCGCCGCACTTCTCCATCTCTTCCTCGCAGGCTTTAATCTTGGCCCGCAGTTCGGCCCGGCGGCGGCGCTGCTCCTTGCCATAGCCGGCCTTGACGGCGGCGTCTGTCTTTTCCGGCACTGCGGCGGCAGCCGTGCTGCGGCCCATCAGGGCATCGTAATTGGGGTAAATGGTAGCCTTGCCATTTTCCAGATAGAGGATCGGGCAGGCCAGGCTGTTCATCAGGTGGCGGTCATGGGTCACCAGCAGCAGGGTTCCTGTATAGGCCATCAGGGCCTCGGTCAGGTTTTCCCGGGTGTAGATATCCAGGTGGTTGGTGGGCTCGTCCAGAAACAGCAGGTTGGGCCGTTCCAGCACAATCTCTGCAAAGCGGAGCCGGGCCAGTTCGCCGCCTGACAGGGAGGCGCAATCCTTGAACACCGTCTCCCCGCGGAACCCCAGTCGGGCCAGATGGCTCCGGACTTCCAGCTCGGTCATCTGGGGATATTTGTCCCAGATTGCGTCAATCACCCGGCCTGCGCCGGCACGGTGCTGTTGCTGCTCAAAAATACTGGGCCGGGCGCCGGTTCCCAGACGGACCATGCCCCCCGAGGGACGCCGTTTGCCATCCAGTACCTGCATCAGGGTGGATTTGCCGGCGCCGTTGGGCCCTGCAATCACCAGCCGCTGGCCCCGGCATACCGTATAGGTAAAGGGCTCCAGCAGCACCCGGTCCCCGATCCGGACCGTCAGGTTCTTCATGATGACCAGTTCGTTCCAGGGCTCCACATCGTATTCAAAGCGGAACTTCAGCTTGTTGGTCTCGTCCTTGGGGGCTTCGGTGATCTCCAGCTTTTCAAGCTGCTTGCGGCGGCTCTGGGCCATCTTGGTGGTGGAAGCCCGCACCAGGTTCTTGTCGATATAGTCCTGCAGTTTTTCGGCCAGGGCCACATCGGCGTCGTGCTGCTTTTGACGCAGGGCATCCGCCGCCTCTTTCTGGGGCAGATAGGCCGAAAAATTGCCCTTGTAAACCGTCATGGTGTGGCCGGAAACTTCCCAGATTTTGGTGCACACATTATCCAGGAAATAGCGGTCATGGCTGACCACCAGAACTGCACCGGAGTAGCTGCGGAGATAATTTTCCAGCCACTCCATGGTGGCAAAGTCCAGATGGTTGGTGGGCTCGTCCAGAATCAGGATATCCGGCTTTTCCAGCAGCAGCTTGGCAATCCGCAGCCGGGTCAGCTCGCCGCCCGACAGAACACCTACATTCTTGGTCCAGGTGTCCTGAGGGAATCCCATGCCTCCCAGCACCTTTTTGATATTCACATCCATATTATAGCCATCAGCGGCATCCACCACCGCCTGCAGAGCAGCGTGCTGCTCCAGCAGGGCCGGATCCGACTGCACAGCCATTTTCTTTTCCAGCACCTGCATCTGCGCCATGGCATCCAGTACTGGCGCAAAGGTCGAGCGCATTTCACCGTAGACATCCAGCGTAGCATCCAGTTTGGCGTTCTGGGCCAGATACCCCAGCGTGACGCCGTGGGTCAAGCTGAACTCGCCGCTGTAGTCGGTGTATTCCCCGGTCAGGATCTTCAGGAGGGTGGTCTTGCCTGCGCCGTTCTGGCCTACAATGCCGATGCGGTCCTCCCGCTCGACGCTGGCCGTCACGTCCTGCAGCACGATCTTTTCCCCAAAGGTCTTGCCGATATGTTCCAGATTCATCAACATCGTTTTCTTCCCCACACTTCACGTCAGGATCCGGAATACAGTGCCCGGAATCCTCAGATCTGATGGCGCCGGTTTTTCTGTCCCACCCGGGCCAGTTCGTCCGGCTCCATGACAATCGGATACAGCTGTTCCAGGTCATCAATTTCATAGGTCGGGCTCACCTGGCCCGGATTCTCCGCATGGTTCCGATTCAGCCAGCAGGTGTCCAGGCCCGCATTGATGCCGCCCTGAATGTCGCTGGAGAGGCTGTCGCCCACCACCAGAACGTGTTCGCGGTTCTCCACCCCGAGCGTTTTGAGGGCAGCGTCAAAAATCTTACGGTTGGGCTTTTCACTGTCAGCCCGCTCAGAAACAAAGACCTCTTCCATGAAATCCGCGATGCCTGACTCTTTCACCCGCCGGCTTTGCACCTTGTCAAAGCCATTGGTGACAATGGCCATGGTGGCCACTTCTGCCAGTTCGTGGAGCACATCCAAAACATTACCAGGCATCAAATCCGGGTGGGTAGACAGCTTGCCCAGGTAGGCACGGTTCATTTCTGCCCCGTTGCCCTCTTTGCCAATTTCTTTCAAAAACCGGGTGAACCGCTCATTCATCAATTTCTCCCGACGGATTTGGCCCTTTTCCAGCTGACGCCACAGTCCCTCGTTGATCTCGCGGTATTTCTGGATCGTCTCGTTGGACGGCTCAATGTCATACTGAGTCAGTGTTTCGATCAAAGCTTTATTCTCTGCCATATCGAAATCCAGCAGGGTATTGTCTGCATCAAACAGTATGCAGTAATATTTTGCCATACCTTTCCCTCTTTTCTCTTGGAGTTCCTTTACAAGGCAAAGCCAGCTCCGTTCACGCAGAGCTGGCCCTGTCGTATCATACATTTATGATCTCGTACCCGCCCGCATCATCGGTCTGCTGGGGCTGGTTGTCAATGCAGCGGCGCTGGGCCGGGGGTTCCGGTGTTTCGCCGCCGCAGCCGCAGCCTGGATCTTCCTGTTCTGCGGAGCCCGGGTCAACAATCTCCCACTCCATCTCGTAGAAATCCACGCTGCCGTCTGTCACATTGCCGCAGCCAGCCTGGCTGACGACAAATTCGTCTTGCTGCATCATTGGGGTCCTCCTCTCTCCTTTGGGCTATATCCCAGCCTATGCAGGCAGGAGACAGAAGGTGTCCGGTTGTTTACTCCACCCGGAACAGCCCATCCATTACTGCGTCCAGGGTGCCATCCGAATCCTCACGGGATGTGCTGGAAGAAGCGGTGCTGGAAGAAGACGATGTGCTGGGTTTGGAAGTTGCCGGCTCTTCATTGATGGCAGAGCTTGAACCCGAGGAGCTGCTGGCAGCAGGCTTGCTGCTGGAGCTGGAAGAGCTGCTGGATTCCGGTTTGCTGCTGGAGCTGGAGGAACCAGCGGACTCCGTCTTGCTGGAGCTGGAGGAAGAACTGCTGGAAGAGGCTGCTGCCTCCTCAGAAGGCTCTTCCTTCTCCGAAGAGGAACTGGAAGAACTGCTGGATTCCGGCTTGCTGCTGGAGCTGGAAGAACTGGAAGAGCTGCCCGAGCTTACTCCCTTGTCAAAGGAGACATGCAGGGTGTTGCTGGTCACCTGGCTGTCGTTGTAAGTGACAACGGCGTAGACGCTGTAGGTCTCATTGGCCAGCACAGGATCCACCACGAAGGTGATGGAAGTCTTGCCGGCAGCCTCCTTGGATTCAACGCCGTTGACATACCAGTGCAGGTTTTCCGCCTTGGCATACTTGCCGCTGAGTTTTGCCTTAAAGGTGTAGTTCATGCCCAGAACGCCGGAGCCCTCGCCCGAAATTTCAACCGATGCGCTGGAAAAGACTGCGGTCACGTCCAGGTTCTGCTTGAAGGCGCTGTCGGTGCGGGTACGGGAGGTAACGCCGTCGCTCCAGTTGACGAAGAAATAGCCATCAGCGGGCACAGCCGTCACAGTAACCGACTGGTCTGCCGTCACATTGAAGCTGAGGGATGTCTCACCCGAAGTATCGCCGCTGGTCAGAGTGCCGCCAGTATGGTCGATCCGGTAATGGGCCTCAAAAGTCTCCCCTTCCTCTACAGCTTCCGAGGAGCTGGAGGTCACAGGATCGCTGGGATTGCTGGTGTACTCCAGGGTCCGGGTGGGGATGTTGCTGGTATCGGGGCGGCGGTCCTCCGTCTCGTAGGCATGAGTGGTCAGGTAGTTCAAAACTGCCTTCAGGCCGCTGCTCTTGAGGTGAATATCGCCGCTGATATAGTAATCATCCTTGCCGAAGCCGGTGGCAGAGTCCTTCAGGACCTCTGCGCTGTTGAGGAATTTAACCCCCAGATTCTCGCACATGGTCAGCAGTGCCATGTTGAGGTCATCAATCTTCTCCTGAGACACAGAAGGATAGTTGGAATGATCCTGGGGGACCGGCGGAATGGTATTGACAATGATATCAGTATAAGGATAGCTCGACTGGATGTCCTGGATCAGCTGGGTATAGTGTTCGATGAAGGTCTCCACTTCCATGCCGTTATCGTTGGTCCCCAGGGTGATAACCACACGGCGGGGCTTCATCATGGCCACAGCCTGGGCCATGGTGTAGCGCTGGTCAGTACCTTTGAAGGTGACCAGCTCCTCCGAAATGGCATCCTGGATGCCGATCCCTTCTTTGGCGCAGAACTTCTGCAGGGTAATCAAGCCGTTGTTGTACAGGCGGACCGTATTGGAATCACCCAGGAACAAGGTTTCATCCAGATAGGTCTGGCCAGCGTCATCGGTTTCGGTCAACAGGGCTGCGGACTGAGTGTTGACCTGATAATGGGTGGCCAGATCGTCCGGCTCTTCTACTTGCTGGACCTCGCCGGCGCCGGTGCCGCCGCCCTTGGTATTCAGCAGCACATAGGTGACGCTGGCCGTAATCAGAATAGCCAGTGCGCAGATGGCGCACACAAAAACTGCCTGTTTCTGGATCGGTGTCATAGATTGTGAATTTCGACTCATCGTAACTTCCCCATCTCTCCGTCAGACCGACTCTCCCACCAGGAGGTCTGCCAGTTGTTTGCAGCTTGCAGCATACAGTTTTGGACTGAAGGGTGCAAGTTCTTCCTTGCTGCCGTAGCCATACAGCACGGCAGCCGCATCCAGCCCGCAGGCTGCTGCGCCGCGCATATCATCGTTTCGGTCTCCTACCATCAGAGCCCGTTTGCCATGCATCAGAGGCTGATCCAGTACAAACCGAATTACATCGGTTTTGGTATCGCGGCTCTGATCCATCGAAGCGCCCCCAATCAGATCCAGCAGCGGCGCAAGGCCCTGTTCTTCCAGAATCGGCGTTACCACCTGGATCGGCTTGGAAGTCGCTGTACAGAGGGTCAGCCCTGCGGCTCTGAGCCTGCGTAGCATCTCTTCTGCCCCGGGATAAGGTTTGCACATGTGGCATCCCGTGACCGCATAACTGTCTCGATACAGATTGGTGGCCCGCTCGATTTCTTCCTCGCTGGCGTAGTACTCAGCGAAGGTCTTGCGCAGGGGCGGGCCAACATAACGCATCAGATCCACACCGGTGATGTCTGTCCCCATGGTGTGAAAGACCTCACGCAGTGTAAAAAGAATCCCTGGGGCGGAATCCAACAGGGTTCCATCCACATCCAGCAGGACAGCATCGTAAGGTAACAAACGGCGCTCCTCCTTTGATTGTTATAGATATACAGTAGGTAGTATAGCACAATTTGTGCCATCGGGCAATTCCGGAACGCCATTTTAACGAATTTTCCATTTTTCCCCTGGCAATGGACAGCACAAAATGCCCGCCCCGGGCATCGGGGCGGGCATTCGGTCGGCTTTCAGTACGGCGGACTCAGCAGACGGGGTCTGTCTCCTCTGCGCAGCAGCCATCGCTGTCATAGGACAGGTTGTTGGTCACGAACTCCAGCTTATCCTTCAGCACCAGCTCCAGGTTGGCCACAGCGTGCACCATATTGGTGGCAGAGTCATTGATCTCCAGCAGCTTGCACAGGTCGATGCCGTCCATATTCAGAGCCGTTTTCATCTTCTGGCTCTCTGCACAGAGGATGTAGCTCAGGGCGCCCTCCTGCATCGCGATACTCTCGAACAGGTCCAGCACAACCTGGTGCAGAGAACGGGCCTCGATCTTGGGGCAGCTGGCAGTATAATTGGTCATAGTGGGTATCCTCCCTTTCATCTGTTTTGGATACGCCAGTCTATGCCGCCCCAGCCCCAGGTGTGCGCCCCTTACTTTTCCTTGGATTCCTCCAGACGCTGGATGATGGTCTGATAGCCGCCGGCACCATACTGGATGCAGCGGTTGATCCGGCTGATGGTGGCAGTGCTGATTTCGGCCGATTTGACAATCTGCTCATAGGTCTTGCCCTCCAGCAGAAGCTTGGCAGCCTCCAGACGCTGGGACATATCGGAAATTTCCTTCACGGTGCACAGATCGTCAAAAAAGCGGTAGCACTCCTCCCGATCCTGAAGGGTCAGAATCGCGTCGAAGAGGGCATCGGTCAAAGCGTTGCGCCGGGGATTCTTGTCTGTCATGGGACGGCCTCCTGTATCATTCCTGCTGCGTTACTGTCATTCACTTTAGCACAAGAAAGCGCGAAAGTCAACACCCTGCCCCGACTTTTCATCGAATTCCCCGCAAAGAAAAAGGGCACAGCACCCTGCAGGATGCTCTACCCTTCTCTTTCATAGATCTGGATCGCTTACAGCCAAATTACTTGACCATGCTGGCGACTTCAGCTGCGAAGTCATCAGCGCGCTTCTCCAGGCCTTCGCCCTTCTGGAAGCGGGTGAACTTGACGATCTTGATGTCGCCGCCCAGCTCCTTGGCCACCTTAGCGGTGTACTGAGCCACAGACAGATCGCTGTCCTTGACGAACTCCTGGTCAACCAGGCAGTTCTCCTTGTAGTACTTCTTCAGCTTGCCCTCGATCATCTTGACCTTGACAGCCTCAGGCTTGTTGGCGTTCTTGGGATCGCTGGCCATCTGAACCAGCATGATCTCCTTCTCCTTGTCGATGACCTCGGCAGGAACGCTGGCCTCGTCCAGGTAGGTGGGGTTGGCAGCTGCGATCTGCATAGCGATGTCCTTGCCGTAAGCAGTGAACTCGGGCTTTGCAGCAACCTCGTCAGAGGTCTCGAAGTTGACCAGAACAGCGTGGGTGCCGCCGCCGTGCACATAAGCTGCGCAGGGGCCCTCGTAACGGACAAAACGGCGGACCTTGATGTTCTCCTTGATGACCAGGATCAGCTGCTTCAGAGCCTCGTCCACGGTGCCCTCGCCCATCTTGCAGTTCATCAGAGCCTCGACATCAGCGGGGTTCTGCTGCATGATGACCTTGGCTGCTTCCTTGACGAACTCAACGAACTTCTCGTTCTTGGCGACGAAGTCGGTCTCAGCGTTGACCTCGATGACAACGCCGACCTTGCATGCGGGGCAGTAATCAGCGTAGACCATGCCCTCGGCAGCCACACGGCTGGCCTTCTTGGCAGCAGTGGCCAGGCCGCGCTCACGCAGCAGCTCGACAGCCTTGGCGAAATCGCCGTTGGCATCGGTCAGAGCCTTCTTGCACTCCATCATGCCGCAGTCGGTCTGCTTGCGCAGCTCCATAACGTCCTTTGCAGAAATAGCCATTGTAATCCTCTCCTATGTTGTGACGGAGAAATCAGGCGTTGGCGGCTTCCTCAGCGGGAGCAGCCTCCTGGTTGCCCTGCTTGCCCTCCAGAACGGCGTCAGCCATAGCGCCAGCAATCAGCTTGACAGCGCGGATAGCGTCGTCATTGCCGGGGATGACCCAGTCGATCTCGTCGGGGTTGCAGTTGGTATCGACGATTGCAATGATGGGGATGTGCAGCTTGCGGGCCTCGGAGACAGCGATGCGCTCCTTGTGAGGATCAACGATGAACAGAGCCTTGGGCAGGGTCTTCATGTTCTTGACGCCGCCGAGGTACTTGTCCAGCTTCTCCATCTCCAGCTCCAGCTTGGCAACTTCCTTCTTGGGCAGCAGCTCGAAGGTGCCGTTCTCCTGCATCTTCTTCAGCTGCTCCATCCGGTCAATGCGCTTGCGGATGGTGCGGAAGTTGGTCAGCATGCCGCCCAGCCACCGGGCGTTGACATAGTGCATGCCGCAGCGGTTGGCCTCGTCACGGATGGACTCCTGAGCCTGCTTCTTGGTGCCGACGAACAGGATGTCGCCGCCGTCAGCTGCGACTTCCTTCACGTAGTTGTAAGCTTCGTCCAGCTTCTTAACGGTCTTCTGCAGGTCGATGATATAGATGCCGTTGCGCTCGGTGAAGATATACTTCGCCATCTTGGGGTTCCAGCGGCGGGTCTGGTGACCGAAGTGCAATGACTGCCATGATACGTTACCTCCAAATTGTTTTGACCTCCGCACACCGTGATCTGCCCACCCCGCATGGTACAGGGCCGCAGACTGCTCTCCACCTTTCTACAAGGCACAAAAGAGCATAGTGATGCGTGTGTGATAATGAATCGGCGCACTGGCCCCTTTGACCAGACACACCTTAGATATAATAACACAGCCTTCTGCCGGATGCAAGACCAATTTTCACTTTCAGGGGTAAATTTTTATTCTTCCTCGTCGAGGGATATCCCCATCCGGTCCAGCGCATACCCTTCCCCAAACATCAGATCATATTGGAGCAGCCAGTGGTTGCCCCGCCAGACCTCCTGCCGCGGGGTCAGGCCGTCTGCAATGGTGCCGTCCCAGTTGACGGTTTTGCCGGCGGTGCAGCTGCGGTACCCGTAGCGCAGCTGGCGGTTCAGATACTGGAAGTACAGCGGCTGGTCCAGCCCGAAGATATCCATCATCACCGGCGAGACTTCATAGGCTGCGATGGTGCCCAGATCCACCGGCGTGCTGCTGTAGTTGGACCACATCAGCAGGGTGGTCTGGTGAAGGTTGGGATCGCTGCTGCTGGCGCTGGCATAACCGGTCTTGGTGTAAACGTCATAGCCCGAGTCGATGGGGTTATAGTGGTCCCCCCAGAACACCAGAATGACCGGCTCGTCCACCTGGGCGAAATAGTTCACCAGTTTTCCCAGCAAGGCATCTGCATCCCGGATGCCGGTGGCGAAGTCCTCCAGCGCACCGATGGTGCTCTGTTTCAGACCGGCCGGCGCACTGGTCACATGGACCCGCTGGTCATCCGGATAGTTAGCCGCATTGTAATTGGTGTGGTTCTGCATGGTGACGGCATGAAGGAACACAGGGGCATCCGAAGAAGACTTCAGGTTTTCGTATTCCTGGATGATCTGATCCCCCATGGAATCATCGGTGACAAGGCCGCCGGACCAGTAGTAGCTGCGCACCTTGTCCACTCCGTGCATATCCTCCAGGCTGATGAAATCGTCAAACCCCAAATTGGGATAAGCCGTATTGCGGCTCCAGTATTTTGCATAGTAGCAGTGTACAGCGGCCGTCTGGTACCCTTTGCTCTTGAGATAGGATGGCAGTGCAAACATAGGGTGGGTCACATGCTGCTGGTAGGGCTTGCAGCCGGAAGGGAGGAATCCAACCGAATAGCCGGTCAGCGCCTCAAACTCCACATCACAGGTACCGCCGCCAAAGCTGGGACTGTATACCTTTCCATAGGCGCTGGTCTGCTGGAGCGCATGGAGATTGGGGGACAAATCTGTATCAAAGGTGACGCCGTACTGCTCCAGTTCGCTCACATCCCAGTAGGACTCGTCCATCACATAGATGATGGTGGGGGTCTTTTCAATTTCAGCGGGATCGGTGGTTGCACCATAGCTGCCCGGGAAATTGGAACCGGTTGTCACCTTACTGGCTTCCTCCACATCATCCAGCAGGGCGTTGACAGCCTCCTCCGAATAATCATCGGGGGCATCAATTTCCAGATTGGTCAGGTTGGTCACAAAACCGGTGATCAAGCCATACCAGCGGTAATACCGGTCCTGCATCCATGCATCCGAGTAGATGCCGAACCACTGGGTAGCTGCCGGCTGCAGATAGATGCCGAATACCAGGGTCAGAAAGGCCGCTGCGGCGGCCACAATGCTGACCAGCCGCATTGGCAGGGTCGGTTTGGGCCGGCGGCGGTACAGAACAAAAGACAGTCCTATCAGAACAACCAGCAGGATGCCGGAGCAGACCATGCTGGTCTGTACCTTCAGCCCTGCGGCAGAAGCCACACCGGCGGCTTCCTCCATCTGGGTCAGATCCCAGGGCAGAAACGGTTCACCCCGCAGCTGCAGGGTGTAGAAGTTGACAGTGGCAGGCAAAAGGCCCATCACACCCGTCAGCAGGGTGGCCAGAGGGGCCAGCCGGGTGACGGTGTCCACCACCATCCAGATCAGAAACAGAAACAGCCAGGACAAAATATACGACGCCAGGTGCGGCAGAATGTACTCCGCCCAGGTCTCCCCTGTCAGCTCACCCCGCGCTACCCACTCGGTTAGAATCAGCAGGACCAGTGACGCTGCAAGCGGAAAAAATCCCCGGGCGATTTGGACGCCCAGGGAAGATGTCGTCTGTTGTTTATTTTTCATACCAACGAACTCCACTTCCTGTTTTGGTTCCCATGCGGGCAGCTGCCCGCAGAAAGTCTGCATCCTATTATAACGCAATTTGACCCAAAGTCCACTCCAATACCCGTGAAATTTTACAAACCGGTCTTTTCTGTTACTTTCCCAGCAGCCGTTCCAGCAGGCCGGTCCTCTTTTCTTCCTGCCCCTGCTGCTCCGGCAGTTCCGTGGTGACCAGCAGGGCGTCGGCCCCGATTTTTTCGATCTCGTTCCAGTCAATGACCAGGGTCTCTCCCCGGCCCAGCAGCCCGAACAGTTTGGGCCGCCCCAGCATCAGCAGCTTTTCGATTTTAGCCTGGTCCGGATCAATGACCATGTCGTCGATTTTTCCCAGGCAGGCCCCTTCTTTCAGCTGAACCACTTCTTTTTTGCTCAGTTCCCGAAATGTCACAGCGCTCTCCCCCTTTCGGTCTGCCCCAATGGGTGCAGACCCTGCGGCAAAAACCAGTGGAAATCTCTGGTCCCGATGTGTTATACTATGCAGTACAAAGAAAAACGTGCATGGATCCGGCCCAAAGCCGGGTCAGGAGAGGCCATTATGTATAAAAATGTCATTTTTGATATCGGCGGTGTGATGGTGGACTTCAACCCCAAGGATTTTCTGCTGGAACGGTTCTGCAACAGTGCCACGGAGGAAAAGGTCTACAATCTGACCTTTGGCAGCGAGATCTGGAAAAAGCTGGACGCCGGCCTTTGCACCCGCTACGAGGGCAACCAGGCCATGCTGGAAGCCGCCAAGGCGGAACACTGCGTCTTTGAAGTCCAGGAGGTGCTGGAAAACTGGACCACCATTCTCCGGCTCCGCCGCAGGATGGTGGAACTGGTTCACCGTCTGAAAAACCACGGCTACTGCGTCTACTACCTGAGCAATATCCCCGAAGATACCCTGGACTTTTTGATGAAGCGGGGACTGGAAGGCGTCTTTGACGGCGGCGTGGCTTCCTATGAAGTCCACATCAACAAACCAGACCCCCGCATCTACCAGGAACTGCTGAACAAGTACCACCTGATTGCCAGCGAGTGCATTTTTATTGATGACAGCCGGGCCAACGTACAGACTGCCTTTCAGTTGGGAATGAACAGCATCCAGATGAAGGAGAGCGTCGACACCCTGGTCCGCAGCCTTGCCACCTGCAACGTCACCCTCCGCTGAAACACCAACAGCAAAGCTCCCCTGCCGCACGCCTTGAAGGGTGCGCGGCGGGGGAGCTTTTTCTTCAGGCCAAGTTACTTCTTCTGGTAGCTCTGGCAGAAGTGGGGCGTATCAACCTGCTGGGTGCTGCAGCTGTCAGATGCGCAGTGCTCGGTCACCTTGATCTGAGGCAGATTGCACTTGCAGCAGTCCACGTTGTAGCGGCACTCGCCGACATCACAGATAACGCCTTTGTTTTCCATTTTTATCACCTCTCTCCTGCAAGCAGTATGCCCGCAATCGGAGAAGTTTATACAAAAAGATTTTACCGCAGCATAAACACCAGGGTAAGCACACCGTAAATCACCGGCTGATGCAGCAGGTAGATCAGCAGTGAATGCCGGCCCATCCATCCCAGGGGCGGACAGACCGAGCAGGCAAGGAATTCCATCCGCCCTTTCCCTATCACCCGGTGCAGGAAGTAGCCTGTCCAGAACAGGAACAGCCACGGGAACAAAGAGAAATAATCGGTGGAGTAAAACGAAGGCTGGGGGAATCCCAGAAAGGCCGTAATGTTGTTTGCATACCAGTTCCCGGGGACCATTCCCAAGGAAAGGCCTTCAAACCCAAGAAAGCCGCTGTTGATATTGCGGGTCACCACAAATAAAACAACGCTGGCAACCAGACCAATCCAGGCCGGGATGCGCTCCAGCCAGCGGCGCAGCAGACCAGTTGCAATCATGGCTGAACCCAGGAAGGTCAGCACGCCGAACAGAACCAAATCCTCCGGCATGGCAATCCAGGTCACCAGGGTAACCAGCGCCCCGGCTGCAAACACCGTCACCCCGCGCTGTACCGTCCGATGCCCCAGGGGCACGCAGAAGCCCGACAAAAGAATAAAAATCCAGCAAATGGTCTGCTGCCAGATATACCCCGGCCTCTCAGAATACCATGGGATGGATACGCCATACAGATAAACCAGATCCCACATGCCATGATAGAGCATCATGCTGATGAGGTCCAGCCCTCGCAGCTCATCCAGCAGCGCATAACGGCCGCCCGTCCGGGCAGAAAGATTTGACATCTTATTGCCTCCTCTAACAAAGACTCCGGCGCCGGGCCGGGTCAACCGCGGCTCATGATCTACTTTTGTAAAATCAGGTCAGCGGTTTTTTACACAAAAAAGCGCCCGGCCAAACCGAGCGCTCTCTTGTTATGCCGCCGACGGGGGTCGAACCCGTACTCTGTCTCCAGAAAGGGATTTTAAGTCCCTCGTGTCTGCCAATTTCACCACAGCGGCACAGCAAGCTGCCGCGAAAAAACGCGGCAGCATCAGACGAACTATATAATACAATAGGTCCCGCGGTTTGTCAACCTCAGACCCTGCCTCCGTGCAGCTCTGCATACATCTTTTCACGACACTCTGCCACAGCCGGCGTCATGTTGACATAATGCTTGTGGGGGCACTCCGGGCGCAGCTCGCTCTCCCAAACTTCGCAGGTGAGCTGATGGGCCACATACTCCCGGCGCTCGCTGATGGAGGGCAGCTGGATGGCCAGCTGCCCTCCTAGAATATGGGGCACCAGCAGCTGTTTCACCGCAGTCGGGGTAAAGGTAATGGTCCGCTCCACTGCATCCGGGTCCAGGTTGACCATGGTGATGGGCTTGCCGGCCTCGATCACTTCCCCATCCATGGCAATCAGATCGCACTGGGCCTGGCCATTGGCATCGTACAGACGCCACGGCATCTTTTTGCCGGGGATAATCGCCTTGCTGACGCTGTCCGAGCACTTCATCTTGGGCAGGTAGCTGCCGTCCGCCTGCTTGACGGCGACCAGCTTGTACACGCCGCCGAAAACAGGATCCGAAGACGAAGTGATCAGGTTCTCGCCCACACCATAGGAATCAAAGTGAGCGTGTTCATACAGCTCCATATTAGCGATCTTTTTCTCATCCAGAGCGTTGGATGCCACCAACTTGATATAGGGCTTGCCGGCTGCATCCAATGCCTTCCGCAGGCGCTTGGAGCCGCGGGCCAGGTCGCCCGAGTCGATCCGGGCCGATTTCACCCGCTTGTTGGGATCATTGGGGTACTTCTCGATCAGATAGTCATCCAGCTTGATCAGGTTGGGCAGACCGCTCTCCATGATGTTGTAAGTGTCCAGCAGCAGGCTCACCGAATCAGGATAAGTATCGGCAAAGGCCTTGAAAGCATCAAATTCGGTGGGGAAAAACTCAATGAAGCTGTGGGCCACAGTGCCCACTGCCTTGACCTCAGCGCCGTACTTCATCTCTGCCAGGCAGTTGGCGGTGCCGACGCATCCACCCAGCACAGCGGCATAGGCACCGTCGTTGCCAGCGCTCTCGCCCTGGGCGCGGCGGGTGCCAAACTCCATCACGCTGCGCGGGGTGTGGGTATTCAGGCCTACGATCCGGGTGGCCTTGGTGGCAATCAGGCTGTGGAAGTTGATGGTCTGCAGCAGGTAGGTCTCAATCAGAATGGCACCCACCATGTCGCACTCAATCCGAACCATCTGAACATTGGGATAGCAGACGGTTCCTTCGGGCAGCGCATACATATCACCCTGCCAGCGATAGGTCCGCAGGTACTCGCAGAATTCCTCGCTCATCCCCTTGGTCCGCAGCCACCAGATATCCTGGGCATTGAAGTGATAATTCAGCAGGAACCGGGTCAGCTTCCGCTGGCCTGCACTGATGGAATAGCCCTGTTCATCCGGATTCTTGCGGAAGAACATGTCAAAGACCAGACGGGTATCCTTGTAGCCGTTCAGAAACAGGCAGTTGGCCATGGTGAACTCATAAAAATCCACCACCATGGCAGGGTTGTCATAATCTTCATCGGGAATATACGGGATGACTTCGACTTTATTTTCCATAGAGTGTTTCCCCTCTTCTTGTATCAAAACGTCTGTTGAATCCTACAGATGCAGCAGGCCCTTACCTGCGCGTATTAACGATATGATAGCATCATTTAACCGGCTCTGCAAGTTTTTTTGCAAAATTCCGGTCAAATCCAGGTGTTATGTCTTGACACATGTCGTTTATACTGCATTTATTCCAACAAAAAGGCCGCCGGTACAAAACCGGCGGCCATAAAACTATTTTTGCCGTGGGAAAGTCCTTGCCCAGCAGATCCGTCCAAAGGCGAAACCGCTAAACTTAGCCATTCATGATGCTGGGGGTGGAGTTCTTAAGCAGAACGTCGTGGCTGCCGCCCTCCACAATGGAGGTGGAGGAAACAACGGTCAGCTTGGCCTTCTCCTGCAGCTCAGGGATAGACAGAGCGCCGCAGTTGCACATGGTGCTCTTGACCTTGTACAGGGTGGTCTGGACACCGTCTGCCAGAGGGCCAGCGTAAGGAACGTAGCTGTCGACGCCTTCCTCAAAGGACAGCTTGGTGGCACCGCCCAGGTCATACCGCTGCCAGTTGCGGGCACGGTTGGAACCTTCGCCCCAGTACTCCTTCATGTACTGGCCATTGATGCGGACACGGTTGGAGGGGCTCTCGTCGAACCGGGCAAAGTAACGGCCCAGCATCACAAAATCAGCGCCCATAGCCAGGGCCAGGGTGATGTGATAGTCGTGGACGATACCGCCGTCCGAGCAGATGGGCACATAAATGCCAGTCTCCTTGTAGTACTCATCACGAGCCTTGGCAACTTCAATCACAGCGGTAGCCTGGCCGCGGCCAATGCCCTTGGTCTCGCGGGTGATGCAGATGGAGCCGCCGCCGATGCCGATCTTGACAAAGTCAGCGCCAGCCTCAACCAGGAAACGGAAGCCGTCCCGGTCCACCACGTTGCCGGCGCCCACCTTCACCTTGTCGCCGTAGTGCTCGCGGATCCAGCCCAGGGTGCGGCTCTGCCACTCCGAGAAACCCTCGGAAGAGTCAATGCACAGCACGTCCACACCGGCATCCACCAGGGCGGGCACACGCTCGGCGTAGTCGCGGGTGTTGATACCGGCGCCCACCACGTAGCTCTTGCGGGAATCCAGCAGCTCGTTGGCGTTTTCCTTGTGGGAATTGTAGTCCTTGCGGAACACGAAATATTTCAGATGGCCCTCAGCATCCACCAGGGGCAGGGTGTTGATCTTGTTGTCCCAAATAATATTGTTGCAGTCGTGCAGAGAGGTGTTCTCAGGAGCAGTGACCAGCTTGTCCATGGGAGTCATGAAGGTAGTGACCAGAGCATCATCAGGGGTGTGGTTGATCCGGTAGTCACGGGATGCCACAATGCCCAGCAGCTTGCCGCCGGCAGTGCCGTCATCGGTGATGGCAATGGTGGAGTGACCGGTCTTGGCCTTCAGGTCCAGCACATCGTGCAGGGTAGCCTGGGGAGGCAGGTTGGAATCAGACACCACATAGCCTGCCTTGTAGGTCTTGACCCGGCGCACCATGGCAGCTTCGTCTTCAATGCTCTGGGAGCCGTAAATAAAGGACACACCGCCCTGGCGGGCCAGTGCAATGGCCAGCTTCTCGCCAGAAACAGACTGCATGATGGCACTGACCATCGGGATGTTCATTTCAAGGGGGCAAGCTTCTTCCCCTTTGCGGTACTTCACCAACGGGGTTTTAAGGCTCACTGCGGCAGGGATGTTCTGGGCCGAGGAATAACCGGGCACCAGCAGGTATTCGCCAAAGGTACGGGAGGGTTCTTCATAAAAATATGCCATGATCCAATCTCCTTTTCTTATGCCACATGTGAGACGCTGCGGCCACACTTGTTCTGCGCAACGCCAAAAATAAATACTTGGCTATACTATACCACATTTGCCGCTGGAATACAAAATATCCGGGCGACAAAGTTTTGCAAAATGCGATACCAAAAAACAGTCACTTTGCATAGTCAATGCATGAATATCCTGCAACTTTCCGACAAGAGTCATTCTTTTG
The DNA here is from genome assembly GCA_904394215.1 of uncultured Faecalibacterium sp. GTDB lineage: Bacteria > Bacillota > Clostridia > Oscillospirales > Ruminococcaceae > Faecalibacterium. The sequence continues at coordinate 39,584 of CAJFNF010000021.1, forward strand.
CCGTCTTTTTGCCCCTGCACACCAAACAAAAAAGCCCGCCTTTTGCAAGACGGACTTTTTTGCACACGAAGTGAGGCATCGCCTGTGTGGCACAACCATACAGCTGAGAAGGAGAACAGCCGGAGGAGGAAGTGGCTGCGCCCGACACCTCAAAAGCAAGAAGAAAAAGATTTCACAGTCGCCGTAACGGCTCTCTGCTGTAACTATATTGTAACTCTTTTGTCTCCAATTTGCAATACCTTTTTGTAACTTTTTTGTAATTTTCCAAAAAAGTTTTCGATTTGGCCGTTCTTAGAACCGGCAGAACAGTTCAAAGGCTGCTTTGCCTTCCCTGCGCCCGGTTACATACCAGCCGGAGCCCTCCTGCCCCTGGGCCTGACCATAGAACAGATCCATCTGTTCACCAAAAGGAACCTGGCGATGGTATTTGATGACACCGTACTGCATGGGCCCCTGCTCGATTACCTGCTGGGGCAGTGCATCACAGACCACATCCAGATAAGCGGCATTGTTGATATGCCGGTTGGTGTCACAGATGGAGTAGCCTGCCCGACGCACGCCGGCAGCAGTCAGCTCTGCCGCCTTGGGAACAGTCTGGGACAGTTCCCAGTCCACCTGCTCATTCCAGTGCTTTTCCATATCTTCCGGGATCGCACGGATGATCTTGGTGGTTTCTGTGTCTACCAGAGTCCAGCGGGTGTCCACACGGGCCACCTCTTCCCCGCCCTCATCGCAGACCACCATCACCCGCTTGTTGGCGGCGCGGCGGCTCTGTTCCGGGTAGGTGGTCAGGGTCAGGGTGTCCCGCATGGCTGGCACCTTGTAAAACTGGAACGCCTGACGGCCCACCAGGTAAACCATGTGACGGGCGCTGTAAAAGGCCTTGTCCATTCCCAGAGACCAGGCATGGGCTGTGGCCAAATGCTCCGCACAGCGCAGCAGCGCCGAGGGCTTCATCAGTCCCCGAAAGTCCACATCCCCCTCATCCAGGGTCATCTGTTCGGTGTAAAAACTCCGGTATTCCATCGTGTACTCCTTTCGGTCGGACAGCGCGGGAACATCAATACATGTTCCGTGCCTTCCGGCGCATCTTGCGCCAAATATTGAAGCAGGCCAGCACAACCATTGCCAGCAGCAAAAGCAGGAACAGGTACCCGCTGCCGCCTTCACTGTAGCTCTTCATCTCGCTCCACTTGACATCCAGCTCGCTGTTGACCTCTTCGCTGAGGGCCGTAAAAACCTGTTCCTTGGCCTCCACCTCTTCCGAGGGATAGGCGATCTCGCTGTATTTCAGCTCGTCATCCAGCTGTTCCCAGACTGCCGTGCTGGGGGTGGTATAGCCGATGTACTCAGCATTGGCGACACCCACGTCCACCTCACACATAAAGTTGATGAACATCTCAGCGGCTTCCTGGTTCTGGCTGGTGGCGGGGATGCACATGCAGTCCACCGACAGCACACTGCCCTCTTCCGGGAAGACCCAGGCCAGATCGGGGTTGTCGTCAATCATGGTGATGGCATCACCCGAGTAATACACGCCGATGGCAGCTTCGCCGCCGATCATCTTGTCAAAGATCTCATCCATGACATAGGCCTGCACCAGCGGCTTCTGAGCCTTCAGCTGCTCCATCACCTCGTCCACCTCTTCGGGGGTGCCGGGATTGATGCTTTTGCCTTCCTTGAAGGCAGCAATAGCGTAGGCGTCGCGGCTGTTGTTGAACATCAGAATGTTGCCGGCGTACTGCTCATCCCACAGATCCGCCCAGCTGGTGGGCGCCTGGTCCACCATAGTGGTGTTGTAGATGATGCCGGTGGTGCACAGCATATAGGGCACTGTATAGGCGTTTTCGGGGTCGTAATCAGGATTCCGGTACTGCTCGTCAATCAGTGAGAAATTAGGGATATTGTCGTAGTTGAGGGGCAGCAGCATATCCTCGTCGATCATCTTGGCCACCATATAGTCGGAGGGGATGATCACATCGTAACTGGCGGCGCCCGACTTCAGCTTGGCATACATGGACTCGTTGGAGTCAAAGGTGGTGTAGTTCACATGGATGCCAGTCAGCTGCTCAAAGGCCGCCACCACGTCCACGCTGTCATCCGAACCATTGGAGATATATTCGCCCCAGTTGTAGACGTTCAGGGTGACATTCTGGCCAGCAAAGCGGGTCCAGTCGTAATCCCCCGACACACTGATGTCATCGGTGACCTGGATGGGGTCGGCTGCCAGAGCCGAGCCGGTGCAGGCCGCAGCCAGCACCAGCGACAAAACAACTGCAAACAGACGTTTCATAATCAATGTTCCCCCTCCCCTCAGTCCTTCTGGGCGCTGATGTCCCGCTTGTAGCGGCGGCCTTCCATGGTGTTGGAGAACAGGATCACAGCCAGGATGGCCACAAACATAATGGTGGACAGGGCGTAGATCTCGGGGCTGACCTTGCGGCGGGTCATGGAGTAGATGGCGATGGGCAGCGTCTCCACCGTGCCGCAGTTGAAGTAGGAAATCATGAAGTCGTCGATGGAGTAGGTCAGACAGATCAAAAAGGAGGACAGGATGGCCGGGCTGATCTCAGGCAGGATCACCTTGAAGAAGGCCTGCTTGGGATCACATCCCAGATCCAGCGCCGCCTCATACAGATGGATGTCCAGCTGGCGCAGTTTTGGGCTGACATTGAAGATGACATAGGGCACATTGAAGGCCACATGGGCAATCAGCAATGTGGGCATGCCCATGATGACATCCGGCAGCCAGGACACCCCTGCGGCGAACCGCTGATAGGCCACAAACAGCAGCATCAAGGAAATGCCGGTGATGATCTCAGGGTTGACCACCGGGATATAGGTGATGTTGGTGATGACCAGCCGGGAGGTCCGTTTCATGCCGGCAATGCCCAGAGACGCCGCCGTGCCCAGCACGGTGGCTACCACAGCCGACACAAGAGCTACTTCCAGAGAAACCACCAGGGCCCGGAGAATGGAAGAGTTGGTCAGCAGGCTGGCGTACCACTTGGTGGTGAACCCGGTAAAAAGAGCATAGCCCTTGCTCTCATTGAAGCTGAACAGGATCATATACGCGATGGGCAGATACATGAATCCAAAGAACAGAATCACATAGGTCCGCTGCATCAGGCGGAGATGTTTTGTTTTCATCAGGACACCCCCTCCATTTCGTCTTCGTCAAAGCTGGAAGTAAAGCTCATGCAGAGCAGAACGATGATCATCAGCACCAGGCTCATGGCAGAACCCACATTCAGGTTATAGCTATTGCCCAGGAACTGCATCTCGATCAGGTCGCCGATCAGCAGGTTGGCGCCGCCGCCCAGCATCCGGCTGATGACAAAGGTAGACACTGCCGGGACAAACACCATGGTGATGCCGGTGCAGATGCCGGGCGCGCTCATGGGGATCAGAACCCGGAACAGCGTCTGGGTGGTGTTGGCGCCCAGATCCTGGGCGGCTTCCACGATGCTCTGGTCGATCTTGGTCATGCTGGTGTACAGGGGCAGGATCATATAGGGCACATAGTTGTAAACCATGCCCAGCACCACTGCCCCTGCGGTGTTCAGCATATTGAAGGGGCCCAGACCCACCAGGCCCAGCAGGGTGTTGATCGGGCCATTGATGCTCAGCAATCCCATCCAGGCGTAGGTCCGCAGCAGGAAGTTCATCCACATGGGCAGCATCACCAGCATCTGCATGATCCGCTGCTTGTTGACCCGCAGGCGGGACAGAAAATACCCCACCGGGAAGGCAATCACCAGGCAGATGACGGTGGCGATCATGGCCAGCAGAAGGCTGCGGGCAAACACCGAGCCATAGCCGCTGACCGAAACCAGATTGGACAGCGTCAGGTTGCCATCAGCATCGGTCAGGGCGTAGTAGCAGACGATCAGCAGCGGAATAACGGTGAATACCGCCATCCATACCAGATAGGGGGCGGCAAGCCGCTTATCGTATTCTCTCATCCCGTTCACCCCTCCGACCGTGCCATGATGTGGATTTCGTTGGGGCCGATCCGCATACCGATCCGCTCACCGGGGGTGCAGGCCCGGGTGGAATGGATCAGCCACTCCCGGCCATCGCAGTCCACATGCATCTCAAAATGGACGCCCTTGAAGATGACGTCGTTGACCACACCGGTCAGCTGGCCTTCCATCGGGGAAACCACCTCGATGTCCTCGGGGCGGACCACCACCTGGACGCTCTGTTCCGGCTTGAAGCCGCGATCCACACAGGGGAACTGGGCGCCGGCAAAGGACACCAGGAAGTCCCGGTGCATGACGCCGTCAATGATGTTGGAATCGCCGATGAAATCGGCTACAAAAGCGTTCTTGGGCTCATTGTAAATCTCTTCGGGGGTACCCACCTGCTGAATCACGCCGCCGTTCATGACCACCACCGTGTCCGACATGGTCAGGGCTTCCTCCTGGTCATGGGTGACATAAATAAAGGTGATGTTCATCTCCCGCTGCAGGCGCTTCAGCTCCAGCTGCATCTCCTTGCGGAGCTTCAGGTCCAGAGCACCCAGCGGCTCATCCAGCAGAAGAATCTCAGGCTCATTGACCAGACTGCGTGCAATCGCTACCCGCTGCTGCTGGCCGCCCGACATCTGGGTGATGCTGCGGCGCTCAAACCCTTTCAGGCCCACAACCTCCAGCATATCCCGCACCTTGGTGCGGATGGTGTCCTCATCCATGTGCTTGAGCCGCAGGCCGAAAGCCACATTTTCGAACACATTCAGATGCGGAAACAGTGCGTACTTTTGGAACACCGTGTTGACCGGGCGGCGGTAAGGCGGCACGCCAGTGATATTTTTGCCGTGCAGGATGATTTCGCCTGCATTCGGTTCCAGAAAACCGGCGATCAGTCGAAGCGTAGTGGTTTTGCCGCAGCCGGATGCACCCAGCAGCGTCACAAATTCCTTGTCGTGGATATCCAGGTTCAATCCATTCAGGATCCGCTGGCCGTCAAAATCCACTACAATGTTGCGCAGGGATACGATTACAGAATTGTCCATTTTCCAGATGAGTCCTCCCCTTTTTCGTGGAATCCAATGTGTCGCGTGCCGGCCGCAATAATACAGTCGACATACTGCGTCTATCTTAAACAATCGCGCAGAAAATGTCAATTCATAAAAACCCTTTTTGTGTATAGTCCTTTCCCCGCCGCCTTCAAAACATACGCAGGTACCACAAAAGCCCGGATGCGGCCATGAAGCGAACCAGTAAAAACGGACAACAGACAAAAGCCCCCTGAAGTAGGACAATGAAAGTACTACGTCAGGGGGTTATTGTATGTCCAGAAGATATCAGAAAGTGCAGGAGTTGCTGCCGCAGATCAAGCAAATGCTTGAGCAGGGAATGAGTCAGAGAGAAGTTGCAGAATCCTTAGGGCTAAAAGGAGAGCAGCCTGTGCATGACCTGCTGAAGCGAGAACGGAAGAAAGAACTACAGGGAATACGCAAACAACGTGGACGAAAGCCAGCCAAAACATTAGCAGAATATAAACGGGAGAATAAACGTTTGCAAATGGAGAATGAGTTGCTGCGGGATTTTCTGCAATCCACAGGAAGGAAGTGAGAGCCAGGGCAAAATATGCCGTCATCTACCGTCACAGAGAAAAGTATTCTGTGCTCGTCATGTGCAGATTCTTTTCGGTATCCAGAAGTGGCTATTACAGCTTTGTAAAGAATCTGAGCCGACCCGAGAAAGACGCCGCATTGGCAGAGAAAATTCGGAATCAGCAGGACAAATGTTTTCATACCTATGGCTACCGCAGAATGTGGCAGTGGCTAAAAAACAATGAAGCAATCTGCCATAACCCTAAAACAATCCTGCGTGTTATGAAAAAATACGGTTTGCTGTCTGAAATTCGCCGCCGCAGACGCTGGCAGCAGATGGGTCAGCAGCTGCATAAGTACCAGAACCTTCTTAACCGGGACTTTCAGGCTGAAGCGCCAAACCGCAAATGGGTGACCGATATTTCCTATATCCAAACCAAACAAGGTGTACTGTACCTGTCCATGATCCGGGATCTGTACGACAACAGCATTGTAGCTTACAAGACTGCAACCCAGCAAACAGTGAACCTGGTGCTGGATACCATCCGCCAGGCAGTGCGC
>CAJFNF010000022.1 GCA_904394215.1 uncultured Faecalibacterium sp.
CGTAAATCCAAGCTTCTCTCCAATCTCCCGCAATGTCATTCCCTGGCTGCGAAGTTCCAGTATCTCTTTCTCGTGTTTCTGAATATGGCTGTATTTTCTCGGCATAGCAAAGACCTCCTATGGTAGTTTCATTCTACCACAGGAGGCCTTCTTTTTTCATTGTCCGTTTTTACTAGAGCGGTTCATCCCTTCCCGGGAGCGGGGATTTTGTTTTTGTTTTTTGCACACGGCAGGATTCCTGCAGTGGAAAACTGCTCCACAGCGGCAGCGCCCCACGGCGGATGGGATGGCATAAACTTTGCCGCCCTGCCTCAAGGAGTTGTATTCCCATCCGGGTTGCGGTGCCCTGTTTCTGCCGCAGGCAGCGGCTCGGCTGCGCAGCCCTCCACCCTTTTATCGGTGTCCCCCGGCCCTGAAAGAAGCAGTCAACGGTACCGAGCCCCTGTCAAGGGGCGCGGCCGCAGGCTGCGGGTTACCTCTAAGGGCGGCGGGTGGGTTTAGATCTTTTTCTCTGCTGCCTCCACCACATGGGCGGCCAGCACCGAGGTGGTCATAGCCCCCACGCCCCCAGGCACCGGGGTGATGGCTTCCACCACCGGCTCGGCCTCCGCAAAGCGGACGTCGCCGCACAGCTTGCCGTTTTCGTCGGTGTGGATGCCCACGTCCACCACCACCTGGCCCGGGGCAACGCAGTCCCCGCCGATGGCGCCCCGCTTGCCCATAGCCACCACCAGAACGTCGGCGCTGCGGCAGATCTCGGGCAGGTTTCGGGTGCGGGAATTGCAGATGGTGACGGTGGCGTTCTTCCGGTCCAGCAGCATGGCCGCCGGCTTGCCCACCACCAGGCTCCGGCCCACCACAGTGGCCCGTTTGCCTTCCAGGGGGATGCCGTAGTGGTCCAGGATTTCCACGCAGGCCTGGGCGGTGCAGGGGGCGTAGCCCACCCCGCTGCCAGTGAATACCCCCGCCAGAGAGGCGTCTGTGATGCCGTCCACGTCCTTTTCGGGGGCCAGGGTGGATCGCACTGCCTTGTCGTCAATCTGGGCCGGCAGAGGCCGGAAAATCAGGCATCCGTGGATGCTGCTGTCCTGGTTGATTTCCCCCAGCACAGCCAGAAGCTGGTCCTGGGAGGCGTCTGCTTCCAGCAGATAGGGCTTCACCTGGATGCCCAGTTTGGCGCAGCGGTTCATCACCCCACGCTCATAGGACAGGTCGTCCTCCCGGGCCCCCATCCGCACCACCGCCAGAGTGGGCACCACCCCTGCGGCGGTCAAAGCCGCCACCCGGGCAGCGGTCTTCTCATTCATGGCGGCGGCAGCCTGGCCGCCTTTCAGCAACAGTGCCATTTCAGTTTCCTCCCAAACGCCCGCTGACCTTGGCATACACCGCCTCGGCCCGGGGTACATATTCTTCCAGCATGGCCGCCGCTTTGGCGTCCAGCTCTTCCGCTCGGCTCCGGTCGGCCATCAGGCGGGTGTTGACGCTGACATTCAGCCCGGCGCCCTCCAGGGCCGCCCGGCAGAACACCGCCCCACAGCCCGCGTCCGACACCGCCAGCACGCTGCCCTTGGCCTCGTATTCCTCCAGCAGGGCGATGGCCTGGCAGCAGCACTCCATGATCTCCAGGGGCACCGCAGCGGCGGTCTCCAGGGCCTGGGCCATGATCCCCGCCCGGGCCGGGTCCTCCTTGGGGATGGAGTAGGCCTTGGCCAGGGGGGCAAAGGCCTCGGCGTCCGCCTCCACCAGCCCTTCCAGCCTGACCCGCAGGGCGACCGCCTTTTCATTCAGGGCCAGCAGGTCCGGCTCCACTGCGGCGTACTTCTTTTTGCCCACCGTCAGGCAGCCCACCATATTCCCCAGGGCGGTGCCCACCGCCCCCACCAGGGCCGACGCGCCGCCGCCCCCCGGGACCGCCGCCTTGGAGGCCAGCTCTTCCAGAAATCGATTGCAGTTTTGTTCCATCATTTCCATCTGTAAATCCCCCTCTCGGTCACAATACCGTCCAGGCGGACGTCCAGCGGCCCCACAGCCGCCTTTTCCACCCGCTGTGCTTCATAGGCCACCCCGTACACCGCCGCTGCGGTGCACCGGGGCAGATACCGGTCGTAATAGCCTTTGCCCATCCCCACCCGGTGGCAGGCCGCATCAAAGGCGGTACAGGGCACCAGGATCAAATCTAGGGCCTCAGGGGCCAGGATCACGGCCCGTTCCAGCACCGGCGCCCGGATGCCATAGGCCCCGGTCTCCCAGCCGTCCTGTGCCGCCGGCAGGGCCGCCGTCATGGTGCACCCTGCCCCGCACACCGGCCAGGCCACCAGCCGCCCCGGCTGGCCTTCCAGCAGGGCCGACAGGTCCGGCTCCCCGCCGAAGGCCGCATAGCCCAGCACCCGCCCTGCCTGCTGCCAGGCGGGCAGGGCCGCGATATGGGCGCAGATGGCTGCGTCTGCGGCCCGGCGCTGTTCCGGTTCCAGGGCCCGCCGGGCGGCAATCCCCTGCCGCCGCTGGGCCTGTTTCGCTTGTTCCAGGGTCATGGGTGTCTCCCCCTCTCAGGATTCAAAGTAGAACAGCTCCTCGAACTTCTTGTCCAGGGCGATGCACAAAATCAGGGCCAGTTTGGCGGTGGGGTTGAACTGCCCCGTCTCAATCGAGCTGATGGTGTTCCGTGACACCCCCACCAGGGCCGCCAGCTGGGCCTGGGACAGCCCCGCTGCCGTCCTGGCTTCTTTCAGGTGGTTTTTCAGCACCAGTTCCGAATTCATTGGTTTTCTCTCCTCACAGATGCAGCCAGAACTGCACCACAAAGATCACAAACGCCAGCAGACAGAGCAGCCCGCCCACCAGGTTGACCCGCATGTTCAGCCGCCGGTACATCCACAGATGCACAAAAGCTGCATACCCCGTGGCAATGGCCGGGTAATCCCACACGTTGGCCTGGGCCTCTCCCGCCATCCATGCCCGGGATGCCCGGGCCAGCCAGAACACCGCGCACAGCCCCAGGATCACCAGGACGCTGCGCCGCAAAATCTGCAGCTGTACATGGTCCTCATATTCGCCGTTGCCTTCCATCTGCGCCCGGCGCAGGATTTCTTCCTTGTCCATGGCGGTACCTCCTTTGTGGTATGACAAGTTTTATTTGCATCATCAGTATAGCATAGACAAGTGTACTTGTCAACACGACCGGCCGGGATACCAAAACAGCCCCGCTCAAACCCGAGCGGGGCTGTCCATTTTTATGCGAAGGGGCTTGCAGCCGCCACCAGCACCGCCGAGACGACGCACTGGGCGATCACCCACCGCAGCACCACCTGCTCATCGCTCCAGCCCAGCCGCTTGCGGGCGTGGTCGTGGAGGGGGGTCAGGGTGTTTTTCAGCACGCTGATGTGGAGGAACCGTTTGAGGCTGATCTTGATGATCCCCAGGCTGCCGTCCAGGATGAACACCAGGGCTGCCAGCACAAAGGCGAAGGGGTGGCCCGACTTGAGGGCCAGCAGGGCCAGGAAAAAGCCCATGGCCCGGCTGCCGGCGTCCCCCATCAGGACGGTGGAGGGCTTGGCGTTGCTCCACAGGTAGGCCAGCAGGGAGCCGATGAACACCACCGTGGCGGTGACATAGCTGCCCAGGTGGTCGACGTACAGCAGGGCAAAGGTGCCCATGCTCACCACCGCCAGGCTGGCCGACAGGCCGTCCACACCGTCGGTGCAGTTGACCACGTTGATGCTGGCCCAGATCAGGATGATGATCAGCAGCAGGTACACCGGGTAGGGCAGCACGAAATACCAGCCCAGCAGCTGGACCCCGCAGCCGTTGAAGTTCAGGTAGGTGATGCCGGCCACAGCGGCGATCACAAAATCAATCAGGCCTTTTTTATACTCGTTCCAGGCGATGTCGGAGGCGTCGTCCAGGTAGCCCGACAGCATGGATGCAATCAGCAGCACCATGTAGATCACCGTTTCCAGGTGGAAAGGCATAAAGGCCAGGGACACCAGTACAATACACAAGACGAAGATCAATCCCGCGCCCCGGGCCTTGCCCTTGGACAAGGCGCCGTTCACCGCATAGGCACGGCCATGGTCCTGGGGCAGACGCCCCCGGAACAAACTGGTCAGCAGGGCCGTCAGGACAAACGCCAGCAGAAACGCCAGCGCATCCACCCCTTGCTGGCCGATGACGGACAACAACAGTGCAACCATGATAGCTTCCTCATTTCTTCTTTTGCATTCCTTGTTCTGTACAGAGGAAGTGTACCATGTTCAGTCTGAAAAATCAATCAGATGCTGGACCTTTCCCGCCTCCCTGCTCTCCCAGCCTATGCAGGGGCCGGGTGCGGCGGCCCCCGGGGCCGGCGGGGTTTTTCGGGGCTTTTGGCACCCACCGGCCCGAAAGGCGTCAAAAAAGCCCCCGGCGTCGCACCGCCGGGGGCTTTCTCCTCACGAAAAGGAACTAGGGTCTTTGAGAGTTACTGCCTGGACGTACCAGAACACCAGCCGGAAGGCCGGCAGCCGGAACACCAGACAGCGCCAGGGAAAGATTGCGCTTGGGTTTCATGGGACCTTTACTTCTTTGGGGGAAGTAAATTTGCTAAGGGGTAACCTGTTTTGAGTTTTGGACCTACGGAATGGGGACGGCCCCCACCCCGTCTAGTCATATAATAGTACATCTTCCACGATTTGTCAATCGTACCATTTTTCACTAAATCTTGGATTGCAAAATTTACATTTTATAAAAAACAGTGCTCCAGCCTTTCAGCAGGAGCACTTTAAAGGATTTGAACTTTTTATTTCAAAGCAGAGACAATTTTTAAAGGGCACGCAAAATGAATCTTTTGTCACAGACTGAAAAAAATACTGCACTTTTTTCCTGTGAATTTTTCTGCATATCAGGTTTTGTGCTCTTCTTTGGCGGTCTGATTGATCCCGACGCCCACCACCCAGGCCGACGCCTGATCGCTGTAGGCCTGGCGTACGCTGACCGAGTAGCTGTATGTATAGACCATGTAACTGTCGGTGGTGATCTGCTTGTCCCGGTTGTCAGCGGGCAGTTCAGATTCCATCTCCCCCAGGGCCGTCACAATGGCCCGGGCCACTTCATCCTCGCTCCAGTCCCCCGGATAGAGGAACAGCCGTGCCATCCGGACAACGCCGTTGACGGTGGGGGTGCTGCGGGGATTATATCGCTGCGCGTCTGCGGAGTCCCGCAGGGCCTGGGCCAGCAGGCCGTTCTCTTCCCCGGTCACCACGGTGCTGCGGTTTTTCAGCAGATGGGTGGCGGCAGCCGCGGTGCCGCTCTCCAGCGGGGAGTCGGAGGTGGACACCTCCTGATCCGCCATCTGGGCGATCAGATCCGCTGCGGTGGAGACGCTGCGGGTCCCCGCCTGTTTGGCCTGGGAACATCCGCTCATCACCAATAATACCAGCCCTGCTACCAGCAGCGCCAGCCATACATGCTTTCTGCGCAATGCGCCTGCCCCCTTTCTGATCTGGATCGGCATACATACCCATTCTGTTTTTATTTTACACCCCGCAGGCAGGTTTTGTCAACTGCTCCCCCGGGACTTGATTTTGGGTTTCAATCCGGGTAATATGGAAGCATCATTTTCCGCGTGCCGTCCTGCGGCAGGCCCAAATCAAAGGAGGTATTCCCATGAAAACGATTGGCTTTATTGGATGCGGCAATATGGGCGGCGCCCTGGCCCGGGCGGTCTGCCGCACTTGGGCGCCCTCGGATGTGCTGCTGGCAAACCGCACCCCGGCCAAGGCCGGGGCCCTGGCCGCCCAGCTGGGCTGCCGCACCGGCTCCAACCAGGAGGCCGCCGGCTGTGACGTGGTGTTCCTGGGGGTCAAGCCCCAGATGATGGCCGGGATGCTGGCCCCCCTGCAGCCGGTGTTCGCCGCCCGGAACGATCGTTTCATCCTCTGCACCATGGCGGCGGGCCTATCCATGGCCCAGATCCAGCAGATGGCCGGCGGAGACTACCCGGTGGTGCGGATCAATCCCAACATGCCCGCCGGTGTGGGGGAGGGGATGATCCCCTACTGCACCCAGGGCCTCACCGCGGAGGAAGAGGCGGAATTCTGCCGCCTGATGGCAGGGGCCGGCCGGATGGACCCCCTGGCCGAAAACCTGATGGACGCCTCCTGCTGCGTGTCGGGCTGCGGTCCGGCCTGGGTGTGCCAGTTTGTGGAGGCTCTGGCCGACGGCGGGGTGGCCTGCGGCCTGCCCCGGGCCAAGGCCCAGCAGTACGCAGCCCAGATGATGCTGGGCACCGCCAAGATGCTGCTGGAAAGCGGCATCCACCCCGGTGCCCTGAAGGACGCCGTCTGCAGCCCCGCCGGCACCACCATCCAGGGTGTCCGGGTGCTGGAAGAGCAGGGTTTCCGGGGGGCCGTGACCGACGCCGTCATCGCCGCCTACGAAAAGACCCTCAAGATGCGGGAGGGCTGACAGGATGCGTATTGTGATCAAGGTGGGCACTTCCACCCTCACCTATCCCACCGGCCGGCTGAACATCCGCCGCACCGAAGAGCTGGTTAAGGTCCTGAGCGACCTGAAAAACGCCGGCCACGAGATGATCCTGGTGTCCTCCGGCGCCATCGGCATGGGGGTGGGCAAGCTGTCCCTGCCCAGCCGCCCCGCCGACATGGCGGGCAAACAGGCCTGCGCCGCCGTGGGCCAGTGCGAACTGATGTACACCTACGACCGGCTGTTCTCGGAATACAACCACACGGTGGCCCAGATTCTGCTGACCGGCGTGGACGTGGAGCACGCCGACCGCCGGCAGAATTTCGAGAACACTCTTTACCGACTGCTGGAACTGGGGGCCCTGCCCATCATCAATGAAAACGATACCGTTTCCACCACCGAGATTTCCTCCATCGGCGACAACGACACCCTGGCGGCCATTGTGGCCTGCTGCGCCCGGGCCGACCTGCTGGTGCTGCTCAGCGACATCGACGGGCTGTACACCGCCAACCCCCGGACCCATCCCGACGCCCGGCTGATCCCCCTGGTGGAGGCCATCACCCCCGAGATCCTCAGCCTGTCGGACGGGGCCGGCTCGGCCCTGGGCACCGGCGGCATGGCCACCAAGCTCCGGGCCGCCCAGATGGTCACCGCCGACGGGGTGGAGATGGTGATCGCCAACGGCTGCCACCCGGAACTGCTGTACAAAATTGCCGGGGGCCAGCCCGCAGGCACCCGCTTTGCGGCCCGGCCCCGGGCCCACTGAAAAGGAGGCTGACCCATGACCACACAGGAAATTCTCACCGCCGCCCGGCAGGCCAAGAGCGCCGTGGCCCTGGCCGGCACCCAGCAGCGGAACAGCGCCCTGCTGGGGATGGCCCAGGCCCTGGAAGATCCCGCCTGGCGGGAGGCCATCCTGGCCGCCAACGCCGCCGACCTGGAGGCTGCCCGGGGCAGCATCTCGGAGGTGATGCTGGACCGGCTGGCCCTCAACGGCCAGCGTCTGGACGGGATGGCCCAGGGCATCCGGGAAGTGGCCGCCCTGCCCGACCCGGTGGGGGCGGTGCTTCGCCGGGTGGAGCGGCCCAACGGCCTGGTGATTGAAAAGACCGCCGTCCCCATGGGGGTGGTGGCCATCATCTATGAGAGCCGCCCCAACGTCACCAGCGACGCGGCAGCCCTGGCCCTCAAGAGCGGCAACGCCTGCGTCCTCCGCTGCGGCAAGGAAGCCTGGCGGTCCAGCAAGGCCATTGTGGACGCCCTGCGCCAGGGGGTACGGTCGGCGGGCTTGCCCGAAACCGCTGTCAGCCTGGTGGAGGACACCACCCACGCCTCGGCCAATGCCCTGATGACGGCAGTGGGGTATGTGGACCTGCTGATCCCCCGGGGCGGCGCCGGGCTGATCCGGGCCTGCGTGGAAAACGCCAAGGTCCCCTGCATCCAGACCGGCACCGGCATCTGCCACATCTATGTGGACGACACCGCCGACCAGGACAAAGCCCTGGACATCATCGAAAACGCCAAGGCCAGCCGGCCCAGCGTCTGCAACGCCGAGGAAGTGTGCCTGGTCCACAAGGACATTGCCGCTGCATTCCTGCCCAAACTGGCCCGGCGTTTGGGCCCCGACCGCACCGCCAAAGGCCTCCACCCGGTGGAGCTGCGGCTGGATGCCCGGGCCGCCCAAATCATTCCCGGCACCCCCGCCGGCCCCCGGGACTTTGACACCGAGTTCCTGGACTACATCCTGGCGGTGGGGGTGGTGGAGGACGTCCACCAGGCCATTGACCACATCGCCCTCCACTCCACCGGCCACAGTGAGGCTATCCTGAGCCAGACCCCCGCCCACATCGACCTGTTCACCGCAGCGGTGGACAGCGCGGCGGTGTACGTCAACTGCTCCACCCGCTTCACCGACGGCGGCGAGTTCGGCCTGGGCTGCGAGATGGGCATCTCCACCCAGAAGCTCCACGCCCGGGGGCCCATGGGGCTGGCCGAGCTGTGCAGCTACAAGTACATCATCCACGGGGACGGGCAGATCCGCTGACCGGCTTGCACGCAGACGTACAAAAAGGACCGCAGAGCGAACGCTCTGCGGTCCTCTTGCGTTATGGGTTCAGTTCAGGGTCGGGCCGTGATCAGACGTTGTCGATGCCGGCCATCTGCTTGATGGCCTTGATGGCGAAGGTCATGGTACGGCCGCAGGCCACACCTGCCATCAGGCAGGGGTAGTTGTTGGCGAAGAAGCTGCCCGACATATCGCCGGTGATGTACAGGCCGGGCATGGGCTCGTTGTTGGTGTCCAGAGCCTGGCAGTTCTCATTGATGGCGATGCCCTGCTCGGTGGTCAGCAGCGAAGCGCCCAGCCAGCAGCCGTAGAAGGGAGCCTTGCGGATGGCGCTCAGGCGGTAAGCGGGCTTGCCGAAGTCCTCGTCGTTCTGCTGGTCGTACAGCTCGTTGTACCGCTCGACGGTGGCCAGGAAGGTCTCCTTGTCGGTGCCGGTGAAGCCCAGCTTGTCGGCCAGTTCCTCCAGGGTGTCAGCCTTGAAGAAGCAGCCTGCCTCTTCGGCCTGCTCCATCTGGGGCAGCACGTAGTCGGGGCCGCCGTTGCGGGTCTGGGCCGAGCAGCCGATGGTGTGGAAGCGCTGCACGTCCTCATACCAGTTGTCGTCGTGGATCTGGGCGTAGACGCGGCCCGGCTGATGGGCAGCAGCGTAGACGATATCGTTGTAGGGGCAGCTCTCGTTGGCGAACCGCTCACCGTGGCGGTTGACCTTCAGGAAGGGCTGGGTGCCGGGGTTGTACTGCTTGATGGTGCCGGGGAAAGCCTTGCCGCCGAAGGCGCTGGAGCTTTCCACATAGCCTGCATCCTGGCCGGGGGCCACGATGCCGCGGTCGAACAGCATGGGGGCTGCTTCCTTGTCCAGGTTGGCGCCGGCCCAGACAGCAGCACGGATGCCGTAGCCCTTGTCGGCGGGAGAGTAGGAGCAGGCGGTGGTGACACTGGTGCCCAGGGGATCCAGCTGCTCCATCATGTAGGGGTTGCCGGGGTAGCCGCCGCAGGCCAGCAGGACGCCCTTGGAGGCGTTGATCCGGATGAAGTGGCCGTCGTCGTTGCTCTGGGCGATAACGCCGGTGATGCGGCCGGTGTCGTCCTTCTCCAGCTTGGCCAGAGCGGTGTTGAAGTCGATGGAGTAGCCCAGCTTCTCGATGTAGTCCTGGAAGACCTGGTTGCGCTGCATGCCGGCAGCGGACTCGGAAGCCATGTAGTTGTGCTCCTCCACGGGGTAGAGGTAGTCGGTGTTGTGCTCGGCGTTCTCTGCGGGCCATGCAGCCTCGGAACCGGAGGTGAACTCGCAGGTATAACCGTACTCGCCTTCCAGAATGCCCGACACAAAGTCGTGCATGGCGGCAGACTCGTTGATCCAGGTGCGGACCACGCGCTGGTCGCACTTGCCGGAAGCATAGCGGGAAATCTCGCTCAGCAGCTTGGCCCGGTCGCAGGGCTCAGCGCCGGCAGCCTTGGCGGCAGAAGTGTCGATGGCGCCGTACCAGTGACGGGTGTCCTGGACCACGCTGTTCTGCTCAATGATGCGGAAGTTCAGGCCGTTCTGGGCTGCGAAGGCAGCAGCGGCCATGCCGCCGTTGCCGGCGCCCACGATCAGGATATCGGTGTCCCAGGTATCGGTGATGGAAGCCTCATCGATGGTGGGCTCGGTGCCCAGCCAGTCGTTCTCGTCGCCGGTGGGCAGGTTAACCACTTCGATGGTGGCCACGCCCTTGGCCTGGTCGATGCACTTCTGGGCAGCCTTGATGACGCCGTTGGAGGTGATGGTGGCGCCCGAGACAGGCTGGATATCAGCGCCCTGGGCCTCCATCAGTGCGTTCTTCAGGTCCTCGGCAGCAGCGCCGCCGATGGAGGGGGTCTCGCCCGAGACATCCAGCACCACGTCGGTGATGGCGTTCTCGGTGAAGGTCATGGTGACCTTCACATCGCCGTTGATGCCGGCGGCAGTGGCCTCATAGGTGCCGGGGATATAGGTGGCACCTGCTGCCACCGAACCGGCGCCCGAAGCAGCCGACACAGCCGAGCTGGCCGACTCGCAGGCAGCCAGGGCACCGGCAGTCACACCGCTCATGGCGGCGGCAGCGGCAATCTTCAGAAAGCCTTTACGGGAAATCTTTTTCATTTCTGAACCGTTCCTTTCTTCTTATCCTCTTCGTGATTGACATGGCCGGTCCGCCTGTCCATCCAGGTGCCGGCCCGCCTGTCAAAAGAACTGCTCACCGTCCTTTTGGCACGGCTCCGCAGCCTTTTGCAGGAATTGCAGTATTAATAAGAACATCACATACAAACCCGCTTGTCCATCTGCCTCGGTGGAATTTTTTTCGGTTTCCAAATTTTTTGTTTTGCGTCTAAAAGCCATCGGCTTGCGTTCAAAAACGCTTTCCCTCTTGCGCCGGGACGAATCTTTTTTATAATAAGGTAGAGGCCCTTTTCACTTGAATTACAAAAAGGAATGTATTCATGAATCACAACATCCCGGAAAACGTTTCCACCCTTCAGTCCCACGCCGGCCTGGATGAACTTTTGTGCGCAGTGCGCCGCCTGCTGGACCAGAAAGGCCATCTGGCGGTGGCCATTGACGGCCGGTGCGGCAGCGGCAAAACCACCGCCGCCGCCCTGCTGGCGCAGCAGCTGGACTGTACCGTCCTCCACGCCGACGACTTCTTCCTCCAGCCCCAGCAGCGCACCCCCCAGCGGATGGCCCAGCCCGGGGGCAACTTTGACCGGGAGCGGTTTCGGGCCGAGGCCCTGGCCCCCCTGCTGGAACACAGGGACGCCGTCTACCAGCCCTACGACTGCCACACCGGCCGGCTGAAGCCCCCGGTCACTGCCCCCTGGAAGCCGGTGATTGTGGCGGAGGGCTCCTACAGCTGCCACCCCGACCTGTGGCCCTGCTACGACCTCCATGTCTTTGTCACTGCCGACCTGGACACCCGCCTGGAACGGATTGCCCGGCGGCCGGGGGTCAACCTGGAAAACTTCCGCACCCGGTGGATCCCCCTGGAGGAAGCCTATTTCGCCGCCTTTGACCTGGAACACCGGTGCGAGGTGATCCTGCACACCTGACAAGAAGCACTGCCTTTTCCACGGGCGGCGCTTTTTGGGTGCAAAACCGGCCCGGCTGTGCTTTGCCCAAAGGAGACCCAGTCACATTTTCCTCCCGTTTGTTGTCAAAACAACATACATTTCCCCTGTGTTGTACTATACTATCCCCGTAGTCACAACTAACCGCCAATCCCTCATGCAAGGAGTACAAGCCCATGATTCGACAGATCATTCATATAGACCAGGAAAAGTGCAATGGCTGCGGCCTTTGTGCCACCGCCTGTCACGAA
The DNA here is from genome assembly GCA_904394215.1 of uncultured Faecalibacterium sp. GTDB lineage: Bacteria > Bacillota > Clostridia > Oscillospirales > Ruminococcaceae > Faecalibacterium. The sequence continues at coordinate 11,860 of CAJFNF010000022.1, forward strand.
GGCGCCATCGAGATGGTGAACGGCAAGGCCCAGCTGGTGCGGGAGCACTTCTGCGACGGCCTGGGGGACTGCCTGCCCGGCTGCCCCACCGGCGCCATCACCTTTGAACAGCGGGAAGCCCCCGCCTATGATGAGGCCGCCGTCCAGCAGGCCAAGGCCGAAAAGCAGGCCCCCCAGCCCCACAGCCATCCCGCCGGGGGCTGCCCCGGCTCCCGGATGATGCAGTTCAGCGCCGCCGGGGCTCCCGCCCCCGCCCCCGCCCCCGCCGCCGGTGTAAAGCCGGTGTCCCGGCTGGGCCAGTGGCCGGTGCAGATCAAGCTGACCCCGGTCCAGGCGCCTTTCTTCCAGGGGGCCAAGCTGCTGGTGGCCGCCGACTGCGCCGCCTATGCCTACGCCTCCTTCCATGAGGACTTTATGCGGGGCAAGGTGACCCTCATCGGCTGCCCCAAGCTGGACGGGGTGGACTACGCCGAAAAGCTCACCGACATCATCCGTCTCAACGACATCCAGAGTGTTACCATCGTCCGGATGGAGGTGCCCTGCTGCGGCGGGCTCCAGTCCGCCGTCCAGCGGGCTCTCCAGGCCAGCGGCAAGTTCATCCCCTGGCAGGTGGTGACTCTTTCCCGGGACGGGCGTATTTTAGACTGACTTTCTACACACAGTAATAGAAAACAAGGAGGTACCTTATGAGCAACCTGAACACACGCAAACTGGCCGTCATTGGCTGCGGCTTTGTGGGGTCGGCTTCGGCCTTCGCCCTGATGCAGAGCGGCCTGTTCTCCGAGATGGTGCTGATCGACGCCAACCGGGCCCGTGCCGAGGGCGAAGCCCTTGACATCAGCCATGGCCTGCCCTTCGCCAAGCCCATGAAGATTTACGCCGGCGACTATCCCGACCTGGCCGACGCATCCCTGATCGTGGTCACCGCCGGCGCCGGCCAGAAGCCGGGGGAAACCCGGCTGGACCTGGTCAAAAAGAACGTGTCCATCTTCCGGTCCATCATCCCCTCCATCACCCAGTATAACAAAGAGGCCATCCTGCTGATTGTGGCCAACCCGGTGGACATCCTGACCTATGCCGCCGCCAAGCTCAGCGGCTTCCCCGAGAACCGGGTCTTCGGCACCGGCACGGTGCTGGACACCGCCCGCCTGAAGTACCTGCTGGGTGAGCACCTGCAGGTGGACAGCCGGGCCGTCCACGCCTTCATCCTGGGCGAGCACGGGGACAGCGAAATCGTGGCCTGGAGCAGCGCCAACGTCTCGGGCCTGCCCCTCCACAACTTCTGCGAGATGCGGGGCTACTTTGACCACGATGCCGCCATGGAAACCCTGGCCGCCGGGGTCAAGAACAGCGCCTATGAGATCATCGACAAGAAGGGTGCCACCTACTACGGCATCGCCATGTCGGTGCGCCGGGTCTGCGAGGCCATCGTCCGGGATGAAAAGTCCATCCTGCCGGTTTCCTCGGTGCAGCATGGCAGCTACGGCATCCAGGATGTGGCCCTGAGCCTGCCTGCCGTGGTGGGCAAGGACGGCGTGGAGACCATCGTCCCCATCGCCCTCAGCGATGAGGAAATTGCCGCCCTGCGGGCCTCCGCCCAGACCCTGAAGGACGTACTGGACGCCCAGGGCCTGTAAAATTGAATCAGAAGCCGGCCTGCCCCGGCAGGCTGCCCAAAGACGGCGCGGGAAGTCCCTGCGCCGTCTTTTTCTGCTGAAATCCAGTCCTTTTTTGCGGCACTGGAATATCATGTCAGAACCGCTCCCGGCGAAGCATGCAAAGCGACGAAAAACCGCCTGGCAAGTCAATTTCTGTTGACTTTTTCCTACCTGCATGGTATTTTAGAAGTGGTTATGAAAGGTCTGTACAATACAGACTTCTGGTTGGATTGTTACCGGTGATGCGGGCTAGACCAACTCCGTGGATGTCTTTTATGGTAAGAGAGGCATTTGAGGGGGTTGGTCTTTTCTTTTGCCGGCAGATGGACAGCACCGCAGCAGGGAGGCGGCAGGATGCGGATCAAAAAAGTCATCAACAACAACATTCTGTGCGTCATCGACGAGAAAGGCCACGAGAGCATTGTCACCGGCCGGGGCCTGGGCTTTGGCCGGAAGGTGGGCCAGTTTGTAGACCCCGCCGGGGTGGAAAAGGTCTACCGGATGGAGGACAAGACCGGCCAGCGCCGTCTGCGGGAACTGGTGGAGCAGATCCCCCTGGAGCACCTTCACCTCACCGAGGAGCTGATCGGCCTGATCCGCTCCGAGATCCGCCAGCCTCTCAACGAATCCCTGCTCATCACCCTGGCCGACCACATCAGCTTTGCCATCCAGCGCAAGGCCAAGGGGATCGAGTTCCGCAATCCCCTGGCCGGCAGCATCCTCTGCTACTACCCCACCGAGTACCATCTGGGCCAGAAGTGCCTGGACAGGATCCGCACCCAGTGCGGGGTGGAGCTGAACGCCGACGAAGCCTCCTTCATCGCCCTCCACATCGTCAACGCCGAGCTGAACACCGATATGAGCGAGATGTACAACATCACCCGCCTCATCGACGGTGTGGTGGAGGTGGTGGAGTACTTCTACCGGGACCAGGGTTCCTTTGACCGGGAATCCCTGGACTTCAGCCGGTTTGTGATCCACCTGCGATACTTTGCCCAGCGGCTGTTCCAGGACAAGATGATGCCCGACACCGAAGACGAAGAGGACATCGCTTTCCGGCAGATGATCGCCCGAAGCTGCGCCCGCCACTACAAATGTGCCCAGTGCATTGCCGCCTACGTCCACAACACCTGGCACAGGGAACTGTCCCAGGAGGAGCTGATCTACCTGACCATCCATCTGAAGCGGGTGGCCGGCGGCCTGCGCCCCGCTGTATCCACGTAAGTCCTGCGCCCCGGCGCAGACCGATATGCTCCGCCGCCCCCACGGCCCTGAGAGGCGGCAGAGATTTCTCCCCGTTCACACCATCAACCGACAGGAGGTAATCATCTCATGAAAGACAAGATCTTTGGCGTGCTGCAGCGTGTTGGCCGTTCCTTCATGCTGCCCATCGCCCTGCTGCCCGTTGCGGGCCTGCTGCTGGGCATCGGCAGTTCCTTCACCAACGAGACCATGCTGGAAGCCTATGGCCTCACCGGTGTCATCCACCCCGGCTCCCTGATTTACACCGTTCTGGACATCATGAACCAGTGCGGCAGCGCCATCTTCAATAACCTGGCCCTGCTGTTCGCCATGGGCGTAGCCATCGGCATGGCCAAAAAGGAAAAGGAAGTGGCAGCCCTGTCCGGCGCCATCGCCTACCTGGTGATGAACACCGCCATCTGCGCCATGATCAATGCCGCAGGCGGTGTGGACGCCATGCCCCCCAACACCACCACCTCGATGCTGGGCATCACCACCCTGCAGATGGGCGTCTTCGGCGGTATCATCGTGGGCCTGGGTGTAGCCGCCCTCCACAACCGGTTCTATAAGATCCAGCTGCCCCAGGTGCTCTCCTTCTTCGGCGGCACCCGCTTTGTCCCCATCGTCAGCACCGCCGTCTACCTGCTGGTGGGCATCGCCATGTTCTACATCTGGCCTGTGGTCCAGGTCGGCATCAGCATGCTGGGCAACCTGGTCATCAGCTCGGGCTATGCCGGCACCTTCATCTACGGCCTGGTGGAGCGCGCCCTGATCCCCTTCGGCCTCCACCACGTCTTCTACTTGCCCTTCTGGCAGACCGCTGTGGGCGGCACCGCCGTCATCGACGGCGTCACCGTCCAGGGCGCCCAGAACATTTTCTTTGCTGAGCTGGCATCCAAGTCGGTCACCGAGTTCTCGGTGGAGGCTACCCGGTTTATGTCGGGCAAGTTCCCCATGATGATCTTCGGCCTGCCTGGCGCTGCTTTTGCCATGTACCGCGCCGCCCGCCCCGAAAAGCGGAAGGTCGTGGCCGGCCTGCTGCTGTCCGCTGCCCTGACCTCCATGCTCACCGGCATCACCGAGCCCCTGGAATTCACCTTCCTGTTTGTGGCTCCCCTGATGTACGCCGTCCACTGCGTGTATGCCGGCCTGGCCTACATGCTGATGCACATCCTCAACGTCTGCGTGGGCATGACCTTCTCGGGCGGCCTGATTGACCTGACCCTTTTCGGCATCCTCCAGGGCAACCAGAAGACCCACTGGATCTGGGTGGTCATCGTGGGCCTGGTATACTTTGTGCTGTACTACGTCACCTTCAGCGTCATGATCCGCAAGATGGACCTGAAGACCCCCGGCCGTGAGGCAGACAACGAGGAGACCAAACTCTACACCCGCAGCGACTTCAAGGAAAAGACCGGCATCGGCCCCGACGGCGCCAAGGCTGCCGGCGGCGACACCGTCTCGGCCACCATCCTCCGGGGCCTGGGCGGCAAGGCCAACGTCTCGGACGTGGACTGCTGCGCCACCCGCCTGCGCGTCACCGTGGTGGATTCCGCCAAGGTCAGCGACAGCCTGCTGAAGCAGAGCGGCGCTTCGGGCATCATCCACAAGGGCAACGGCCTGCAGGTCATCTATGGGCCTCAGGTGGCCGTCATCAAATCCAACCTGGTGGACTTCATGGAGACCCCTGCCGCCGACGCCCTGGACGCTGCCGCCCCGGCCCCGGCTCCTTCTGAGCCCGCTCCCAAGCCCGCCGCCCCCGCCAAGACCATGACTGCCGCCACCCTGGGGGCCCACATGGCCGGCACCGTGGTTCCCATGGCTGAGGTGCAGGACGAGGCCTTTGCCTCCTGCGCCCTGGGCGAAGGCGCCGCCATCGAGCCCTCGGAGGGCAAGCTCTACGCCCCCGCCGACGCCCTGGTGGACAACCTCTTTGAGACCCACCACGCTGTCAGCCTGGTGACCTCCACCGGCGCTGAGATCCTGCTCCACATCGGCATCGACACCGTCAAGCTGGAGGGCAAGTACTTCACGCCTCACGTCCAGGCCGGCCAGAAGGTCAAGAAGGGCGACCTGCTCATCAGCTTCGACATGGAGGCCATCAAGGCCGCAGGCTACCTGTGCACCACCCCCATGATCGTCTGCAACACCGATGACTACAGCGCCGTCAAGGTGCTGGCCTCCGGCGCCATCCAGCCCGGCCAGGATCTGCTGCGTCTGGAGTAATTCCATCCCGATTCTCCCCCGGCATAATATACCGCCCGCCTGTTTTTTTACAGGCGGGCGGTATTGCTTAGAAAATGTTGCGGCCCTTATCTTGACAAGCCTACTCCAATTTGCTATGATTCATCACGCTGCCCCTTTGATACACGAGAGAGGCGGGCAGCATCATGTTTAGGAGGATTTACATACCATGAAGAAGATTTCCGTTGCAATCGTTGCCATTGCCATGCTGGCCATGGTTGGCTGCGGCAGCAATACTGCCAGCTCCACCGCCGCAAGCAGCACCGCTGCCAGCTCCACTGCTGAGAACACCGCCGACAGCGCTGCTTCTGCTGAGAACACCGCTATGGCCGACGGCGTCTACACCGCCCAGATGGACGATGCTGCTGCCGAGGCTGACTACGGCTGGCGCAACCAGCTGGTGGTGGAGTACAAGGACGGCAAGATGGTTTCCGCTACCTTCGAGAGCTACGACGCTGACGGCAACAAGAAGAGTGAGACCACTCCCGACACTTACCCCATGGATCCCGCTCCCTCTGAGTGGACTCCCCAGCTGAGCGAGAACATCCTGGCCGCTGGCAACTCTGCTGACATCGACGGCATCTCCGGCGCCACCAACGCTTCCAATGATGCCCGCGCTCTGCTGGCTGCCATCGAGACCGAGGGCAAGCCCGGCGAGACCATCACCGTCTCCAGCACTGCCGACGCTGAGTAATTCGGCTGTTTCGGACTTCTGAAACATTCCGCCCCGCAGGGAGGCCCCAGGCCTCCCGCGGGGCTTTTGTTTTGCCCGGCAAAAAGACAAAAAACCTGCATACTTTCGTATGCAGGGTCTGGTGGAGGCAAGCAACCCAAATCCGAACCGCTTTCCCCGGAAGCAGCCAGAGCGGCTACGTCATCCAGTGAAATAATTTTGGTTCCTTCTTTGTAGTTGAAGGTAATCAGAACTTTGTCGTCATAGAGATAGATGGCATTCACAAAGGTGTTGACCAGGGTTTCCCGGTGGCTCTTAATCTGCGGGTTCAGCTTACGGAACCGGGTCAGCCAGAATCTTACGAAGTCGGCGTTGAGCTTGGGCTTGGCCAGCTTTTCCTCGGTGATTCTGACTTCCAGTTCCTTCTTCTGGGCCTCCAGGGCTTCCAGGCGTTCTTTTGTGGAACTGGTCAGGATACCGACCTGGATGGCATTGAGCATATTCTGGATGCCAGTTTCGGTCTCCTTCAATTGCTTTTCCAAGAGGGGCAGCGTGGTATTTTCTTGATCCTGAAGCTGCATCACCATTTCCACAATGGCGTCGATGGCCTGGTCATCTTGGAGCATCTCCAGGGTGGCATTTATCACCAGGTCTTCCAGCCAGACCTTGCGGACCGTTTTCTTTTTGCAGCTTCGTGTGCGCTTGGCATTGGCGCACTTGTAATAGTGGTGGACAACCTTGTTCCGGCCGGTGCCGCACTCACCAAACATCATAGCCCCGCACATCCCGCAGAACAGCTTGGTGGTAAGCAGATAGTCGTCCTCTGCTTTGTGCCGGGCCGGGGCCCGGCGATTTTTTGCAATCTTTTCCTGAACACGGTCGAACAGTTCTTTTTCGATGATGGCCGGAATCGTGTCCGGCATCACAATGTCTTGAAACCGGTTCTCCCCTATATAGCGCCGGTTGGTCAGCAGGGTCTGGACGCTGTTATAGGTGAATTTCTGATTGCGGTTGGTTGTCACGCCCTGGCTGTTGAGCCAGTTCATGATCCCTTTCATGGTGGCACCCTCGGCATACCGTTTGAAGGCTTCTACTACAAAGGGAGCTTTCAAAGGGTCAATCTGAAAAAAGCGATTCTCGTCAATCACATACCCGATCGGGACGGTGCCGCCATTGTACTTCCCCTTCAGGACGTTCTCTGTCATACCGCGCACCACCTTTTCGGACAGCTCAGCGGAATAATACTCAGCCATGCCGGTCAGCATACTTTCCATCATGATGCCGGCAGGGCTGTCTGAAATAGGTTCAGTGGCAGACACCAGCTTTACATGGTTCCTTTGGAGAATGTGCTTGTAATGGGCTGCATCGTACCGGTCCCGGGCAAAACGGTCCAGTTTCCAGACCAGGACAATGTCAAACAGACGCCGTTCGCTGTCCTTCACCATCCGCTGAAACTCCGGACGATTCGCGGTCTTGGCTGAATAGGCGCGGTCAATGTAGTGCTTGACCACAGTGATGCCGTTCTTTTCAGCGTAGGCAGTGCATTCACGGATCTGGCCTTCAATGGACTCCTCCCGCTGGTTGTCGGAAGAATAGCGGGCATAAATGACGGCGGTCATGACGGCCTCCTTTCAGGCAGGTAAGGCGAAGCATATTTCGTATAATATATATCACATTTTCCGGATTAACGCAAGTTTTAGAAATCGACCAATCAAGGATGCGTTTACACAGATTGATGTCAAAGCTGAATCCATTTGCTTATAGCGGATACGTATTCATCCTTTTTCATTCTTTCCGGATGACCAACTCTCAGGATCTTGATGAGATTGTCATTCAGTTGTCCAATCGCTTCCATCCATGGCATCTCTTTTTTGCCTATTTTTACTTTTCTTTTTTCTATTTCAGTATAAGTATCGAAAATAAGAGGAATATAATCATCATATGTCCATGAGGTATAAAAGACAATATGGGTCGGGCGAATGATATCAATTTCTTTTCCAATCACCTTCAGTTGACATATACAGTACTCTTTTGTGTGTTCAGAAGTACTGTCCTTCCCATCGGAATCATTGCACTTTACAAGATTCGTAAATGCAATATTTTCAATGTCATCATTTCCATAAACAGCATCTGTAATTGCTCTGGTATAATTCCAGTAGGGCCATGGCTTTTTCCAGAGACAATTTCTCGCAGTGCTAAAAACAACCTGAAACCCATGATAGCTCTTGCCAGGGTTCCCGCGGGCATTTTTGCCAACAAATAAAATCCGCTTACTGTGGCTGTAAAACTTATTCCCTACAACCCAGGCTCCCACTGGACTTGTTAGATCAGTATTATTGCTTTTGCACTTTGTGCAAACTGGATTTTGATCAGTCAGGATGTTTTCGTAGAGTTTCAAAAGCCGTTTTTCACAATCATTGATGCTTGGTTGAAATAATTCATCCATCTATTTGCCTCCACTTTTCCTATTCTACTTTCTGGGTTTAATCCTAATAGAAAAATTCGATTGCTCATGGACTCCATTTTTTGAAAGCCACCACAGCCTATTGACCGTACGAGTCAGCAGCCTGAGCTTCGGAAACTGAGTCGACGATGAACCGACAAATATCTTGCATGCTGAGAGAAGGCATGATATACTTAAATAAAATACAGTTTTATCGGTTCAAATAGGAATAAATTTTTATTTGTTTTATTATACAGGAGATCACTCTTTATCCTGTCCATCACAGATCTCAGATATATATGCTGCTTCCAGCCTGGAGCAAAGTTCACAAAATCCTTTTTATGGGATATTACCCCCTTTATACTGAACTCAAACCCGAAATCGGAAATATAAAAAGGAGGAAAACAAAAAGTGAAAAAGTTCATGTGTATGGTTCTGACCGTCGTCCTGCTGGTCTCTCTGGCGGGCTGCAGCGGCAGGGCGTCGGCGGAATCGGTGGTAGAGGATGCCATCCAGGCATTTCAGAGCGCTGACGTCAACGCAATGCGGCAATACTGGGGAAATACGGATCTCGCCAGTTCAGAAGACAGCGCAGAAGATGACGCATACACCCAGCAGCTGTTGGAACCGATTGCGTCCGGTTTGACCTATCAGATCACCGACTCCACCGAAGACGCGAAAGCAGGAACTGCTACAGTAACAGTGGAATTTACCAGCATCGATATGAGAGCTGTCTTTTCCGAGTGGATGGGAGAACTGTTCTCCCGCGCTCTGGGATATGCTTTCCTGCCGGCTGACCAGCAGCCCAGTGAAGAAGAGCTCAGCGAATTATCCATCGAAACCTTTTGTGAAGTCGCAGAGAACCATACGGATGACAAGGTGACCAACACGGTAGACATTCTTTTGAGCCTCGTGGAAAACGAGTGGAAGATTGATACGTCAGACGAGGTACTGGACGCCATGACAGGAGGCATGATAACAACTTTCACGTCTCTAGATGACATCCTCAATGGCGCAGAAACAAGCATAGCCGAAACACCGGCGGAGCCAGTGCGCACCAATCCGGCCATATTGGGAGACTATGCGGTGGAAATCGAATCCGCCACCATAACCCAGGACTATGCCGGGGATCCCGCCATCGTGATTGCTTATTCCTGGACCAACAACAGCGGCGAGACCACTTCCCCGTTTTTTTCGGTCAGTACCGCAGTATTTCAGGATGGCGTAGGCCTGGAATCTGCACTGATCACAGATGATTCTGTTTATGACAGCAGTATGCGTACAGCCAATGTGCGCCCTGGTACCACCATAGAGGTTCAAGAGGCTTTTTCGCTGTACAATACCACCTCACCCATCGAGGTTGAAATCACCGAATCATTTACTCTGGGCAACCCCCTGGAGATTGCCTACATGATGTTTACCCTTACTTAAAGCCCTGGATGATTACCAAAATTGCCCACAGCCTTTCTTGCTGAAAGAAAAAGCTGTGGGCCTTTCTGGTGTTTTTGGATAAATACCTCACGAAAAGGCTTACCTGGTAAGAAGTCGGTCTCTGGGTGATTCCTGTTTTCAAAAGCCACACGCTTTCCGGGGGCGCTATAGTCGGTTTACGGCACTTCTTATTTATTGCGGATCCAGGTTTCTATTCATCGGCCGCCATTGTGGCATCACAATACGGATATCTGCTACATCCCCAAAAAGGGCCAAATCTCCCCCATCGCTCCACCATTTTTGCACCACAAAACGGACAATAATGCGGGATTTTTGATTCAGACAACCTCGATTTCACTAATTCTTCCCTCTGCCTGAAACGAACTTCCTCAGAAATTTTAAAATCTTCTATGTGTGCGATTTGCTCTCTACCAGAGCACAAAATATATCTCGCTGAGTCAGCGATATGATATTTACACTGCCAGCAATCATCCATTGCATTTGCATAAACACGTCCACCCCAAATTCGCATATAGATAGGGCAATTGTATACACGGGATGTAAATCCATCCGTTACTTTCATTTTGTCAGCAATCTGTCTGAATTTATTTATCCATTTGGGTATGACCGCATTATAAATCCATTTCTTGTGATCGTTGTTTTGCAAGAGAGCCTCTTTAAGCTCCTCTGGTGAAATCATACGATCAATGTTGCTTAAATCAATTTCAATCGTTGAAATATTCGCTTTTTTCAACTTGGCAAGTTTGTTTTCATCCACTTGATGTGTAACAAATATTTCTACAAAAAAATATTTTCCTCTCGAATAAACAACAATGTCCGGAATGATATCATCAAAGCGCTTTTCCAACTCGACGGAATCAATAGGAATTTCTTTTTCGCCACTAATCAGTTCGCTTTTATTTGTTCCTGGAAAAGTAAATCTAACTCTGGGAATAACCATCTTTTTTGCTTTGGACAAAATGTCTTTTGCGGCCAGATGCAGAGAGGTTTGGTAACCATACTCACAGTTTGTTCCAGCATGATGGGCAAAATGGTGCATTACCTTGCTTCCTTTTTTCGCAACAAGAGGTTCGCCGCAGGCGGGGCATACACACCCACACTTCAGACCGCTTTCAACATCGGCGATGCTGGTAATCTCTCCATCTTTTAGAGCGTAAATCAGTTTTGTTTGCCTTGCCATGGATTCACCTGCTCTCTTATCAAACCCAGGCTTTGCTGACCTTTTGCTCGGGCTGACTGAGTGATTGATCATTGGCTTATTGGATCGGAGTGTATTTGAGATGATTTTACAGAAAAGACTTTTGCCACAATGTTGATCTTTTACCTGCTATTCGCGAAGTTCTATTTCTTTGGAATATCATGGAAGATATGATCCCTGTTATGAACCCATGATTTTGTTGCTCTTTGCCCGATTGCATTTCCAGCATAAGGTCTGGAGGTTATCTTCTACGGTCCGACCGCCCTTGGACACAGGAATAATATGGTCGATCTCCAGCAAAAGATTCGGCTCAATACTGGTAGAGTTGCCACAGTTGCAGCAGGTGAAGTGATCACGTGCTTTGATGAACTCCCGCAGTTTCTTTGTCATCAGTGTTCGCTGCTCTTTAGCAAAGGCAGTTGCTGTCAGTTTGCTTTCCAGCACCTTGATCAGCTCTGCAATGGTTTCTTCCGTCATGGGTACAGTAAACGACCTCTGTGCCATTCCGCCGCCAGAAGTATACGAAAATTTATACTCTACCGTAAGCACACTCTCGTTAATCGTAGCAAATCCAAGCCGTGAATAAAAACCCGCTTCGTCCTCCTTCATAATAAAATCAGGGACATCGCCAAGGTACTGCTGATACTCTGCTTTGTAATTCTCAATAATTTGCTTTGCATCCTGTAACGTTTCAAGTTCTTCCACAAGATGATACAGTTTCTGGATCTGTTCAGGATATGCTTTTTTGTTGGGATAGAAGTACTTTACAATATACTCCAGCGGATTGTTTTCTGCGCTGGCAAATACTGCTGCTGAAACCTCAGCTGTAAAAGGCGTAATGGTCTTTTTATACGGACGAATATAGTTGTATTCGTCATCATTGACTGTTTCATTGCGAACTACTCTGGTGCCGAAGAGCCGAGAAATAGACTGTACTTTCTCATTGATGTATTCATTGAATTCTCTTTGGGAGCTCATCAATGCTTCGCAGGTTTCTTTGATTTTCAGGAAATCAGGGGATTCATAATAGGTAAGGATCCGCTGATTGGCACTTACAATTTTATCAACCTCGCTCTTGATGTGATCCATGAAGTCTCCAATCAGAGACCATTCTTCACTTTCAAGGGATTTAATTTTCTTGATACTGTTCACGGCTCGATCAAACAACTGATTGATCAAGCCATCCAATCGTTTCTGGTTGTCCTTATTGACCAGAGAATCTCTATTGGTGTTTGCCTCATCAATGATGCTGTTTACACGCTCATAGTATTCGTGTTGTTTCTGATGAAGCGCTTCCTTCTGCTGCTCTTTTATGTATCGGTTGTATTCCCCTTTGCCCATCAGCAAAGAGGGATCTTTTTTGAATTTGTCGATCCTATATTGACTTACACCGACTTGTTTTGAACCCAAATTGTTTCCGGCCGACGATATATAAGTGACCTTAATTCTAAAGGCGCCTGCATTGCTGCGCAGCGCATCAATTTGTTTTTTGACCTTTTTATACTGAGGCCGCGATTTATATTCGTTGTCTTCAAGAAATTCTTCCAGCGTTGCCAGCACAGCGTCTTTCTTTTGAATGGTTTCTTCAGCCCTTGCGAGCATTTTGGGATTTTCTTTGAAAAACTTGATATCATCGTATTTTTCCAATGCCTGACGGCTCTTGACAATGACAGACTCATCAAAATAAGGAACCACATTCCAATTAGAGAAACCTAGCTTACCTAAAATTTCAGCTTCTAGTTTCTTGTATTGCTGCTTTCGGAACGTCTCAATTGCAACAATCGCTAAGAGAATGATTAGCATCCATACCATTTTTCTTCTTCCTTTCTCTTCTTCTGTGAGCTGTACACTATTATGAATGGGCTAATTCGATCGCCTTGACATAGATTCACCCGCCTGCTTATCAAGATCGAATTCTGCTGATCTTTATGCGGTCATATTGTCCGTCCACATCTCACACTGGTTGATGACCGTGCTGATGGCGGTGTCGTAGTCCTCCGGCGGGTACTTGTACTTTTTCAGCAGGTGCTTGACCATCTTCCGCATGGCGGCGCGGGCCGTGGTTTTCTTTTGCCAGTCAATGGTGCGGTTTTTGCGGAGCATCTCGGTCAGCTCCCGGGTCAGGTCGATCAGCTCGTTGTTCTGGTAGAAGTCTTTGATGTGCTCCGGTTTGGTCAGGGCATCGTAGAAGGCCAGCTCTTCCTGGGTCAGGCCCAGCTTCTTCCCATTGCTGTACTGTTCCGTGATCTCCTGGGCGGTTTTCAGCAGCTCCTGGATGACTTCCTCGTTGGTGATGAGGCCATTGTAATAGGCGTTCATCAGTTTGGTGATCTTTTCCGAAAACTTCTGGGACTGGACCACGTTGGTCCGCTTGTAAATGGACACCTGTTCGGTCATCAGCTTTTTCAGGATTTCCACCGCGATGTTCTTCTCCTTCATGCGGGAGACTTCTTCCAGCACCGCCGGGTCAAAAAGGCTGATGCTTTCATCTTCCTGCTTGCTGTCAAACAGGCTGATGACGCCCTGACTCTGGATGCTGGCTTTCAGCAGCTCGTTGATCTGGGCGTTGATCTCTTTCAAGGACAGGGTCTTGCCGCCGGTGCCGCCATAGGTCACTTTTACTACGGTGGAGCGGACCGCCTCCATATAGGCTGCTTCGTGGAGCTCCTGGTCAGTGGTCATGCTGGAACAGAGGGACTGGGCCTGCTTGAGCAGCAGCGCCTCTTTCAGGAACAGATCTTTCCGCTCCTTGTGGTTGTGATCCAGCACAAAGTCGGCGCCCCCGGTCACCAGGCGCGCCATCACCAGAGGCGTACCGCCGATGAAGCCGCTGAAATCAAAGCCGTGCAGCAAGTCTTTGCAAACCTGAAGCTTCTCCTGGAACTTGGGATAAGCCACCTTGGCAATGTCCATATCACCATAGCGGGCCTGGTCCCGCTGGGTGTACTCCTTCATGGCGGCTTTCAGGGCCGAAGCAATCCCCACATAATCCACAATCAGGCCGCCCTCTTTGTCCTGAAAGACCCGGTTCACCCGGGCGATGGCCTGCATCAGGTTATACCCGTGCATGGGCTTATAAACGTACATGGTGGCCAGGGACGGCACATCAAAGCCGGTCAGCCACATATCCACCACAATGGCGATCTTCATGGGGTCGTCGTTGTCCTTGAACTTGCGGGCCAGCTCCTCTTTGTGGGCCTTGGTGCCGATGATGGGCCCCCAGTCCTCCGGGTCGGTTCTTCCGCTGGTCATGACCACCCCCACCTTCTCCTTCCAGGCCGGGCGCAGCTCCAGGATTTTCCGGTAAATCTTCATGGCGATGGGCCGGGAATAGGCCACGATCATCGCCTTGCCGGTCAGGAGGTTGGCGCGGTATTTCTCATAGTGGGTGACGATGTCCTCACACAGGGACTGGATGGTGGAGTCCGCCCCCAGGACGCTCTCCATCTGGCCCAGCATCTTCTTGCTCTTTTCGATGGTCAGCGGGTCCGACTCCTGCTCCAGGGCGTCGTATGTAGCATCTATCAGGGCCAGGGTGTCTTTGTCCAGGTGCAGCTTGATGACCCGGCTCTCATAATAGACCGGACGGGTCGCGCCGTCCTCCACCGCCTGGGTCATATCATAGATGTCGATATAATCCCCAAACACTTCCCGGGTGTTTCGGTCTTTGGCCGAAATCGGGGTCCCCGTGAAGCCTACATAGGTGGCATTGGGCAGGGCTTCCCGGATGATCCGCGCATTCCCCACCACGGTGCGGGCTTCTTTCTCGCCCTGGACGTTCTCCTTCATGACCACCTTTTCTTCAAAGCCATACTGGCCCCGGTGGGCTTCGTCCGCCATCACCACAATGTTCCGCCGCTCAGACAGGGGCTTCTCGCCCCGCTCAAACTTGAACATGGTGGTAAAAATGATCCCGTTGGCCTGGCGGCCTTCCAGCAGCTTTTTCAGGTGCTCTTTGCTTTCCGCCTGGACCGGATCCTGACGCAGGAAGGCCGCGCACCGCGCAAACTGTGTATACAGCTGGTCGTCCAGGTCGATGCGGTCGGTCATCACCACAATCGTCGGGCTGTTCAGCGCCTTTTGCAGCAGATGGGCATAGAACACCATGGACAGGGATTTGCCGCTGCCCTGGGTATGCCAGAACACGCCGCCCTTGCCGTCGGTTTCGGCCGCGACTTTGGCCCTCTCGATGGCTTTTTTCACTGCGAAATACTGATGATACCCCGCCAGAATCTTGGCCGGCTTCTGGCCGTCCCCCGAAAACAAAATGAAATTCTCCAGGAGATCCAGCAGCCGCTCCTTGCGGAACATCCCTTCAAAGAAGGTGTCAAACCGGCTGCCGGCGGCTGTCTCGGTCTCGTCCGGGTCCTTGCGCTTCCACTCCATGAAGCGGTCCAGCCCCGCCGTGATGGTGCCCGCACGGCTGCTGGAAAGGTCGCTGATGACGCAGATGGCGTTATAGTAAAACAGGGACGGGATATCCTGCATATAGTTGCGGATCTGCCGGTAGGCGTTCTCCACCCCCACCTCATCCTGGGAGGGGCTTTTCAGCTCCATCAGCACCAGGGGCAACCCGTTGACAAACAAAATCACATCCGGCCGGCGGGTGACCCCGTTTTCGGTGAAGGAGAACTGATTCACCACCAGAAACTCGTTTTGGCCGGCGTTTTCATAGTCCACCAGCCGCACAATCCCCGACCGCTCCTCGCCGCCCGACGCATACTTCACCGTGATGCCGTTCTGCAGCCAGTCCATAAAGACCCGGTTTTTCTGCACAAGGCTCCCGCTGTCCAGGCTGTTCAGTTTCAGCACCGCCTCGTCGATGGCCTGCCCCGGCAAGGCCCCATTGATCCGCCGCAGGCTGGCCTCCAGCCGGTCATCCAGCAGCGGGCGGGTGGTATCTTCCCGGTCCAGATCGGGGGCGTAGATATGGGTATACCCCATGGTTTCAAACAGTTCGATGACGGCCTGTTCAAAGGTATCTTCGGTAAAGATGGCGGGCATGGTGGGTCACCTCATTTTAAGTTCAGTTCTTTTTCCATTGTTTTTAAAATTTCTGCAAATTGCGCATCCTTTATCAATGTTAAAAAATCTTGAGTTTTATCTTCAAGTGTTTCTTTTCCATTTAAATATCCTGTTAGAATCTCCATCATTAAATTCATCACCTTTCTCATATATGTTAAAATTTTCTGGTCCTTGAACAAAAAAGAAAATTGGACAACTTTAAGCGCTATTAATGAAGACCGTTCTCGGACAAGCGAAACATCCGCCTTTTGCGTGTCTGCTGGAATTTTATAAAATGCTGCCAAAAAAGCCTTGTCTATATCTTTTTTTCGTTCTAGCATGGCAGCAAACAGTCTACAACTAATAGCTATATCATACAATTCATATCTTTTTTCAAACAGAGCAATCTTATTTTGTTTATCTGCAACACGAACTGCAAACCATATTGCAGCAACCGATGCAGCCGCACTAAGAATAGATACACCCACTCCAAACCACGCCGCAAATCCTGAAACTGCATCCCAGCTGGTTTCAAATTGTTGAGGATATGTAATCCTATACCCGTTACAATATAGAACCACACCAATACCCAACAGTACAAGGATTGCAAGTAGGATTCCCAAGAGAAAAACAAACCATCTTTTCTTTGCTAGCTCTTTCAAATTTTCACGTCCTCCACATCAATTTCCCCAGACATTAGCTTTGGAAGCAGGGTATCTCTCAATTCTTGAAGTTTTTTATTTTCCTTGAGATTGTAAAGTCGCATATTAAAAAGAGGCGATGCACAATTTTCGAAATCGGCTATATAGTGATCATCCTTTGGGAAAAGCAATTCAAAAGACTTAATGTCGCTTTGATTAAACCCGGCTTGAGCGCTTCGTCCGCCTTTATTGTTTATCCCTTCAAAGAATTCTTTTGATGACAAATAGCATCTAAGAAATTCTCTGTAATAAGATTTACGTGGAAAAAACTTAGCAAGAGCCACATTGTATGCACCATTTAACCCAAAACAGATTCTCCCTAATGAAGCTCCATAACGTGCAATCATTATATCATCTTCTTGGCATAATTTATTCTTTTTCGAAATAGGAATGTAGGTTATATGTGCATTTGATTCGTAATCTCGAATTTGAACAAACCGTACATATCCTTCTCGCTTTTCGCTCACAAATTCCGATGCTGGAGGTTGGCTTCCTCCTGCATAGTCCATTAAATCACTAAGAGAAACCAATTCACATCGTTCTGGTGCATCTTCAAATTTTTGACGGATATGCGCAAACATCACTTGCGCTTGATGCTCCAAATTATCGTTTATCTTGTTGTTCAGTTCAATTTTATCGTCTAATCCACCTAGAATAGATGCAATTGCACATTGTGTTTGATAGTCTGGAATATCTACTACTATATTAGAGAAAGTTTCTCTTGTTATCGTGTCAAATACTGAACCATGTGTTATTTTTTTCAGTTCTTTAATTTTATTTTTTAATAGATAGTATAAAAAAGATTTATTCAATCCATCTTTTGCACGGACACCATAGCATGACTGATTAAAAGCCATTGGAAATGGAATCATTGCAAGCTCGCCAACCGTTCCTCTGGCAGAAATAATAATATCATCTTTCTGAAGCAGTTTTGTTGAACTGTTTAATAGTCCTTGTTCGCTTATATGCTTTTCAGTAGTATATACGTATCTATTATCATTATTAAAATCTTTTACTGATAACCAGGGAATGCTTCCATTCCAATATTCAGCAACAGAAGTTTTAGGTGTTCCCCCACCTATCAAGTCGATATATTTAATAAAAGTATCTTTTTTCCACTCAGATTTCATACCCAATCGCCCCCAGTTGCTCCTTGATCTGCGCCTCCAGCTGGTGGGACTGGGCGAACAGGTCAGACAGTTCCCCGGTCAGGCGGGCCATCTTTTCCTCAAAGGGCTCGCCGTCGTCGGCCTGTTCCTCGATGCCCACATAGCGCCCCGGCGTGAGGATGTAGTCCTGCCGGGCGATTTCCTCGGTAGAGGCCACGGCACAGAAGCCCTTGACATCTTCCAGGGTGCCCGCCGCAAAGGCCTGGTAGGTGCCGGCGATCTTCTGGATATCGGACTCGGACAGTTCCCGCAGCTTGCGGGTGACCATGGTGCCCATCTTGCGGGCGTCGATGAAAAGGGTCTTGCCCGGCTGCTTTTTGCGCCTGGACAAAAACCAGAGGGAAACCGGAATCTGGGTGGTGTAGAAC
This sequence comes from uncultured Faecalibacterium sp., assembly GCA_904394215.1. GTDB lineage: Bacteria > Bacillota > Clostridia > Oscillospirales > Ruminococcaceae > Faecalibacterium. The sequence continues at coordinate 30,012 of CAJFNF010000022.1, forward strand.
AGCTGGGACGGCATGGCGACGATGCAGTTCACCAGATCGGCCTCGATGATGTTTTTGCGGATCTCGCCCTCGCCGCCCGACTGGGACGACAGAGAACCGTTGGCCAGAACCATGCCCATCCGGCCGCCGGGGGCCAGATGATAGATCATGTGCTGCAGCCAGGCAAAGTTGGCGTTGCCGGCCGGCGGCATCCCGTACTGCCAGCGCACGTCGTCTTTGAGCTGCTCCGCGCCCCAGTTGGACAGGTTAAAGGGCGGGTTTGCCATGATGTAGTCCGCCCGCAGGGTGGGGTGCTGATCGTCCAGGAAGGTATCCGCCGCATACTTGCCCAGATCCGGCTCAATGCCGCGGATGGCAAGGTTCATCTGGGCCAGCTTCCAGGTGGTGGGGTTGGCATCCTGGCCAGCAGGGGTCATACACCCGCCCTCGGAAGGGCTGGAGCACCTCCACCAGGGTCCGAACCACGCAGGACGGCGTGAAGAACTCGCCGCCCCGCTTGCCCTCCTGCTCGGCAAACATGGACAGACAGTATTCATAGGTGCGGCCCAGAATATCCTTCTCGCTGCCGCTGTCGATCATCTGAATGTTTGTGAACAGGTCCACCACATCGCCCAGACGGCGCTTGTCCAGTTCGGGGCGAGCAAAGTTTTTGGGCAGGATATCTTTCAGCCGGGGGTTTTCCTTTTCGATGGCCCGCATGGCGTTGTCGATCACCTGGCCGATTTCAGGTGTATGGGCCTTGGCGGCAATCTCACTCCACCGCGCCCCGGCCGGGACGTAGAAAATCCCTTCCGACAGATACTCGTCCTGGTCTTCCTCGAAGCCGTCGCCATCTGCCACCAGCTGCTTATATTTCTCCTCGAAGCGGTCTGAGATGTATTTCAGGAAAATCAATCCCAAAACCACGTTTTTGTATTCCGACGCGTCCAGGTTGCCGCGCAAAACGCAGGCAGCATTCCAGATCTGTTTTTCAAATCCGATGTCCGCGGTATTTTTCTCTGCCATACAGGTCCTCCAGATACATAAAACTTTCTAATGATTTATTATAGCACAGCTTGGCTTTTCGTTAAGGGACCAGTTACCCTTTTTGTCGATCTCCACAAACAAGCCGCAGATTTTTGGCCAAGCCTCTAAAAGATTCCGTTTTATTTTCAGCAGCTTTTCTGTGGTCAATGACAGATGAAAAAATCCTTCGACAAAATATACATTTTTTCGCCTGAGAAATTTTTCTGTTATGCCCAACCCACCGGATTGATTCTTGTGAGCTTTTCTAAATCGTTCGACATATCGTTGACATCTGCATTTTTCAGTGGTACCCTGTTCCACAACAAAGCCGCTTTACTCAATGAAAGCCACCATATTGCTTTGTTTTTCGCTCCGCAGCTTCACCAAACTGTTTTGCCGCCATTCACCCACGACAAAATCTTTTGGTGCTGTGGAGCCTTTTTCTTTTCGAGAGACTTGCGGCCGGGCAAACGGTTTGCAATTCTTCATACGCACCTTGACAACTTCATCAGCCGTCCGGACTGGATACAGCGCCATGACCTCGCAGAACTGCGGGCGAGCCTGACAACGCCGCTGCAAAACAGGGGCAGGAACTTGATCCGGGGTGAACGGCGAACAACCACCGACACTTCCATCCACATTCACACTTCCATGCCCGACTTTGAAAACCTGCATCCGCTTTTGAATCTGGATTTTTAAAACTTAGGGAAAAAGCAGAAAGCAAGTATCGACCCGTGGCCACAATTTCACAAATTGAAATTGCGCCGCACGCTCCGGTCGTACTTGTTGGGGAGTGCCTTCCCCAAACCCTGCTCTACACGCTCCGCGTGATTCTCGGCTGCGCCGTCTTTGTCTACATAGCTCCAAGGAGGAGCTGCCTAGACGACAAGGAGGTACAATGTCCAAGACAAAAGACTGTCCGAACCAGAACACCATTCAGAAAGACGGCTCGCCGAGGAAAACGCAATTCATCAAATTCAGAGTCACCCCAGAAGAAAAGCGGGAACTGGAAATCATGTGTGAAATTCTTCACGTCAACATGTCCACCCTGCTTCGCCGCTGCTTATGCACCAAACCCATCAAGCAAACCATTGTTGTCACCGGCGGCGGAGAAGATGCACTGAAACTTCTCTCTGACCTGCTGGGACAATGCGGTAAGATCGGCAGCAATCTGAACCAGCTTGCCCGCCACTTCAACAGCGGCGGCAAAGATTCAGAAGAAATTCGGGCACAACTCTTGACCGAACTGTCTGCCCTCACACTCTTTCGGCTGGACGCCGAGAAAAAGATGGGAGAACTGTATGGCAACCATCAAGCATACAAGCTCGAAGAACTCCGATCTTACGGCACCTGAACACTACCTGACCTTTCAGCACAACGAGTATACCGGTCTTCCAATTCTGGATGAGAACGGCCGGCCCAAGCTGCGGGAGGAGTACTTACTGGACACCCTGGAATGCGGCGGGCAGTCCTTTGCCATGGCCTGCCTGCTGGCAAACCGGAAGTACGGAAAGAACTTCTTTCCCGACGATGTGAAAACCCACCAATATATCATCAGCTTCGACCCGCGGGACGCTGTGGACAACGGACTAACCCTGGAAAAGGCCCAGGCCCTTGGCCTGCAGTTCTGCAAGGAAAACTTTCCGGGTCATCCCGCCATTGTCTGCGCCCACCCCGACGGGCACAACGGAGCTGGGAATATTCACGTACACATTGTCATCGGCAGCGTCCGGGTGCGGGCGATCCCTCGACAGCCCTATATGGAAAAGCCCTGCGACTGGCAGGAGGGCATGAAGCACCGCTGCACCGCCGCGATGCTCCGGCACCTTTGGGTCGAGACCATGGAGCTTTGCCAGGAGGCCGGTCTCTACCAGATCGACCTGTTGAACGGCACCGGCGAACGGATTACCGAAAAGGAATACTGGGCACAGCGGCGCGGCCAGCGCCGCCTCGACCACGCCAACCAGAAGGCATCTGCTTCCGGTCAGCCTATCCGGCAAACCAAATATGAAACCGAGAAAGCGGCCCTTCGGAGGCAAATCCATTCTGTTCTGGCCAAGGCTACCAGCTTGGAGGAATTTTCCGCTCAGCTTTTGCAGGAGCATGGCGTCACGGTTCGTGAGAGCCGCGGCCGGTTCAGTTACCTCACCGCCGGCCGGACCAAACCCATCTCCTCCCGCAAGCTGGGCGATGATTTTTCCAAAGAGAAAGTTCTGGTCACTCTCGCCCAAAACGCCGAGCGAAAGAAAACCGCCAAACTCTACAGTTCTGATCCTCACCCCAACCGCATCAGCCGCCTGATTGACATTCAAGCCAAGCTGGCCGCAGGCAAGGGCGCAGGTTACGAGCACTGGGCCAAGATTTTCAATCTCAAACAGCTGGCAAAATCTATGGCGCTTTTCACCCGGTACAATCTGAACAGCGAGGAGGAACTGGACGCCCGTGTTAAGGAACTGGCAGAAAAGTATAGCGAGGCCAACAAGGTGGTCAAAGACCTGGAGAACCGCATCAAAGCCAACCGGGAATTGAGCCGCCATGCTCTGGCCTACGTTCAGAACAAGAAGATTGTCCAGCAGGTCAAGACTGCAAAGAACCCGGAAGTCTTTCGGGAACAGCACCGTGCCGAACTGACAGCTTACCAGGCGGCAGCCGCCTATTTCAAGGCTCAAAAGATCACCAAACTGCCCAGCCTGAAACAGCTGGAAACGGAACGTGAACAGCTGATCTCGGAAAAAGCCCAGTTCTATGAGGCGTACCGTGAAGCAAAAAAGGCATGGATGGAACTCAGCACCGCACAGCAAAATCTGTTGTCGACCCTCCACCGAGAAGATCACCAGCAGATCCAGGAAGGAGGGCTGCATGACCCAGACATTGCGCATTGACCCCGAATTCAAGGCACAGATTCCGCCCCTGACCCAAGAGGAACGAAAGCAACTGGAAGAAAACATTTTGGCAGAAGGGGAGCTGCTGGCCCCGATCCTTGTTTGGAACGGCACCATTGTGGACGGACACAACCGCTATGAAATTTTGCAAAGCCATCCGGAAATTCCATGCAGCATCCGGGACTTGGAACTGGAAACACGGGATGAAGTCCTCGTCTGGATTTGCAAACATCAACTTGGCCGGCGGAACCTGACGCCTGAGCAGAAAAAGTTTCTGATGGGCAAGCAGTACGACGCTGAAAAGCAGGCTGATGGATTTCATGGAAATCAGCACACGCGCCCGGTACCGTCTGCTGGTGCTCAAAATGAACATCAGCAGACCGCTGAGAAAACCTGTGAACGGATCGCGCGGGAGAACCATGTCAGCGCCAGTGCTGTTCGCCGGGCAGCACTGTTCGCGGCAGGCGTGGATCTCGCAGAGGAGTTGTGTCCTGGCATCCGACAGCGGGTTCTTTCCGGCGATTTGAAAGCACCGGACGCACTCTTTGAGCGGCTGGCCAAGGCCAGACCGGAAGAATATGACGTCCTTCTGGAGCAGATCAAGAACCCTCAGTCCAGGGCAAAGCCTGCCACTAGGCAGAAATTGTTTCAGGCAGAGAAAAGTGCATCAAGTGAGCCAATGTTGGCACCGCACCAAGGCGAGAGCAAGCTGGTCCCTGAGGAGGCATCCGCCCTTTACAGCCAGCTTGCCGATGCCTCAACGGCCATGCAGGAACGCTGGAGCACCATCTTCAAGCAAATGCCTACGCTGCTTACTGACTCAGAACAGAGAAAAGCTGTTCAGGCTATTCTGGAAAATCATCTTGTGTATCTGGCGGCGTTGGGCTTTGACTTGTCAGGCATGGCGGAATCAAAGCGTGAACAATCTGACTAGCTTTTCTTCCAGCCCACTCCGGCAGGATGAGATCAGGGCAGGCTGATGCGCCCGGATTGCGCCCGCTCATAAAAAAGAGCGGGAAGTGAAATTTTCCCGCCCTACGCGCCCGCCTGTAAAAAAGCATCTTAACTTTTGATGTAATAACGTTGCTTTTAGAAGATTTCGCTTTTTGCTTTGCCGCCCTATCATCCGCCCAGAAGGGCGGTTCCGGGCGGGTGGGGCGGATCGGGCGGGTATTTTTGCATTCCTGCTTGTAATTTTTCCGGCTTCCAAAGGATGGAGGCCGGCTTTTCCACACTTGGGATTCCAGGATCCCGTATTAACTGGGTGTGTGGACCGGAACAGGAGGTGTCGTTGAACAAAAAGAAAAAAGCTGTAAACCACTCTTACTACCCGGACGGAGTCATCGAGCGGCTGGCCCGATGCTTTTATCCGGCGATTCTGGAAAGCTTCAACAATGAGGAAGACCAGAAAGCCTTTGCCGCATGGCAGGCAGAGCAGGCCCGCTGTTCGGCAAAAGAAAAGCAGAGCGTTCCCGACGGGGAACGCCCTGCCATCCATACACAGCTTTTTTCAAGTTGGGTGCGTCCTTCGGGGGCGCACCCTTTTTATTTTTAACCAAGAAGATGAACCAGCCTAATCTAGCTTTCGATGTGTCCGTACGATCAGCAATCCACCCATTCTATTTCCTGCTCGACTTCCCAAAAAGTCTTCCCATCGAAAATAGGGGCAGTTTGAAACTCTTCCTGGCCTTCCTTGATGGACGAACCGTTGTATTCCCAAACACAGTCTTCCGCAGCAGGATCTATTTGGAAAATTTCCATATGGACAGTGTTTTCATTGGGCATATATCCCTGAAACCAATACTTTTTACCTTTGTAGATAAACACGGTGTCCTGGCATGTGTAAATTCTATCTACAAATTCGTTTACATTTCCGTTAAGCATCTCATTCTATCTCCTTACAATATACAGCTATAACTTTTTCAGTTTGGGTGCACCCTGCGAGGCTCATCCTTTTTCTTTTGAAACTCCAATTTCAAATCAAAGGTTAGTGCCTGAAATTCATACGTTTAAAACAAAAATAAAATATCGTGACGCAGAGAGTCAATACCATAAAAACAGAATAGACTGTATGAAACGCTAAAATCTTGAACGCAATCGTGATTAACACAGTCAACCCAATTCGCATCAGAACGGTCATAAAGCTGATCATGGATTGGTAATAGGAGCTGCTTGTCAAGTCGTCGATGCTGTCAATCACACAAAGGTTGAGGTTCAGACTGTAATAGGAAAAGCACAGCTCCTGCAAAAATACCCCCGCCAAAATCAATAAGACCTTTCCACTCACCAGAAGAAGAAAACTGAATGGCATGAGCAAGAGAATCATTTTGGAAATAACAGTGGAACGAAATCGGTCATAGAGTTTTACTCCCAAAATATTGATCAGACCAAAAGAAGAATAAATCATTCCAATGATTTCAACTGAAATGCCCGCAGATTCAAAAATAGGAGAAAAGAAGTCAAAGTTTGAGATTAAAATGGATGTACAGGTGGTGGCAAACAACATTTCGATCATAAGAAGCTTGTTTCGGAAGATTTTCCCCATGATTTGTCCTGAAAGGGACAAAAAACTTTGGGAGCCTTTGACAGATCCAGAGTAAGAATCCACCGGCATAGCCAGGAGCAGGAAGGAAGCCGCCACATAAAAAAGGATGGTAATGAGAATCGGCAAATAGATGTTTTGGGTATACAGGATGGTGCTGAAAAAGGCTAAAACAAAATTGACGCCATAACCGTACTGGGTTACTTGAATTTTCAGCTGCTGATAGTCCATTTTTCGTTCGGTACACAAGGCCAGGAAATAGGAGTCTTTTGCCCCTGACTCCCAAGCATCAGCCATACCCAAAATTACATTGGCCAGCAGAAAGCCCGGGAAACTGGGAACAACCAGATAAAAAACAAAAGACGCTGCAATCAAGATCCGTGACAGGAGAACGGCATAGCGGTTGCCGTATCGATCCGAGAAATACCCGCTGGGAAGTTCAAAACCAAATGCAAACAACGTAAAGACCAGTTTGAACAAGGAAATGTCTGCATCCTGCATCAGAAAGTGAATCAGATACAAGGTTTTGACAGAGGTAATCAGAGCTTGGGTGGACAAGAGCTCAAACAAGATCATTCGAATTCGCAGAGCCCGGGTCAGTCCCAAATTTTGTGTAAAGTCCAATGAGTGCAGGAATAGAGCGAAATTTATATGTAGGCGGCAGCGGCTTGACCGTCTGCCGCCTATGTCT
>CAJFNF010000023.1 GCA_904394215.1 uncultured Faecalibacterium sp.
CTTTAATATGCACGAGGCCGGCAGCAGCATCGACTTCGACCTGGACCAGGCCGTCAAGACCGACAACGACAACCCCGTCTACTATGTCCAGTACGCCCATGCCCGGATCTGCTCCATTCTGCGCAAGCTGTCCAGCGAAGGCGTGGAGTTCGCCGGCGCAGACAAGGTGGACGCCACCCTGCTGACCGATCCCACTGAGCTGGATCTGATCCGAATGCTGGCCGCCTTCCCCCAGGAAATCGTCCTGGCCGCCGAGAAGTACGATCCCAGCCGGATAAACCGCTTCGTCATCGACCTGGCCAGCGCCTTCCACCGCTTCTACGGCAGCTGCCGCATCCAGGGCGCAGACCCCGCCCTGCAGCAGGCCCGGATCGCCCTGTGCATCGGCGTGCGCAATGTGATCCGCAACGTGCTGACCATGTTCAAGATCAACGTCCCCGAGAAGATGTAATCTCCGCTTCCCCGCCCCTTCGGGTGCGGGGAATTCTTTTGCCCGCTTGTTTGCACATTGCACAATTAATCTTTCACAATCCAGGATAAAACTATACAAAAGAGCAACGCAATCCTTGTGGATTCTGCGAATGGACAGCGGGACACTTTTTGGATATACTATAGCCAGAAACCAAGAAAGTACAGCAGAGGATCAAAAGAGATCCAATCCCGCTGACTTAAAGGGAGAAAGGAGCGAAGACCGATGGTTGAAACGACACCCGCACAGTTCGGACAGACTGTCGGGAATTGCTGAATAAGCGAAAAGCCGCTTACCAGAACGGGATGTTTCCCCCGTAAGTGTAAAATCCAAGAGATTTAAAAGCGAAGTCTTTAGCATATAGAAGCGATTTACGAACAGTCTGTCGAGATAACCCCTGGCGATTCAAATAGATCCGCAGGAAGTGATTCAGATGATGAAGATCTTTAAACGGATATCCGTATTTGAATAGCATGGAAGGAGCTACTCCAATGATTTAAGTAGTCGTGTCCCTCAAGGCAAAAAGGCAATCCTCGATTGGAACTGATGTAAAGCACGGCAGGCTGAACCTGCATGCGATTGATCAAAAGATCGGTTCCCTGTCAGGTGTCAATTTGGATGAATCAAAAGCTGTAAAGGGTAATTCCAGGAAGAATTGCTGTACAGGATATGAAATCATCTGGAAATTGCACACAGGCGAATGATCCAATGGCTTGATCGGCGGCGATGTGCCCCATCAAAGCAACAGATCAAAGTATCATGTACTGGAAGCCGGAAAGATTGCACAACACCATTCCCCTAAGATCAAGTGAATCCCAAGAAGAGCCTGAGGTATTTTAAGCTGAATAATGTTCCGATCCGAATAAGGTCATTCAAATAGATTGGCATTCAAGGAAGGATGATCTCCGATGAAAGTCCCTGTATGGATGCAGATATTTGAGTAACACGGAGGGAGTACTCCAATGATTTAGGTAACTTGTCCCCTGGAGTGATTCAATCGAGAGAATGTGTTTCTATGAAGGTACTTCGTAAGACGCAATTCAACGATTCGGATGAGGCTTGAAACCGATGTACTAGTTAAATCAGCGATCCCCTACCCTATCATTTCCGAAATATAAGGAGCCACACTTATGAAAGGTAAGGTAAACTCCGAAAAATAGGCAAATGCGAGGCAAAGAGGCTATGACTCCGAAGAAGTAAGCATCCTGGCGGATGAGAGGCTTGCAACCGCTCTCATCCGCCAGGTTTTTTATTTTGTATTTCTCTTCCCTGCCCTGCCGGCAGACGGAACATTTCGTGTCCAGAGGGAACTGCCTGTTGACAAACGGCGGCGCTTCTCCTATAATAACTACGATATACAATCGGCTGTGAAGAGAAGAGTAAGCGCTTTGTGATCCTTCCAGAGAGCCCGCGGCGGTGAAACCGGGCAGGCATCGGGGCGCTGAACATGGTCTCGGAGCCGCGCAGGCGAAGGGTTCCCCCAGTCTGTGCCGGGTGCGCCCGTTACAGCGTCCGGCTGTGCCCGGCTTTGCCGGGATGCAGCGTTGAGGCCGCGCCCCGCAAGGGACCGGCGAACCAAGGTGGTACCACGGAAGTATTCAGCTCCCGTCCTTGCAGGGCATGGGCCTTTGCAGGGACGGGAGCTTTTTGCTTCCTCTTTTGCAATGCTACAGGTCTTTCCGCCGGGCTGCAGCCGGGCGGAGGGCCTCAACGGAAAAGGGAGAATACAATCATGTCTGAACAGAAAAAGTTCTACATCACCACCCCCATCTACTACCCCAGCGACAAGCTGCACATTGGCCACAGCTACACCACCGTGGCCTGTGACGCACTGGCCCGCTTCAAGCGGATGCAGGGGTATGATGTGATGTTCCTGACCGGCACCGACGAGCACGGCCAGAAGATCCAGGACAAGGCCGCTGACGCCGGCGTCCAGCCCAAGGAGTATGTGGACAAGATCGTCGCTACCGTCAAGGATCTGTGGAAGCTGCTGGATGTCAGCTACGACCGCTTCATCCGTACCACCGACGACTACCACATGGAAACCTGCCAGAAGATTTTCACCAAGCTCTATGAGCAGGGCGACATCTACAAGGGCGAGTATGTGGGCCACTACTGCAAGCCCTGCGAGAGCTTCTGGACCGACAGCCAGCTGGTGGACGGCAAGTGCCCCGACTGCGGCCGCACCGGCAAGTATGCCGACCGTCTGCTGAAGCTCTACGAGGAGAATCCCCAGTTCATCCAACCCGAGAGCCGCAAGAACGAGATGATCGCCTTCATCAAGCAGGGCCTGCAGGACACCTGCGTCTCCCGTACTTCGGTCAAATGGGGCATTCCTGTCCCCTTCGACCCCAAGCACACCATGTACGTCTGGGTCGACGCCCTGAGCAACTATATTTCGGCTCTGGGCTACGGCAACGAAAAGTATCACGACTACGACAAGTTCTGGCCCGCTGACCTGCACATGGTGGGCAAGGAGATCTTGCGGTTCCACACCATCCTGTGGCCGGCCATGCTGATGGCCCTGGATCTGCCCCTGCCCAAGCGGGTGTTTGGCCACGGCTGGCTGCTGATGAACGGCGGCAAGATGTCCAAGTCGGTGGGCAACGTGGTGGACCCTGTGATCCTCTGCGACCGCTACGGCGTGGACGCCATCCGCTACTTCCTGCTGCGTGAGATCCCCTTCGGCAACGATGGCATGTTCACCAACGAGGCCCTGATCAACCGGATCAACAGCGACCTGGCCAACGACCTGGGCAACCTGCTGAGCCGCACGGTGGCCATGTGCGAGAAGTACTTCGGCGGCACGGTGTCCAAGACCGCCGGCTCTGAGGCCATCGACACCGAGCTGGAGGAGATGATCAGCGCCCTGCCCGCCAAGGTGGCCGAGGATATGGACAACCTGACCATCCCCCAGGCTCTGGCTGAGATTTTCGCTGTGGTGCAGCGCGCCAACAAGTATATCGACGAGACCGCTCCCTGGGCTCTGGCCAAGGATCCCGCCAACCAGGACCGCCTGGCCTGCGTCCTGTACCACCTGTGCGAAGCCCTGCGGGTCTGCGCCATCCTTCTGAATGCTTACCTGCCCTCCACTGCGCCCAAAATGATGGAGCAGCTGGGCCTGTCTGCCGACAGCCTGAAGCTGGATCTGGCCGCCTACGGCCTCCAGGAGAGCTACACCGTCCACAAGGGCGAGCCTCTGTTCCCCCGCATCGACGTGGCCAAGGAGATTGCCCATCTGAAAGCAGAGGACGAGAAGCGCAAGGCTGCAGCCGAGGCCGCCAAGAAGGAGAAGGAAGCCAAGGAGGCCGCAGCCAAGGCTGCCGAGCAGCCTGCCGCCGACCTGGAGCATGAAGCTGAGATCAGCTTCGACGACTTCTGCAAGGTGGAGATGCGTGTGGCCGAGGTCCGCGCCTGCGAGACCCTGAAAGAGAGCAAGAAGCTGCTGCATCTGACCGTCTTTGACGGCGAGCGGGAGCGCTGCATCCTGTCGGGCATTGCCAAGTGGTACAGCCCCGAGGATCTGATCGGCAAGAAGGTGGGCATTGTGGCCAACCTGGCACCCCGGCCCATGATGAAGGGCAAGTATGTCAGCGAGGGCATGATCGTTGCCTCTGACACCGCCGACGGCGGCTGCGCCATCGCCTTCTATCCCGACAATGTGCCCGCCGGCAGCCGGATCCACTAAGAGGAGGACCCGTTTTGCCTTCTGACAATACCCCGCGCAGCGCCCGGCTGGATACCCTGTTTGGGACCCCGGTGTTTGCGGTGCTCTTTGCCATCCTGTGCAACTGCTTTTGGGGGTCGGCCTTCCCTTTCATCAAGATGGGGTATCGCCTCTTTGCCATTGATGCTGCCGACACTGCCTCCATCCTCTGCTTTGCAGGGATGCGGTTCATGCTGGGCAGCCTGCTGGTTCTGCTGGCAGGGGCGGCGCTGGAAGGCCATCTGCCTTCCCTGCCCCGGGGCAAAGTGCTGGCAGAGTGCTGTGCGCTGGGCCTGTGGCAGACTACCATCCAGTACGCCTTTTACTACGCAGCGGTTGCCCTGCTGACCGGCGCCTTCGGCGGCATCCTGAACAGCACCCAGAGCTTTCTGGGGGTGATTCTGGCCCACTTCCTTTACCGGACCGACCGGATGACCCCCGCCAAGGCGGCGGGCTGTGTGGTGGGTTTTGCCGGGGTGCTGGTGGCCACCATCGGCAACCACGGCGGCGGCAGCGGCTGGGGCGTCCTCTATATGATGATCGCCACCGTGATTTTCACCATCTCGGGCCCCTGGAACAAGGCCGTCACCCGCAAGGCCGACAGCTTTTCGGTCTGCGTCCTGAATCTGGGGGTAGGCGGCCTGGCCCTGCTGGTGCTGGGCCTGCTGCTGGGAGGCTCTCTGGCCCCCCAGAGTCCCCTGGGCATCCCGGTGCTGCTGTATCTGGCCCTGGTATCAGGGGCCGGGTACGTGCTCTGGGCTCTGCTGATGAAAAACAATCCTGTCAGCCGGATCAGCGTCTTTGGACTGGTCAACCTGGTGGTCAACGTGCTGCTGTCCGCTCTCCTGAACGGCGAACCCCTCTGGGAGTGGCAGTATCTGGCGGCCCTGGTGCTGGTCTGCACCGGCATCTGGCTGGTCAACCGCCGTGGAAAGGAGGCCCGGACATGAGCATTTACCCTTCTGCCGGCCCTATCTTTGACACCCACGCCCACTACTCTTCCGTCGCATTCAACGCCGACCGGTACCAGGTGCTGGAGGGCCTGCCCGCCAAAGGCGTGGTGGGGGTCTGCGAGCAGGCCACCCACTCGGGGGATGCCCCCCACTGCCTGGAGCTGGCCCACCGCTATCCCTGGGTGTGGGCCGCCGTGGGCATCCATCCCGAAAGCCTTCTGCCCGCCGACCAGTGCGGCGACCAGGAACCCGCCCCTACCGTTTCTGTGTACGGCGGAGACTGGGCCGCCGAGATGCGGGCCCTGGAGCCCTATTACGACGACCCCAAGGTGGTGGCCGTTGGGGAATGCGGGCTGGATTACCACTGGCCCATCCCCAAGGACGCCCAGCTGGCCCTGTTTGAGGCCGAGATCCGGCTTGCCCTGGAACTGGACAAACCCATTGTGGTCCATGACCGGGAGGCACATGCCGACGTCTATGCCCTGCTGAAAAAGTACCGGCCCAAGGGGATCCTCCACTGCTATTCCGGCAGCGCCGAGGATGCCGTCTGGCTGGCCAAACAGGGCATCCTGATCGGCTTTGGCGGTGCCTCCACCTTCCGGGGGGCAAAGCGGGCCGGCAAGGCCATCGACGCCCTGCCCCTGGAATCCATCCTGCTGGAAACCGACTGCCCCTATATGGCCCCGGAACCGGTCCGGGGCACCCGGTGTGACAGCTCCCTCATCGCCTATGTGGGCGCCAATATTGCCCAGCGCAAGGGGGTTACCCCGGAAGAAGTTTTTGCCCAGACCTCCCGGAACGCACGCCGGATCTTTGGCCTGGACTGAATTCACTGTCCTGCGGCCGGGAACCCCCGGCTGCTGATGAATAGAAACAAAGGAGAATCTCTTATGAAAGCTCGTATCCCACAGCATCGCGAATTCATCATCAACTTCCCCGACACCGTCGATCAGGCCAAAGCCAGCGAAGGCTGGAACAAGCTGACCCAGATCGTCGAGGACTACAAGAAGGCTCACAACGGCGCTTCTGTCTACGCTCCCACCTTCATTGAGGACTGCGAGCCTGAGGTCAAGAAGCTCCAGGAGGAGTACGGCTTCGAGTACACCATCGAGTACGTGAAGTAAGCCTCTCGTCACAGCAATAAAATTCCCCGGCAAATCGCCTGCCCGCTGGTTGTGCGGGAGCATTTGCCGGGGAATTTTTTATGGTTTCCTGTGCCGGGAAAGATTCAGCCTTGTTCCACCTTGCTGAGAAGGATGCGGTCGTTGTCCAGCTCCTCGCCGGCCTTCTGACGGAACCGCTCCAGCAGGTCATCCACCGTCATCCTGCTGCGCTCCTCCCCCTGGACATCAAAGACAATCCGGCCGCCGTTCATCATCAGGGTGCGGTTGCCCAGCTCCAGGGCCTGGTGCATGTTGTGGGTGACCATCAGACAGGTGATCTGCTGCTCGGCCACAATGTGCCGGGTCAGCTCCAGGACTTTGTCTGCGGTGGCCGGGTCCAGGGCCGCTGTGTGTTCGTCCAGAAGCAGCAGTTTCGGAGTCACCAGGGTGGCCATCAGCAGGGTCAGTGCCTGGCGCTGGCCGCCGGACAGCAGCCCCACCGGCTGCTTCATCCGGTCTTCCAGCCCCATCCCCAGCAGGGACAGCCGCTCCCGGAAAAATTCCTTGTCCTTCCGGGAAATGCGGGAGAAGTAGGCCCGCTGGGCAGTGCCGGCCCGCAGGTAGGCCAGGGCCAGATTTTCCTCGATGGTCATGTTGGGGGCGGTGCCCTTCAGGGGGTCCTGGAACAGGTGGCCAATCACCTTGCTGCGCCGGAACTCGGGGGTGAAGGTGATGTCCTCACCCCCCAGGATGATGCAGCCCTCGTCGGCAATGAAGCCACCGGTGATGGCGTTGAACAGGGTGGATTTGCCGGCGCCGTTGGAGCCCACAATGGTGGCAAAGTCCCCTTTTTCCAGGGTCAGATCCACCCCGGCCAGGGCCACTTTTTCATTGACAGTGCCCGGATTGAAGGTCTTCCGGACCCCTTTCATCTCCAGCATCAGCATCAGACCGCCTCCTTTTTGCCGTGGGTCTGGGCATGGCGGACCCGGGCCTCCTGTTTGCGCTTTTCAAAGGCAATCTTCTGGCGGATGGCGGGCATCGAGATGGCCACCGCCACAATCACAGCCGACACCAGCTTCATGGCCGCGGCGGGCACGTTGAACCGCAGGGCCACCGCCACGATGAAGCGGTACAGGCAGCTGCCGAACACCACGCCGATCACCCGGGTAACCATGGTGCGCTTGCCCAGAAGGGTCTCGCCAATGATGAGGGAAGCCAGGGCGATGGTCACCATGCCGGTGCCCACGTTGATGTCGCAGCTCTTCTGGTACTGGGCCAGCAGGGCGCCCGACAGGGCGGTAAGGCTGCCCGAGATGCACAGGCCCACCATGATGGTATAGGCGGGGTCAATGCTGGAAGCCCGGACCATGGCGGCGTTGTCGCCGGTGGCACGGATGGACAGGCCCAGCCGGGTGCCCAGGAACCACACCATCAGAGCCCCTGCAATCAGGATCACCACCGCTGCCAGGATCAGCTGATACCAGCTGCCGGCAAAGGCCAGCAGCTCTTTGCCCAGGGAGAAGACGGTGTCCACCTTCACCAGGCTCATGTTGGAAGAAAAGCCCATCACGGCCAGGTTGATGGTGTACAGGCCGGTGTTGACAATGATGCCGGCCATGATGCTCTCCACCCCCAGGCGGGTCTGCAGGAAGGCTGTGACGAAGCCCGAGAGCACTCCCGCCGCCATGGCGGCGAAAAGGGCCAGTACCGGGTGGCCGGTAACTGCCACCTGGCAGCAGACGGCGCATCCCAATGTGAAACAGCCATCGGTGGACAGATCCGCAATGTTCAGGATCGAGTAGCTCAGGAACAGCGCCAGGGCCACCAGGCCGTAAATACAGCCCAGTTCCAGCGCCGACTGGAGAACATTCAATGAAAAAATACTAGCCAGCATAGACAACAAAAACTCCCTTTATCAAGTTCCCGGCGGCGGGACAGCTCATTCAAACTCTTCTGCGGTGGTGATTTCCTTCACGCTGGTGCAGTAGGGCTCAAAGGCGGCCTTCACGGTATCCAGGTCCAGGCCCAAGGCTGCACAGGTCTCGGTGTTGATGGTGGCGGTGCCGTTGTCGAAGGTGCGGTAAGGCATATCCGAGATGCTGGTGCCGTCGCACAGCAGCTCCACCACCATATCGGCGGTGGCCTCACCCAACTGGGTGTAGTCCACGCCGTAGCCCATGAAGGCGCCGTTCAGGGCAAAGCTGTCGGCACCGGTGTAGTGCTGGATGCCGGCTTCGATCATGGTTTCATAGATGGCCAGCTCAGCGGTCATAATGGTGTTGTCGGTGGGGGTAAAGACCACCTTCACGCCGCTGGCGGCCAGGGCTTCCACCGCCATCTGGACTTCGGCGGTGTTGGTGCCGTTCTTTTCGATGTAGGAGATGCCGTTGGCATCACAGAAGGCCTTGGCATCGGCAATGGCCTGGGTGGAGGAATCCTGGCCCAAATCATACAGCAGGCCGATCTGGGTGATATCAGGGTTGACTGCCACAATCAGGTTCATAATGGCGGTGGTGTCCAGGGCATCGGAGGTACCGGTGATGTTGTCCAGCCCGTCAAAGCCGGCGCCCACAGGGTCGGTGACGGCGGAATAGATCACCGGGATATCGGTATCCTCCACGGCGGCCAGCATGGTGGAGGCGGTGGGGGTGGCCACAGCCACAATCACGTCCACATCGTCGGCCACCAGGTCGGCGCCGATCTGGTTCAGGTTGGACTGGTCGGCCTGGGCGTTGGAGTAATAGTCCTTGTAATTGAAGGTGACACCCCGCTCAGCCCCCACTTCATCCAGCCGGGCCTCCACCGAGGCCACAATCTGGTTCAGGGAAGCATCATCCACATAGTTGACGATACCCACCTTGTAGACAGTGCCGGAAGCCGATGCGGCAGAAGACCCGCCGGCAGCCGAGGACGCCCCGGAGGACGAGCTGCAGCCGGTCAGCGCCAGCGCGGAGAGGGCAGCCGCAGAAGCGGCGGCCTGGAGGAAGCTGCGGCGGGAGATCATCTTGCTGTGTTTCATGGTAAAAGCTCCTTTCGTGGGTGCGGAGCGAAAACAAAAGGCCCGCTCCGCCTTTTCTGCGGAACGGGCCATAACAACAAAACGACCCGTCCCTGTGTTTTGCCACAAGGACAGGATCGACAAATACGATTCTGCGGTGCCACCTTGCTTGCCCTGCTGCCATGCAGAGCCTCCTCACGGGAAGCCAACACTTCCCTGCCCTGTAACGGGAGACACCCGTCCTAAGCTACTTGGATCTCGACCCGTTCGCCCGGCCCTCGGCGACCCATAACGTCTGTCATGTCCCACCCGTTTCCATCCATCCGGGCTCTCTGCAGGAACACCATCCAGCGTCTCTTTCGCCTCATCGGTTTGATTGCATTATACACTTTAACCTTGTAAAGTCAAGATACATTTTTTGATCTGTCATCAATTTCAGATGAGTTTTCTTCACATATCCGCATTCGAATGGAGCGGGGCGCCTCCTGAGCCGCCGACAGATCGTCAAACTCCACCAGCGCACGATCCTCCAACTGCCAGCCCTGAGCGGCAGCGGCCTGCCGCAGCTGCGACCGCCGGCTGTCCAGCCACTCCCAGCACACCGGCCCTGCCGCTGTCTCGTACATGCAGAGATAATCCCCCGCCGGGAAAACAATGGGCCCGTCCTTCTGCTTTTGGTAGAGGAAGCGGTTCTGGCCTTCTGCACACAGGCCCGTGCTGGGCCCATCTGTAAGGTAATTCACAATAACCCCCCGGCCCCGATCCATCTCTTCCCCGGTCATCAGGACGGCGACCCGCTCTTCCTCCCGGTACAGCCGCTGGGGGCCCCGGTCACACCAGGCCAGAAAATCCCGGTTGGTGTCCTGGATCGATGCCAGCAGGGCACGGCGGGCCGCCAGCTGGTCCATCCGCCGGTCCAGCTCTTCCCGCTGGCGGGTCAGGATCTCGTCCAGACGGTTCAGATTCCCCTCCCCCAGGTATTCCCGGATGACCTGCAAAGGCACCCCCAGATCCCGCAGGGTGATGATGAGAGCGAGGCGGTCCAGCTGAAAGGGCGAATAGAACCGGTACCCTTTGTCGTTGACATAGGCCGGGTGAAACAGCCCGATTTCATCGTAGTAATGCAGGGTCTTTTTGTTGACCCCCGCCAGGGCGGCAAAAGCTGCCGTCCGCAAATACCCTTCTCTCATACATTTCCCCCTTGACTGTCCAGCGGCTGGATGGTTTATGATAGCTCCAGGATAGCAAAAATCCTGGAATTTTGCAACGGGAGGAATTTTATGTCCGACACCAAACCCACCCTGCTGGCCGGGCCGGTACGCCCTGCCCTGCTGGCTTTTGCAGGGCCGATGATCCTCACCATGGTCGCCACCCAGCTCTACACCGTGGTGGATACCATGATCATCGGCCTGTGCCTGGACGCCAACGCCCTGGCAGCTGTTTCCAACGCGTCTACAGCTCTGCTGGTATTTTTGTTCGTCTCCGGCGGGATGGAGCTGGGCGGCGGGCTGCTTCTGGCAGCCAAGCGCCCTACTGCCACGCCCCGGGAGCTGTCTGCCGTCATCTACAACCTGCTGTTCATCGACGTGGTGCTGGGCCTGATCATGACGGCCGGCGCCTTCCTGGGCATTGAAGGGCTGCTGCGGCTGATTCACACCCCCGCCGAAATCATTCCGCAGGCAGTGACTTACAGCCGGTTTTACCTGGTTGGCCTGCCTTTCCTGATGGTCTATGACCTGTCCAAACAGCTCATCATGGGCTGTGGCGACTCCAAGACCCCCCTCTTCGCGGTACTGGGCACTTCGGTCCTCAACATCCTGCTGGATCTGGCCCTGGTTGGGCCCTTCGGCGTGGCCGGCGCTGCCGCCGCCACATCCTTTTCCCAGGTGGTGGGGTTTGTCTTTATCCTTTGGTATCTTCACCGCACCCTGTTGACCGAGCCCTTCCGTTTTTCCATGCTGGACCGCCGGTACGCCCTGGAAACGTTTCGGCTCTCTGCTCCCAATGCCCTGCAGCAGGCCAGCGCCCCTGTGGGCAGCATGATCAAGCAGGGGCTGCTGGGCGGCATCGGCGTGGCTGCCATCGCCGGCTTCTCCTGTGCCAGCAAGATCTCTACCCTGCTGCTGATGCCGGTGGCGGGATCTGCCCAGGCCCTGGTCTTTTTTATCGCGCAAAACATCGCCGCAGGCCAGCCCGATCGAGTCCGGGACGGCGTCAGGCAGGCCCGCGGCATGATGCTGATCTACGGCCTGACTATGTCAGCGGGATGCATCCTGCTGGCCCGGCCCCTGATGCAGCTGTTTACCGCTGACGCCAGCGCCATCGCCTACGGTGCCCTGCTGCTGAGCCGCCAGTCCATCGTCTATACCTTCACCGGCATGAGACACATCCAGGAGGCCGGCCTCCGGGGCCGCCAGCAGATGGGCCTGTATCTGGTCTCCAACCTGGGCAGCACCGCTGCCGACCTGTTGGCCTGTGTGGCGCTGGTGCCCCTGCTGGGCTACAGCGGCTTCTATTTTGCCTCCTTCTTCAGCGCACCCTTCGGTTTTCTGCTGGCCACCCTCTGTCTGTGGATTGGCTCCCGGCGGGCCGCCGTCTGAACATTGCCTCCCTGCAAAAGGGGCGGCCCCTGCATCTTGCCGCAGGAGGCCGCCCCTTTTTCGTTTTCAGTGTTTCCGCTTCCGGTTCCAGAGGAACCAGCCGGTATAGACCAGCCACACCGGGATGGCAATCAGGGTCACCGTCCGGCTCAGCTTGAGGCCGGCCGGCGAATAGACAAAGTCGATGTTGTTCCAGCCCGCCGGGCAGAGCACTGCCATCAGGCCGTTGTCCACTTCCAGGATCTCGGTTTCCTGGCCGTTGACATAGGCGGTGAAGCCGTCATCGTAGGGCACCGAGAAAAACACCAGGTTGTCCCGGTCCAACTGGATTTCGGCGCTGAACCCGGAATTGGTCATCATAAAATCGCTGCAGGCCGTTTCCCGGCGGGCCGCCACATCCTGGACATACCGCTCATAGCTGAAGTCCTGGAGCTCGCTGTCCGGCGCCGGGGCCAGGTATTGGCCGTATTGGGCGATATCATCCTCCGACAAGGCCAGGGCCCGCAGCAGCAGGCAGCTGGCATCCTGGGTGGTCATCCCCTCCAGACTGTCGGCGCTGACGTAGTAGTCATAGGTGAAGCCCATGGGCAGATAGTTGTCGTTCTGGTAGAGGGCCATGCCGTCCACCGTGTCATAGTAGGTCCAGCCGGCCCCGGCGGCCTCCTCAAAATTGGACCGCTCGTCCTCCGGCATCACGGTAAACCGAACGCTCAACAGCCCCCGCAGGGCGTAGTAGTAGACGTCGGGATTGCTGCGGACGTCCCGGGTCAGGCCCAGGGAGGTATAGAACCGCAGGATGCTGGGGGCTACCGTGCTGTCAAAGAACTGCATGCAGCTCTTGTCCATCCACAGGCCCAGATTGTCGTGGGCATTGTAGGTATCCACCCGCCAGTCCCCTTCCGGGAAGGCATCCTTCAGGGCCACCGAGGCCTGGTACTGCTCCACCAGGTCACTGTCATAATTCCACTGGCCAAACTTGCCGATGGCGATGTGGACGCAGCCGAATAGGCAGCTGAAGGCCAGCACTGCGGCCAGCATCCGCTGGCGGAACTGCTTTGGGTTTTCCCGGTTCCGGACCAGCCACCGGTACACCACCAGGCCCACCAGGCCAAAGCCCAGCACTGCCAGATACTGGCCGGGGTTCTCCAAGACGCCCAGGCTCCAGCCGTCGTCGCCGTTGTTCACCGGCACCAGGGCAAAGGCCAGGGTTACGATCATCAGCCAGGCCATCACGCCGATGGGCCGCTCCAGCTCTGCCTCAGGGTCCTCCCAGGCGCTGATGGTCATGGCAGCCAGGATCAGCACCGGCATATAGTACCACCGGGCATAGTAGCTGGAGTTGAAGGCATAGAAGGCACTGTTCAGGACCGGCACCAGGGCGCAGACGGCACAGACCGCAACAATCCGCTTCCGGCTGTCCCCCTTGCGGGCCCGCCAGTAGGCCAGCACACCTGCCAGGCTGCACAGGGGCAAATAGGCGGTCATGCTGGTCCATTTGATGGTGCCCTCGGACCAGATGGAGACAATATAGGGGGAATCCGGCGGCAGCAGCCAGCTGAACAGGATAGCCAGATACTGCTGCACCTTGGAATAGGTCAAAAAGCCCCAGCCCGAGGACAGGTCCACCGTACGGGGATTCTGCAGCAGGGACAGGAAGGCTGGCCATACCAGCAGGCAGCCCATGGCCACCCCCAGCAGGCTCTCAAAGGCCAGGGTGCCGAAGAGTTTCGGGGTCAGCTTGATCTCCCCGGTGGTCACCTTGCAGATGAAATAGATGAAAAGGAAGACCACCTGCCCCACAAAGAAGAAATAGTTGTTCAGCAGGTTGATCGCCACAAAGAAGGCGAACAGCCCCCGCCGGCGGCTGTAGATGCACTCATCCAAAGCCCAGAGCATCCAGGGAAACAGGGCCAGCACATCAATGAAGTGGTTGAAAAAGATGTTGTAGATGCCAAAGCCTGAAAAAGTGTACAGGCAGGCGCCAATGACCGCATAGTCCAGGTGATGGATGTAGCGCCGCAGATAAAGGTAGGCGCCGCCCCCCGCCACCGCAAACTTCAGCACCAGCAGCGGGCACATCAGATAGGGAATCCAGCTCTGGGGGAACAGGGTGGACAGCCAGAAGAAGGGCGATCCGAACAGATAAAAGGAGTAGGCGTTCATGACGCCGCTGCCCAGATCGGTGGCCCAGGAGAAGGTGTTGGTGGGCAGCCGCTGGCCGTTCACCGAGGTGAGGCCGTCAGGATAGCCCTGGCCCTTCACGAAGCCGTTCATATAGTGGTAAAAGCCGATCTGCTGGCCGTTGAAGTCCCCAGCATAGTGGAAAAAGCCGCCGTCAACGATCTGGAACGGCAGGAAAATCAGCGCCGCCGTCAGGGCACACAGCCCCACCGTCAGCCAGAAGCGGTCCCGCTTGCGCCGCAGCAGGGGGCGCCGGGGTGGATGCACGAAATCCATAGTGTTCCTCTTTTCTCCGCAGAAAATTTGCCGCAATACACCGTCTTTCCGGGGCGGTTTTCATCGGATAGTATAGCATGATTGCCCTGGCAAGAAAAGGGCGAACTTTGGCCTCCGCCTTGACAACCGGCCTGGAGAAAGGTATTTTGGTAGCAAAAACGGCGGCAGGCTGTGCCGCCGGCGGAGGTGCTTTTCACATGCTTTATCCCTTCAACGCCCTGCTGGCCCGGATGAAATACATCACCCGGTGGAGCCTGATGCACTCGCTCCGGGCCGAAACCCTCAGCGAGCACACCTGCGATACGGCCCTGCTGGCCCATACCCTCTGCCTGATTGCCCGGCGGTACACCGGGACGCCCTGCCGTCCCAAGACGGTGACGGTGGCCGCCCTCTATCACGACGCCCCCGAGATCATCACCGGGGACATGCCCACCCCGGTGAAGTACCGCAACGCCACCCTCCGGGACGCCTACAAGGCCATTGAGCGGGAGAGCGCCTCGGCCATGGCCTCCATGCTGCCCACGGAACTGGAAGAGGAAATCACCCCCTACATCACCGGCGACCTGCTCACCGGCCCCGAGCGGAAACTGCTGAAAGCCGCCGACCGGCTGTCCGCCCTCATCAAGTGCACCGAAGAGGTCCGCAGCGGCAACCACGAATTCGATGCAGCCCTGGCCCAGCAGCAGAAAGCCCTGACTGAAATGGGCTGTCCCGAGGCAGACTGGTTTGTGGAGCACTGTCTGCCCTGCTACACCCAGAACCTGGACGAGCTGACCCATCCCTGAAACAGCAAAAGCCCGGCGGGCCTGTTCCGGCCTGCCGGGCTGTGTATTTCCATGGGGATGACGGGGATGGGCTGGACGGTTAGCGGTCCCACTTGTCGCACAGGGCGTTGATCTGATCGGCGAACTTGGCCAGGTCCTTGTTGGCGCCGCCCTCGTTGTGCTCGATGACCCGCATCAGGCGGCGGCCGGCGCTGACCAGCCGCTGGAAGACCGCCGCGGCCCGGCTGAGGGTGGGGGCGGCTGCCTTGGCAGTGGTGCGCTCCCGGCTGCCCTCGGACAGGCAGACGGCGCCGTCGGCGCCCAGCGCCCACTGGGCCCCGTTGTAAGGGGCACAGGCGGTGTAACCCAGGCTCTGGAGGGTGCTGACAAAGGCATCCTCCACCGCATCGTCGCCGTGGTTCACAAACACCCGCCGGGGCTTGGGATCAAAGGAGCCGATCCATTGCAGCAGGCCCTCCCGGTCTGCATGGCCCGACATACCGCCCATCTGGGCGATCTCGGCCTGGACCTCGATCTCCTCGCCAAACAGCTTGACCCCGTCGATGCCCTCTACCAGGGCCCGGCCCAGGGTGCCCACCGCCTGGTAGCCCACAAACAGGATGGTGCACTCCTTCCGCCACAGGTTGTGCTTCAGGTGATGGCGGATGCGGCCTGCATCACACATGCCGCTGGCCGAGATGATCACCTTGGGGGTCAGGTCGGCATTGATGGCCCGGGATTCGTCGCTGGTGACGGTGACCCGCAGCCCCGGGAAGCTGATGGGGTCAATTCCTGCTGCCAGCAGGGCCCGGGTCTCGTCATCAAAGCAGCTGGCGTCGGTATCCTGGAAAATCCGGGTGGCCTCGATGGCCAGAGGGCTGTCAATGTACACCGGGAAGTTGCCGTGGCCGGTCACCAGCTTTTTCTCCTTGATCTCCCGCATGAAGTAGAGCAGCTCCTGGGTGCGGCCCACTGCAAAGCTGGGGATCACCACGTTGCCGCCCCGGTCAAAGGTCCGCTGGAGGATATCCACCAGCTGGCCCACATAGTCGGGCCGGGGCGGATGGCTCCGGTCGCCGTAGGTGGACTCCATCACCACATAGTCGGCTTCCGTCAGATAGGTGGGGTCCCGCAGGATGGCCTGGTTCAGGTTGCCGATATCTCCCGAAAACACCAGCTTGGTGGTCTTTTCCCCTTCGGTGACCCAGATCTCGATGCTGGCCGAGCCCAGCAGGTGGCCCACATCGGTGAAACGGACCTTGACCCCGGGGGCAATCTCCACCTGGTGATTGTAGTCTACCCCTTCAAACAGACGGACAGCCTCCTCGGCGTCCTGGACGGTGTAATCCGGCTCCACCGGCGGCAGGCCGGCGCGGGTGTTTTTCCGGGTTTTCCACTCGGCCTCCGACTCCTGGATGTGGGCAGAGTCCCGCAGCATGATATCGCACAGCCGGCAGGTGGGCCGGGTGGCATAAATCTTCCCCCGGTAGCCCTGTTTGGCCAGCAGGGGCAGATGGCCGCTGTGGTCGATGTGGGCATGGGTCAGCAGAACGGCGTCAATCTCCCCCGGCCCCACCGGAAGGGACTGGTTTTCATAGACGTCCTTCCCCTGCTCCATGCCGCAGTCAATCAGGAAATGCAGCCCACCAGTCTCCAGCAGGGTGCAGCTGCCGGTCACCTCATGGTTTGCACCTAAAAATGTGAGCTTCATTGTATCTACCTCCATCCCGTCCCGGAGGACCGGGGCAGCTTTCTTTTGGGATTCTACTGGTATTGTACCACAAAAGCGGATTTCCTTTCCGCCCAAAATCCGCCCTTGATTCCGTCAATTCGCCGAAACCACGAAGATTATTTTAGATAATCTTGACAAAGTCCTTCCTATGTTTTAAACTTATATGGTTGAAGCTATTTCGTCACCTTCGGAGGGGCGGAAGGGCCCGGCCTGCAGCGGCAGTTTAGCCGGCGCAGTTCCCGGAACCGGAAGCCCCGACGGCATATTGCGATGCAAAATAGAGAGGTTTGATTTTATGATTCGTAACGATTTGCGCAACGTGGCCATCATCGCTCACGTCGACCATGGCAAGACCACCCTGGTGGATGCCATGCTTCGCCAGAGCGGTGCTTTCCGCGACAACCAGGTTGTGGCCGAGCGCGTCATGGACAGCGGCGCCATCGAGCGTGAGCGCGGCATCACCATCCTGGCCAAGAACTGCTCCTGCAACTATAAGGGCGTCAAGATCAACATCGTCGACACCCCGGGCCACGCCGACTTCGGCGGCGAGGTGGAGCGCGTGCTGAAGATGGTCAACGGCGTTCTGCTGCTGGTGGACGCAGCAGAAGGCTGCATGCCCCAGACCCGTTTCGTGCTGCAGAAGGCCCTGCAGCAGAACCTGAGCCTGGTGGTGGCCATCAACAAGATCGACCGTCCCGATGCCCGCATCAAGGAAGTTGTGGACGAGGTCCTGTACCTGCTGATGGACCTGGGCGCTTCGGACGAGCAGCTGGACTGCCCCATCCTGTACTGCTGCGGCCGCGACGGCACCGCCAGCCTGGACCCGGATGTGCCCGGCACCGACCTGGTCCCCCTGTTCGATACCCTGCTGAGCACCATCCGTCCCCCCGAGGGCGATCCTGATGCACCCTTCCAGATGCTGGTTTCCTCCATCGATTACAACGAGTTCGTGGGCCGCATCGGCATCGGCCGCATCCAGAACGGCACCTGCCGCGTGGGTGAAGAAGTGGTGGTCTGCGACTGGCACGACTCTTCCGTCAATATGAAGGGCCGTCTGACCAAGCTGTACGACTTCCAGGCCAACGGCCGCGTCCCCTGTGACAACATCACCGCAGGCGATATTGTGGCTTTCTCGGGCCTGCCCGACGTCACCATCGGCAACACCCTGTGCGATCCTTCCAAGGTGGAGCCCCTGCCCTTCGTCAAGATCAACGACCCTACCGTCGAGATGACCTTCTCGGTCAACGACAGCCCCCTGGCCGGCCGCGAGGGCAAGTATGTCACCAGCCGTCAGCTGCGTGACCGCCTGCAGCGGGAACTGCTGAAGGACGTGGCTCTGAAGGTGGAAGATTCCGCCACCACCGATTCCTTCCGGGTTATGGGCCGCGGCGAGATGCACCTGTCCATCCTGATCGAGACCATGCGCCGCGAAGGCTATGAGCTGCAGGTCTCTCCCCCGCACGTTCTGACCAAGGTCATCGACGGCAAGACCTATGAGCCCATGGAGCAGGTGGTCATCGATGTGCCTACCCAGTACCAGGGCGCTGTTATGACCGGCCTGGGCCAGCGCAAGGCCATCCTGCAGCAGATGGATCCCCTGGGCGACAGCCGGGTCCGTCTGGTGTTCCGTATGCCCAGCCGCGGCCTGTTCGGCTACCGCAACCAGTTCCTGACCGATACCCACGGCGAGGGCGTCATCAACCAGATCTTTGACGGCTACGATCTGTGGGCCGGCATGATCCCCAACCGCTCCACCGGTTCTCTGGTCAGCTTTGAGACCGGCGAGTCGGTGACCTATGGCCTGTTCAACGCCCAGCAGCGCGGCACCCTGCTGATCGGACCTGGCGAGAAGGTCTACGAGGGCATGGTCATCGGCTACACCCCCACCGGCGAGGACGTGGACGTCAACGTCTGCAAGACCAAGCACCTGACCAACACCCGTGCTTCCGGCTCGGATGATGCCCTGCGCCTGGTTCCCATCAGCCGGCTGAGCCTGGAGGGCTGCCTGGAATTCCTGGCACCCGACGAGCTGCTGGAGGTCACCCCCAAGAGCCTGCGCATCCGCAAGCAGATCCTGAACCACGAGCAGCGGATGAAGGCCCGCAGCCGCAACAAGTAATCCCAATCATTTCCACCGGACTCTTCTCCTCTGAGGGAGCCCGGTGTTTTTATGCCCGGGCACAAAAAAGCCCGCCTGCCCGCAGGGCAGACGGGGATGTGGGCAGATTGGTCACCGGGCGTAGGCGCTGCCGGCAGTCCAGGGGTTGTCAGCTGCATACACGGTATGGCTCCGCAGGTAGTTGACCCAGGCCCCATAGCCGTTGCCCGCCGTCAGGTGCACCCCATCGGGGGCGGCGCATACCTCTTTCAGGTTGCCCTCGCCGTCGGCCAGGGCCTCCCACAGGTCCAGATAGACGCAGCCCTTGCTGTGGGCCAGGGCCGCCAGTTTCTCGTTCACCGCCTTCAGGTTGTCGCTGGCCAAGCCGGGCCGCTCGGCCGCAGCTTCGGGCCGCACCGGCGGAATGGACTGGACGTAAATCAGGCAGCCCTCCCCCAGGGTATCCCGCAGGGTGTCCAGCATGGCGCTGTAGTAGTTGAGAAACTTGTCCTCTGCCCCGGCGGTGGTGAGGGTGTTGGTACCCAACAGGATATACAACTTTTTGGGCTGGGCTGCAGCCAGCACATCCAGGGCAACTTCATCCCCGCGGGTCATGTGGTTTACCGTCATCCGGTTGACAATGGTGTCAGGGCCTGCTCCCACATAGCCGCAGATCAGTGCCCCAGACAGGTTGATATCGTAGTCGGTGAAGCCTGCGGTCAGGCTGTCCCCCAAGAAGGCGGCATCGGCAAAGTAGCTCAGATCCACCTGGCCCACCGCCGGCTGGCGGATGACGCTGCTGTCGTAGGCTTTGACGGTGTAGCCGCCGGCGCTCTGGCGGGTGGGCCCAAAGTGGACCACCAGGCCGCTGCCGGTCTGGCTGCCGGCCTCCCCCGGCTGCATGGGCAGCGGGGCAAGGATCCCCTCCACGGTGCCGCTGGACAGGATTTCCGAGTCCGCCGGGCCGTTTTCCCGCTGGGCGGTCTCCAGGATCGCCGTGATGCCCAGGGACAGCACCAGAATGGCTGCCACGCTGCCTGCAATCTTCAGTTTTGTATATTTGCCGCGATGCTGCGCTCTGCGGTATGCGCGGTCGTATTCATGTGAAATGCCCATCTGTTTTTTCAGGAGCGCCGTCTCGCACCAGCGCCTCCTGTCCCCCTTTCCGGCCTTGCACCCGGACGGCCTCACACCGCCGCCGGGCATTCAGTTCCTGCTCCAAAGTAGGAATATATTGATTCTATCATAATTTTATTGTCTCTGCAACCAATTGGGTCTTGCATACAACGTCCAAAACGGCTACAATAGAAATAAGGCAAAAATCCAACAGCCTGCAGCAAGTTCAGGAAGATTTCGACCATCTTTTGTAAGTTTCAGAGGTTTCAAGTCTCCCTTTGCGGCGGCGCAGTGCAGGGCCCGCCCCATCAACTCATCCACCCTGATAAGAAGGAGCATACTATGAGCAAAAATGTGATCGTCGGCCAATCCGGCGGCCCCACCGCCGTCATCAATTCCAGCCTAGCCGGTGTCTACAAGACCGCACGGAGCCTCGGCGCCGGCAAGGTGTACGGCATGAAGTACGGCATCGAAGGCCTCCTGAAAGAGGAAATCGTGGATCTGGACATTGTGCTGGATGACCGGATGAGCATCGAACTGCTGAAGCGCACCCCTTCCAGCTTCCTGGGCAGCTGCCGCTACAAGCTGCCTGACCCCGATCAGGACAGTGTGCCCTTTGTGCAGCTGTTTACCCTCTTTGACAAGTACGATATCGCTGCTGTCTTCTACATCGGCGGCAACGACTCGATGGACACCATCGCCAAGCTGAGCCGCTATGGCCAGCGGGTGGGCAGCAGCATCCGGTTCATCGGCGTCCCCAAGACCATCGACAACGACCTGTGCCTCACCGACCACACCCCCGGCTACGGTTCCGCTGCCAAGTACATCGCCACCATCCTGAAGGAAGTGATCCGGGATTCCTCGGTGTACGACATCCGCAGCGTCACGGTGGCCGAGATCATGGGCCGCCACGCCGGCTGGCTGGCCGGCGCCGCCTGCCTGGCTGCCGGCGAGGACTGCGACGGGCCCGATCTGATCCTGCTGCCTGAAGTGCCCTTCGATCAGGACAAGTTCCTGGCCAAGGTGGACGAGCTCCAGAGCCGGAAGTCCAACGTCATCATCGCCGCCAGCGAGGGCGTCCGCACCGCCGACGGCACCTATCTGTGTGATCTGGTGTCCACCGCAGGCCAGCTGGACGCCTTCGGCCACAAGGCCATCCTCAGCGGCACCAGCCGGTATCTGTCCGAGCTGATCCACTCCCACCTGGGCTGCAAGAGCCGCGCCATTGAGTTCTCCACCCTGCAGCGGTGCGCCAGCCATCTGGCCAGCCGCACCGATGTCACCGAGGCCTATGCTGTGGGCGGCGCCGCAGCTTCCGCCGCCTTTGCCGGCGAGAGCGGCCGGATGATCGCCCTCAAGCGGCTCAGCGGCTACCCCTACCAGTGCGTCACCGAATCGGTGGATGTGCAGCAGGTGGCCAACCTGGAAAAGAAGGTGCCTCTGGACTGGATCGCCCCCGACGGCATGCACGTCACCCAGGCCTTTGAGGAGTATGCCCGTCCCCTGATTCTGGACGAGCTGACCCCCATCTATGTCAACGGTACCCCCCGTCACGTTCATCTGTAACCACTGACCGGCCGGCCCTTTGCCATGAGGGCCGGGCTGACTCTCCCCTCTCTGCAGGCGTGTCTTCCCTCTCCTCTTGGGGAAGCACCCTACAGCAAAAGCCCCGCGCAGCCTGAAAAGGATGCGCGGGGCTTTGTTTGCTGTTGGAAACCGATCAGACGGTCATGGGGTGGTTGCCCACGGTGGGGGCGCCGCCTGCAATCTCCTCGGCGGTGAGGGGTGCTGCAGGGGCGGGATGATCCAGACGCTCCTTGGCCACCGCCAGCATCAGCTTGATGCGGTTTTCCTGGTTGACTTTGGTAGCGCTGGGGTCGTAGTCGATGGGGGTGATGTTGGCCACCGGGTACAGGGCCCGGATCTTGTTCACCATGCCTTTGCCCACAATGTGGTTGGGCAGGCAGCCGAAGGGCTGGGCGCAGACAATGTTGGGGTAGCCGCCCTGGACCAGCTCGATCATCTCGGCGGTCAGCAGCCAGCCCTCGCCCATCTTGGCGCCCAGAGAGATGACCCCCTGGGGTTTGTGGATCAGCTCCTTGAAGGGGCCGGGGGCGTAGAAGCCGGCGTCAGCGGTGGCCTTCAGCATCGACCGCTCGATGCCGTCCAGCCAGTCCAGCAGACGGTCTGCGGTGAACTTGGTGGCCAGCTTGCCGCCGTAGAGGACATGGTCCTCGCCCATGTTGAAGATGCAGTACTGGCAGAAGCCCATCAGGCCGGGGAAGTTGACTTCGCAGCCCTCCGACTCCAGGAACTTCTGCAGGTCGTTGTTGCCCAGTGGGCTGTACTTGACGTAGATCTCGCCCACGACACCCACCTTGACCTTGGGCACCCGGGTCACCGGGATGGCTGCAAAGTCCTTGGCAATGAAGGGGAAGGTGTGCTTCATCTCGTGGGCGCGGTAGCCTTTGCCCGCCAGCAGGGCCCGGCCCAGCCGGGCCACCCAGGTGTCCACCAGACGGTCGGCCTGGCCCGGCACATCCTCGTAGGGTGCCACCTGGTTGCGCAGGGCGCACAGCATGTCGCCGTAGAAGATGCAGGCCACGGCCTGGCGCAGCAGGGGCAGATCCATCTGGAAGCCGCTGTCCTTTTCCAGGCCCGAAAAGTTCAGGCTGGCCACCGGGATCTGAGGATAGCCGGCCTTGACCAGGGCTTTCCGCAGCAGGTGGATGTAGTTGGAGGCGCGGCAGCCGCCGCCGGTCTGGGTGATCAGCAGGGCCGTGTGGTCCAGGTCGTACTTGCCGCTGTTCAGGGCGTCGATGAACTGACCGATGACCAGCAGCGCCGGGTAGCAGGTATCATTGTGCACGTATTTCAGACCCAGCTGGGCTACGGCGCTGCCGCAGTTGCCCAGGATTTCACATTTATACCCCTCGTGCTGGAGCGCGTACTTCAGCAGCCGGAACTGGGTCACCGCCATATTGGGGATGAGGATGGTGTGGGTTTCCTTCATCTCCTTGGTAAATTTGGGATATTGGTATTCCACGGTTGCCTCCTATGTTCAGCGGGCCGCAGCGGTCTGGGCCGGTGCGGACTGTTCTGCCTTGGCCTCAGCGGCTTTTTCCCGGGCCAGCTCATCCCGCTCATCCAGAGCGGCAAACAGGCTGCGCAGGCGGATGTTCACCGCGCCGAGGTTGGTAATCTCATCGATCTTCAGCTGGGTGTACAGCTTGCCCCCTGCCTGCAGGATCTCGCGGGTCTCGTCGGTGGTGATGGCATCCACGCCGCAGCCGAAGGACACCAGCTGGACCAGATCCATATCCGACTGGGTGGTGCAGTACTTGGCAGCTGCATACAGGCGGCTGTGGTAGGTCCACTGGTTCAGGACGCTGGTGGGGAACTTCTCCACCCGGTTGGAAATGCTGTCCTCGGTGATGACGGCGGCGCCGTGGCGGACGATCAGGCGGTCGATGCCGTGGTTGACCTCGGGGTCCACATGGTAGGGACGGCCGGCCAGCACGATGATCCGCTTGCCCTGGCGGCGGGCCTCGTTGATGATCTCCCCGCCCTTGGCCCGGATCTTGGCCATGTGGCTTTCGTACTCGGTGTAGGCTGCGTCGGCGGCTGCCTGGACTTCCTTCTGGGAGATGCCGGCGAAGTACTTGGGCAGCACTTCTTTGGCCATCTTATGCACAAAGTCCTTGGGGCGATGAATGCCCACATAGTCGCAGATGAACTTCTTGCCCTCCAGCTCGGGGCAGTTGCCCAGCAGCACTTCAGGATAGTAGGCCACCACCGGGCAGTTGTAGTGGTTGTCCCCCAGGCCCTCGTCGATGTTGTAGGTCAGGCAGGGATAGAAGATGGCGTCCAGCTGCATGGCCGACAGGGCCTTGATGTGGCCGTGGCTCAGCTTGGCCGGGAAGCAGGCAGTGTCGCTGGGGATGGTGGCCTGGCCCGCCAGATACAGGCCCCGGCTGGACACCGGGCTCACATGGACTGCAAAGCCCAGCTTGGTCCAGA
The DNA here is from genome assembly GCA_904394215.1 of uncultured Faecalibacterium sp. Lineage (GTDB taxonomy): Bacteria > Bacillota > Clostridia > Oscillospirales > Ruminococcaceae > Faecalibacterium. The sequence continues at coordinate 24,020 of CAJFNF010000023.1, forward strand.
AGGTGTGCCAGAAGGGCAGCAGCTCATAGAAGTTGAGGCACAGAGGCATGCCGATGGAGCCCCGCTTGCCGGGGACCGGCTTGTAGCCGGCCAGCAGCTCCTGCTTGTAGGCGTAGAGATTGAGGGAGTTGTCCTCGCTCTTGCCGGTGATGGGCTTGTCGCAGCGGTTGCCCGAAATGTACTTGCGGCCGTCGGCGAAGGTGTTGACAGTGAGCTGGCAGTGGTTGCCGCAGGCGCCGCACTTGACGCTGACCACGTTCTGGGTGAAGGCTTCCAGCTCTTCCTGGCCCATCATGGAGGACTTGGTCTGCCCTGCCTTCTTGCTGCGGCGCATGCCGAACAGGGCCGCGCCATAGGCGCCCATCAGGCCGGCGATGTCGGGGCGGATAACCTCCACCCCCATCTCCTTCTCAAAGGCCCGCAGAACGGCCTCGTTGTAGAAGGTACCGCCCTGGACCACGATCTTCCGGCCCAGCTCCTCGGGGCTGGAGGCACGGATGACCTTGTACAGGGCATTCTTCACCACGCTGATGGACAGGCCGGCGCTGATGTTCTGGATGCTGGCGCCGTCCTTCTGGGCCTGCTTCACCGAGCTGTTCATGAAGACGGTGCAGCGGCTGCCCAGGTCCACCGGGCGGTCCGCAAACAGGCCCAGGGCGGCGAACTCCTTCACGTCATAGCCCAGAGCCTGGGCGAAGGTCTGGAGGAAGCTGCCGCAGCCCGAAGAGCATGCCTCGTTCAGGAAAATGTTGCTGATGGCGCCATCCTCAATCTTGAAACACTTCATGTCCTGGCCGCCGATGTCGATGATGAAATCCACATCGGGCATGAAGTATTTGGCTGCGGTGAAGTGGGCCACCGTCTCCACCAGGCCGTAGTCGCAGCGGAAGGCATTCTTGACCAGGTCCTCGCCGTAGCCGGTGGTGGTGACGCTAGCCACCTGCAGGCCGGGATGGGCCTTGTAGATCTTCAGCAGCTGCTCCCGGATCAGGGGCAGCGGGTTGCCCAGGTTGGGCTGGTAGTTGGTGTAGAGGATGCGGCACTGTTCGTCCACCACCACCAGCTTGACGGTGGTAGAGCCAGAATCGATGCCGATGTGCACCGGGCCGCACTGGGCCCCAAAGGGCACGCAGGGCACGCTGTGGGACATGTGCCGGGCGTGGAAGGCCTCATACTCTTCTTTGCTGGCAAAGAGGGGCGGCTCGCTGGCATAGGTGGCAGTAGCGGCATAGCGGTCCAGGGCCTCGGCCACCTCCGACAGGTTGAACTCCTTGTCGGCGTAGAGGGCAGCGCCCAGGGCCACATACAGCAGGCTGTTTTCAGGGCAGGTACCGGTGACATGGAGCGCCTCATCAAAGCTCTTGCGCAGCACCGAGCTGAAGGTCAGGGGCCCGCCCAGATACAGGATGTTGCCCTGGATGGGACGGCCCTGGGCCAAGCCGGCGATGGTCTGGCTCACCACTGCCTTGTAGATGCTGGCGGCAATGTCCTCGGCCCGGGCGCCCTGGTTAATCAGGGGCTGAACGTCGCTCTTGGCAAAGACGCCGCACCGGGACGCGATGGTATAAGTACGCTGGGCCTTTTCGGCGGCCTTGTTCATCTCGTCGGCGCTCATCTTCAGCAGAGTCGCCATCTGGTCGATGAAGGCGCCGGTGCCGCCGGCGCAGCTGCCGTTCATCCGGACTTCAGTGCCGCCGGTGAGGAACAGAATCTTGGCGTCCTCACCGCCCAGCTCGATGACGCAGTCGGTTTCGGGGACAAACCGCTTCACTGCCACACGGGTGGAGAACACTTCCTGCACAAAGGGTACGCCGCAGCTGTCCGCCAGGCCCATGCCTGCCGAGCCGGAAATGCTCAGCAGGGCCTTGGCCCCGTGCAGATAGTCCTTGTCGATCCGGCGCAGAAGCTCCTGTGCCTTCTCCAAAATATGGCTGTAGTGACGCTCGTACGTCGAATACAGCAGGTTTTCCTGTTCATCCAGCACGGCACACTTGATGGTCGTGCTGCCGATATCAAGACCAACTCTCAAGTTTTGATCCTCCTGCAATGAATGCCCGGGAAAACGGGCTTTTCACTCAATTTACATCCAATATTCAATCGTATTATTTGTTTACATACAGGTATATTATATCGTATTTTGTTTCCGGATGCAATCAGACACTTTTATTTTACACGAAAAAACCAATTTGTCTGTATCCAAAAAGAAAACAATCTGTGAATGCCGCGCATATTCTCCGGCTTTTGCCCCGTCCTGCGCAAACAGCCGGTAAATTTTGCAAAACCTCTTGCACCCCGACGGATTCCGCGGTATCCTAAGATTAACTTCTTCTTTTGCAGGATTTGTCATCCGCCGACACTTTTTGCCGCTTTTTTATCATTGCATCAGGGCGGGTGTCCTATTAAAATAGGGATGTAGCTTCGCGCGGCCAGTCCGGGGCGGTCCATCCCAAATGGGTTATTTGCAGGAGGAGAACATGAATCATGAAACCATATGCACCATTGACCAGAACATTTTCTGCCATCGAGATGCTGCAGAGGCCTTATCTGCTGACCTATGCGATGGATGAGGCGGACGGCGCCTGCCGGCTGACCTTGTCCCGGACCGGGGAGACGGCCTGCAGTGACAGTCTGGTCCTGGATGCGCCGCCGCAATACTGCTATTCCATCTTGCGGTACCTGTATGAGAACTGTGTTCAGCCGGAAATCTGGCGGGACGTGGTGGCGGAGTGCTGCCCCGCAGGAGTACACATGAACGGAAAGGGCGGGGTCCTTTGTGAATGACCTGGCTTCGGCAGGATGTCTTTGGATCGCCATTGCAAGCTACGACCCCCGGTTTTCCCGGATCTGCCAGAACTACATCGGCTCGCTGGACCACAACGCTTTCCGCTGTGACCTCTACCAGTCAGGTGAAGAGCTGCTGGCAGCCTTGCAGAACGGCCTTCCCTATCGGGCTGTGCTGATGGACAATGCCATGTCTGACATGGACGCTTCCGAGTTTTGCAGCCGGCTGCGGCAGATGGAGCCCCGGTTCCGGCCCTGGCTGCTGTTGGTTCCCACCTGCAGCGTGGACGAGCTGAACAGCATCATCCGGTCCCAGGACCCGGCCTGCCCCCAGGAACCCGGCATCCGCAGGATCCAGATGGCAGGGCTGAACAGCCTGCTGTTTGACCTGGATTCGATGCTTCGGGCCCAGTCCGCACAGAACGACAGCGACGCCGCCCTGATCCAGCTTTTGCTGCAGTGGGGCGAACATCCAGGTTCCCTGGGCGCCCAGTATCTGCGGGAATGCATCCAGCTCGCTTTGCGGTGCGAGCCCCATTTTGCGGTCCGGAAGGATGTGCTGCTGCCTGTAGGCGAGCGGCACAGTGTGACGGTAGCGGCGGTGGACAGCGGCATCCGGCGCCTGCTCGACAATCTGGACCACCTGAACCGGCCTGCCTGGCAGGCCTTCAAGTGCCGGCATCGTCCCAGAAGCGTGCATCTCACCACAGGCAGATTCATCTATGTAGTCAGGGACGAGCTGCTCCTGCCGGCACAGGATCTGGCCCAGCTGCCCCTATCAGAAGGAGAGCCGCAGGTCGATGAACAAGATTATCTTCCCGTTTGAATCAGACCCCAATGCCCAGAAGCAAGACTTGTGGGAGCTGCTTCCGGTCCGCGCCTTTGAGAGTGAGTGCCAGCGCTCTTTGGAAATGATCGAGCTGTGCCAGCGGTACATGGCCGGCCTTGTTGCGGACAAGGAGGGCGCTGATTCCCAGGAATTGCGCCAGTCCCTGGCCGATCTGGAAACGGCAGCCGGGCGGCTGGACCGGAACTTCGGTATTCTCTCTGCCCTGCTTCGCTGCGCCCAACAGGCCGAACAGCCTCAGTGGGAGCCAGTGGAGCTGTGTGCTTTTGCCCGGACCCTCTGCGCCGAAAAAGACACCATCCAGCAGACCCTGCACATTTGTCTGAACCTGGACTGCAGTGGTCTCACCGAGCTTTATGTAGACGCCGATATTGGCTACTTGACCACCATCTGCCTGCAGCTCCTTTCCAATGCCCTGCGGGCCTGCACCCCTGATGGCGGCCACATTACTCTGTCTGTACGGGCCCGTCCTGAGGGCGGCGCCCTGCTTTCCATTGTCGATGATGGCTGCGGCCTGCCGGATGGTACCCTGCGCGGCCAGCAGAACAATCGCAGCCGCTTTTTGGGCACCACCAAGAGCGGCCTTTTGCTCTGCCAGGCTTACTGCCGTCTCACCGGCTGGACCCTGGAGCTTACTTCTCGCCCGGATGGCCCCGGCACCGAAGCCCGTCTCACCCTGCCCCAGCGGGAAGGCTTTACCGCCTCCCCCACCCTGCGGTCGGTTTCTCCGGAGGATACCCTGTATACGGCCCGCCAGCTTTGGATGGCCCTTGCTACCGAGCTGGGCTGTGTCCCCGGCATGGAGGGCACTCGTTTCCAGATTCCGGCAGAATTGGCTTGACACCTTTATCAAAAAGCTGTATACTGAAAAAGTCGCCGGAGGCAGTCTGCTACAGATTTCCAACCGGTGGAATATGGGCCTATAGCTCAGTCTGGGAGAGCATTCGATTCTTGAATCAGCCCCCTGCTCTGATGGCCTGTATCTCAAATTCTTGCCCATCTGTTGATGGGGGCTTAATTATGGGCCTATAGCTCAGTCTGGGAGTGCATTCGATTCTTGAATCAGCCCCTTGCTCTGATGGCCTGTATCTCAAATTCTTGCCCATCTGTTGATGGGGGCTTTTTCATGGGCCTATAGCTCAGTCTGGGAGAGCGTACGGTTCGCATCCGTAAGGTCGTCGGTTCGATCCCGATTAGGTCCACCAAATTGCCGCAGCGTTTTTTGGCGCTGCGGCTTATTTTTTGCGTTTTTTGCCAGACAAATTAGCCGCCATAGGATATCGAAGCGTGAGCCACAATATTGGGCAAAAGGTCCAAAGATAGCCCGTTGTCTTCGTCTAATGTGACAATACTCTTTTTCGAGTCAGTGAGGGGCTTTTGAGGGGCTTGTTTAAGGTTCTTTTGCGCCGGTTTTCTGGTGCTGTTGGCCATGGAATGGGCTTTAAACTCCTCAAATTCATCCAGCGACACATTGAGGATGATCTCCACGTCGTAATCCCGTCCAACCCGGACTTCCTTGATGAACTGATGCAGGATTGCCTGTCTCTGGTTGAAATCTGCATCCTCATAAACATTGGCCCAGGTGAACAGATCGTCACAAGTCTGTTTGGACTTTTCGATGGATGTTTCCAGTTCCTGCAGCTCAACCTTTGCCATCTTCAGAGCCTCGTGGGCTTTCGCAACGGCAATCTTGTTTTCAGCCACCAGATCAGCCAGCATATTCCGATCCAAAGCGCTCTTGCCCTGGATCACCAGGATGGTTTCTTCTTTCAGAACATCCTGTTCCTGCCTGCGGGTCTGAAGGTCGCGTTCCAGTGTTTCGACCTGCTTTCTGGCCTGATCCAGGTTCTCAGCCTGCATCTCTTCCAGCAGTTTTTGTTTGGAACACTCCCGAACCTCTGCAAATTTCATCCGGACAACGCTTTCGACGATTCCGTCCAGCTTGGTGACTCCGTAGCCGGACTGTCCATCACACTGGCCGGGATGCCGGACTTTGTAATGACAGCTGTACCTGGCGCGGATTTCTCGGACCTCAGAGCCGTCTGCCCTGGTTCGGGTTCGTCCACTGGAGGTCAGAGTCAGCCGGTTGCCGCAATGCGCACAGAAAACCTTTCCGCACAGGAGTGCCTGACTGCTGTGTTTGAGGGGTGTACTCCCCTTCTCCCGTTTTCGGGCCTGGCGCATTTCCTGTGCCCGCTCGAACAGTTCCGGCTCAATGATTCGCAGCTGCGGGCACTCTGTTTCAACTTTTCCGTTGATCAGATAACCGGTATAGCTCTTGTTCCTAATCATGCGGACAATGCTGACATTGGGAATGTTCTTGCCGTCGCGGCCCATGATATTGTGCTCACAGAGGTAATGGCACAGGCGCTGTGCTCCATATCCCTCATAAACGTATTTCTGGAAGATCAGGCGGACAATGGCCGCTTCATGCTCGTCGATTTCCAAATCGTACACTTCCTGGTTACGTTTATTCACCCGGCCATGTTTGACACGGCGATAGCCAAAAGCAACAATCCCGCCTGTGTAGTGTCCTTCCTCAGTCAGCTGTTCCATCCGGGTCCTGGTTCGGACGGAGGTCTTGATACTTTCTCCCGACGCCTGCCAGTACCGGATGTAGTTCATCAGCTTGTCAACATGGCTGTCAAACCGCTGCTGGCCTTCCTGGGTACTCCACACCTCGATGCCCTGCTTGACGAACCATTCCACCACAAAAGGCGTTTCATCATCACGGCGGCCCAGACGGTCAAACATGAACACCAACAGGATATCAAACTCTCCTGCCATGGCAGCCTTCTGGATTTGCTGAATCTCATCCCGCTGCTTGGCTGACTTCTTGAAGCCGGAGACTCCTTTCTCGGAGAATTCTTTCACGATGATCCAGCCGTGTTCCCTGGCAAACGTCCTGCAGGCTTCTTTCTGCATGGGGATATCATCTTTCTCAACCTGTCCCAGAGTTGAAACGCGGTACAATGTATAGACTCTTTTTTTCATAGTTGTTTTCTCCTCTTTTCAGGATGCAAAAACAACGATTATTCGCTTTTCAAGGTACAGACCGGATGAGCTTTAACTCATCCTATCGTCATTTTAGTGCATCACAAACTGCAAGGCAAGGATGTCGCAATGGTTAAGTGCCGGTTTGGGTACTGCTGCGCACCGTATCCTGAATCAGCTGATGGAGTGCCTCCATCCCTTCGCCATCCGAAGCATAAGTGAGTCGCACAGTACAACCATTGATCGTAAAGACTTCTTGTTTACCCACATTGTTTTGTTCTTTCACTCGTTTTTTTCCTCCTCTCGGCTCATGCCCAGACTGACCTTGATCGCCATTTCAATCTGGTTCATCTCATCCTCACTGGCCTGACCAGCAAACCGCTGTACACGGCACTTGTCGATGGTAAAGATTTGTTCCAGCTGTACAATGGACGGAACTTTCAATCCCGGATTGTGGTCAAGCAGGACGTGGGTGGGCAGATGACTCTTCTTGTCCACCCTGGATGTAAGGGTGGCGATGATGAGTGTGGGCGAATGCTTGTTGCCTGCATCGTTTTGCAGAACTACCACCGGCCGTTCCCCGCCTTGCTCCGAGCCAACATGGGGTTCCATATTGGCGTAGTAGATGTCTCCCCGGCTGTATTGCCAGTTTTCAGGAATCATAGGCTATGCACCCCCTCGTGCTTTATTATGTAAGACACCGCCCGCAAACCGCGAGCGGTGTCTGTGCAAAAAGGGGGGCGGATGACAGGTTAGAACTTCATGGGCAGGACCTTCTTCTTGCTGCTTCCGTTGTAGATACAGAAGACCTGGTAGAGATACTTCTT
>CAJFNF010000024.1 GCA_904394215.1 uncultured Faecalibacterium sp.
AAGGGCACGGATTGCAATGCAATCCCGCGCCCTACATAATTCAACACAGAAAACACGAACCGTGCACCGACCGTGCAAAAACCGTGCAGCTGTGTTGCAAAAAACAAAAAAGCCATGAAATCTTTCGATCTCACGGCGTTTTTTTGGTGCGATGGAAGGGACTCGAACCCCCGGCCTACTGATTCGTAGTCAGTCACTCTATCCAGCTGAGCTACCAACGCATATGTTCCGTTCGGAACGAAACATATTCTACCATCCGCCAGCGGTTTTGTCAATAGGTTTTTTCAAAAAATTTTGAAACCTCCTCAGACGCCCCCTGCTTCTGCCGACAGGCGGCGGGCAATGGCCCGGCCGGTGGGGGTGGCAGCCAGGCCGCCGGCACCGGTTTCCCGCAGGTCGGGGGACAGCTGCCGGCCCACCCGGCCCATGGCATCAATCACTTCATCGCAGGGGATGGCGCTGTCAATGCCTGCCAGGGCCATGTTGGCGCAGGACACCGCATTCACGGCGCCCACCACGTTCCGCTTGACACAGGGCACTTCCACCAGGCCCGCCACCGGGTCACACACTAGGCCCAGCAGGTTGCCCAGGGCCATGGCCGCAGCGGCGGCACAGGCAGCGGGGCTGCCTCCTTTTAAATAGCAGAGGGCTGCCGCCGCCATGGCGCTGGCAGCCCCCACCTCGGCCTGGCATCCGCCCTCTGCACCGGCCAGGGTGGCCCGGGAGGCGATCACCTGCCCAAAGCCTGCCGCCACATACAGCGCGTCACAGATGGCATCATCGTCCGCCTCCCCTGACCGGGCCAGGGGCAGCAGTACCGCCGGCAGCACACCGCAGCTGCCCGCTGTGGGGGCCGCCACGATCCGCTTCATGCAGGCGTTGCACTCGGCGGTTTTCAGTGCTTCCGCCGTGACCGCCGACAGGTAATCGCCCCCCAGCAGCAGCCCGGCGGCAGCCGCTCTTTCCACTTTGGCGGCATCGCCTCCCACCAGGCCGCTGCGGCTCCGGCGGGCCGGTTCATAGTCCCGGCTGGTGGCCTGCATCACCTGCCACAGCCGCCGCATCTGGGCCCGGCTCTCCGCCTCGGTGAGGCGGCTTTCGGCCAGGTCGCTCCGGAGCACCGCCTGGGCCAGGGTGATGCCCTGTTCATGGGCATAAGTCAACATTTCGGCACAGGATAAAAAGGACATTTTCTTCCCTCTCTTTTGTTTGTTACGGGGTGTCATCCACATTCAGGCAGGTGACTTTCCGGATGCCGGGCACCGCCGTCAGTTCCGGTTCCAGGGTCTCGGGGATATGGCTGTCACATTCCAGCACCATCACCGCTTCCCCGCCGGGGGCCGACCGGAACACCTGCATGGATGCCACGTTGATCCGGCGCCGGGCCAGGGCATTGGTCACCTCGGCAATGCAGCCGGGGGTGTCATCGTTGTGGATGATCAGGGTATTGGCGTCCCCGCCGAAGTCGGCGCTGACGCCGTCGATGGAGGTGACCCGAATCCGGCCGCCCCCCACCGAGGCCGCTGTCAGGCTCAGGTGCCGGTGCTCCCCTTCCAGGGTCAGGACCGCTGTGTTGGGATGGGCCGACCGCAGCTCCACCGGGTGGATCTCAAACTGCATCCCGGCCTCCCGGGCCAGTGCAAAACTGTCGGGCAGGCGGGGATCATCCGGCTTCATGCCCAGCAGCCCCGCCACAATGGCCCGGTCGGTGCCGTGGCCCCGTCCGGTGGTGGCAAAACTGCCGTACAAACCGATATCGGCCCGGATGGGCTGCTCTCCCAACAGCTGGCGGGCGGTCCGACCAATCCGGGCGGCACCCGCTGTATGGCTGGAGGAAGGGCCGATCATCACCGGGCCCAGTACGTCAAACAGGCGCATTGCTGTAATACCTTGCCTTTCCTTCTGGTTACAGAAAATTGTAATTTTATTATACCGCTTTTGGCCTATATGTGCTATAATAATTTTAAATTGACTATACTGCGCCCGCACGGGGCAGCACGGAGGGTAAATTCGACTATGAAATTGGTAAATGTAGAAACGCCCGAAAAGAACGTCTGCAAGATGACCTTCAGCGCCTCTGCCGCTGAACTGGAAGAGGCCTCCGAGGCTGTCTACCAGCGGACACGGGACACCTTCACCATCAAGGGCTTTGCCAAGGGCCAGGCCGACCGCGCCCAGATTGAAGCTGACCGGGGCGAGCATGTTTTCTGGTATGACGCCATCAACGATCTGATGGACCGGGATGTCCCCGATCTGTATGAGAAGGCCCTCACCGACCACAACATGACCCCGGTGGACGAGCCCAGCTACGACCTGGTGAGCGTCAAGAAGGATGAGGGCTTTGTGGCCACCGCCACCGTCGCCCTGCAGCCCCAGCTGGAGCTGGAAAAGACCTCCGGCTTTGAAGTCACCGCCACCATTCCCGCCACCACCGACAAGGAGGTGGACCGCCTCATCGAGCGCCGCCGGGCCGGTTTTGCCGAGCTGGTGCCCCACAAGGGCCCCGCTGTCAAGGGCAACACCGTCCACATGGACTACACCGGCTATCTGAACGGCGAGCCCTTCCCCAACGGCAGCGCCCAGAACCAGGCCATCGAGCTGGGCCGGGGCCGGATGATCCCCGGCTTTGAAGAGGGCATCATCGGCCACCAGGCCGGGGACGAGTTCGACATGAAGGTCACCTTCCCCGCCAACTACCACGCCAAGGACTTGGCCGGCAAGGAGGCCACCTTCAAGGTCAAGATCCACGACGTCTGCGTCCGCCAGCTGCCCGCCCTCAACAGCGATTTCGCCAAGAAGGCCGGCAAGGTGGACACCATGGAAGCCTACCGCGCCCAGATCCACGACCAGCTGGCCGCCCGCAAGCGCACCACCGCCCTGAACCGGGCCCGGAACCAGATCATCGCCATGCTGGCCGAGGCCTCCAAGGGCGACCTGCCCGGCATTCTGGTGGAGAACGCCTACCACCAGGAGATGCAGAGCATCCAGCAGCAGCTGCAGATGCAGCGGCTGAGCCTGGACAAGTATCTGGGCCAGGTGCACCAGACCCGGGACGAGTTCAAGGCCACCGTCCGCAAGATGGCCGAGCAGAACGCCCGGGCCCGGATGGCACTGCTCCAGATCGCCGGCGACGAGAACCTGATCCCCACCGACGCCGAGCTGGACGCCCAGCTGGCCCAGCGGGCTGAGATGGCCAAGAAGAGCCTGGAATCCATCAAGGCCAAGACCGACCTGCGGGCTCTGCGCCGCAACGACGCCATCCGCAAGGCCGCCGACTGGGTTTTTGCCCACTCCACCATCAACGAAAAACAGGCCTGAGCCCTGTCTGTACCCCCGTCCTGCCCGGACGGGGGTTTTGTTTTGCCCCACCAATTCCCCTTTCCGTACCGGTCAAATGGGTTTTGTGACCCGAGCACGTTGACGGAGCCCCGGCCGGTCAGTATAATAAAGAAAAAGATCCAACATACACATTCTTTTTAAGGCAGGCTATCCAAGGAGGACAAGAGATGGAACTGTACCGTGTGATCCAGATCGGGGAGGCCGACTACGGCTGCGAAGAGCTGCCGGAGGGGGCGCCGGTTCTCTGTCATGTATCCCTGGAAGGGTCTGCCGGCGAAAAGCTAGACCTGGAAGTCCCTGACGCCGCCCTGGCGGCGGGAAACATCCAGGAGGGAGACACCGTGCTGCGGACCGCCGACGGCCTGGAAAAGGTGAAACCCATCCGCACCAGCGCCCTGATCGGCCTGGGAGCCCTGGGCATCCTGTTCGGCCGGAAAATGCCGGGGGTGCAGGTGATCGCCGATCCCCAGCGGGCTGCCCGCTATGCCGCCGAGCCGGTGCTGTGCAACGGCCAGCCCTGCCAGTTTTCCTACTGTGCCCCCGAGGCGGGCCAGCCGGTGGACCTGATCCTGGTCACCGTCAAGGCCACCGCCCTGGATGCCGCCATCCCGGAACTGGCCCCCTTTGTAGGGCCTGACACCGTGATCCTCAGCCTGCTGAACGGCATCACCAGCGAGGAGCGGATCGAAGCGGCCTACCCCGGCCATACCCTCTGGAGCGTGGCCATCGGGATGGACGCCAACCGCAAGGGCCGCCAGCTGGTGTTCAAGTGCCCCGGCAAAATCCAGTTCGGAGAAAAGGACGGCACCCTGCCCCCCCGGGTGGCGGCGGTGGCCCAGTACCTGGAAGCCTGCGGCATTGAGGGGGAGCCCTGCACCGACATCCTCTACAAGCAGTGGCACAAGCTGATGATCAATGTGGGCCTGAACCAGGCCTCCGCCGCCTTTGGGATGACCTACGGCGGGCTGGCCCAGGAGGGCCCCGAGCGGTCCAAAATGCTGGAGGCCATGGAGGAAGTGATCCGGCTGGCCAATGCCGAGGGCGTCCCCCTGCCCCCCGACGACCACGTCCGGTGGCTGGCTGCCGCCGTCCCCACCTTCAAACCCGACAACAAACCCAGCATGGGCCAGGACGTGGATGCCCACCGCCTCACCGAGGTGGAGGAGTTCGCCGGCACCGTCCGGCGGCTGTCGGCCAAACACGGCCTGCCCACCCCCGCCAACGACTTTTTCTATCAGAAGATCCGGGCCATTGAGGCCAGCTGGTCTGCCTGAGACCTGATTTTATTTCAAGAAAGGAGCCTGTCCCATGAAACCTCACCTGTCCACCATCGTCGCTTCCGCCCTGGCTGTTTCGGCCATCACCCTGCTGGGCACCGGCCTGGCTGCCAGCGCCGACTGGCGCGGGTCCACCTCGCTGGTCACCAAGAATTATCCCGTGTCCGGCAGCTTTTCCAGCGTCTCGGTCACCGACTATTACGCCGATGTCCAGCTGCGGGCTTCCCGGGACGGCTCGGTCAGCGTCACCACCCGGGATACCCAGGATGTGACCCACACCGTCCAGGTGGTGAACGGCACCCTGACCATCTCCCGCCCCGAGCCCAGCCTGGGAGAGCGGATTTTCCACGACGACAACGAGCCCTCGGTGGTAATTTACCTGCCGGCCGGGGACTACGGCGCCCTGACCGTCAACACCACCAGCGGCGATGTGGAGTCCTCCGGCCAGCTGAACTTTGCCACAGCCAACCTGACCACCACCAGCGGCGACATTGAGATTGCCGGCTCGGTAACCCAGAGCCTGGTGTGCACCACCACCACCGGCGACGTGGAGGTGAACAGCCCCGCTGCCGGCGCCGTCCAGATCAGCACCAACACCGGCGACGCCGAGCTGACCGGCGTCTCTGCCCAGAGCCTGTCGATCCATACCAACACCGGCGATGCCGATCTGGAGCGGACCGTGGCTGCCGGCGCCATCGAGATCAGCACCACCACCGGCGACATCGAGCTGGAGCGCTCCGACGCCGCCAGCCTGACCCTTTCCACCACCAGCGGTGATGTGGAAGGCAGCCTGCTGACCGGCAAGACCTTCTCGGCCAGCAGCACCAGCGGCCGGGTCAGCGTCCCCGCCTCCACCCCCGGCGCCGGGGCCTGCAACGTGTCCACCACCAGCGGCAGCATCCGCCTGACCGTCCGTCCGTAACTCACCCATCCCGCCCGGCCCCCGCAAGGCCGGGCTTTTTGGATGCAGCAAGGGAGGTAGCCCCATGAAAACCATCTATTTTACCCGCCACGGCCAGACCGTCTGGAACGTGGAAAACAAAATCTGCGGCATCACCGACAGCCCCCTCACCGACAAAGGCCGCATGCAGGCCCAGGCCCTGGCCAAGCAGCTGGAAGCCGACAGCCACGGCATCACCCGGATTCTCTGCTCCCCCCTGAGCCGGGCCAGGGAAACCGCCGAGATTGTGGCCGCCGGCACCGGGCTGCCCCTGACGGTGGAGCCCCGGCTGCGGGAGCAGGCCTTTGGCCGGTACGAGGGCACCCCCCGGAACGGCGCCGCCTTTGCCCTGGCCAAGCTCCACTTTGCCGACCGGTTTGAAGGGGGCGAGAGCATGTTCCAGCTGGCGGCCCGGATTTACAACCTGCTGGACGAGCTGGCTGAAAGCGACGGCACCGCCCTGCTGGTGGCCCACAACGGGATCGCCCGGATGGTCCACTCCTATTTCAACGAGATGACCAACGAGGAGTTCGCCCTGTTCGGCATCGGCAACTGCGCGCTGATCGGGTATGATTTCCCGGAGAAGCAGTTATGATCTAAACCCTCCGGGTTGCGGTGCCCTGTTTTTGCGGCGCGGGACGGCGCCCGCTTGCAAAAAACAGACCGCATTCCTCTTGCGCTTAGCCAATTTTCCCTGCGGGCGCCGGCGCGCCCTTGTGAAAATTGGAGCGCGGCGCCAGCGGTGGCTCCCTGTTTCGTCCACTGGACGCGGTCGCCGCTGCTGCCCCTGCTCCGCTTCGGCTGTTTCTGCCGCAGGCAGCGCCTCAGCTGCGCAGCCCTCCACCCTTTAGATATTCCCCCGGCCCTGCGGGCCCGCCCCCATACGGGGGCTCTGAACTACAGACTGCTCCCTCTGATTTTAAGTCGCAGGTTGCTTTGCAGCTGTCAAACTGCCTGCAAATAGAGGGAGCAGTTTTGGGTTGATTTCCCCGAAGGGGGATGCCGCACAGCGGCGGGTGGGGTTCGATCATAAATGAGAAAAAATCCCCGCCCCAAAAACAGGAGCAAGGATTTGTTGAAAGATCGGGCAATCAGAAACTTTCCGGGCACTGGGGCGCAGCCCGAACGCCGACTGAGATGCACGGGGCGAAACCGCCGGCAGGACGCAACGTTGGTGGGAGCAGTTGCCCGGTACAAGTTGAAACGTTTTTGCCTGCTTTTTTCAAAAAGTAGGTATTACATTGGGAGGAAAAAAGTGCTATAATATCAACTTGGCGCGAATGGTGACGATTGGCAACGCACATTCTCTGGAATGATAACGAACAACACAGAGCGCCCCCAACATGGGGTTTTATCATTCCAGGAGGATTTCATACCATGCCCAAAACCAAACTGCAAAACGTCATTTTTACCGCCATCATGGCCATCTTCATGGTCTATGGCATGATCGTCTACAATGTGGCCCTGAACACCGGCGGCGTCCACGGGGAAACTTTCCTGCTGGCTCTGCACGAGCTGTACATCATGGCCCCCATCGCCTTCATTCTGGAGTTCTTTGTGGTGGATAAAGTGGCCCACATGCTGGCCTTCACCTTCATGAAGCCTGATGACCGCCCCCAGCACATCTCCTACGCCATTTCCTGGTGCATCTGCTGCGTGATGTGCCCCATCATGAGCCTGATCGCCACCATCCTGTTCAAGGAAGAGCACACCTTCGCTGTCTGGATCCAGACCTGGGGCATGAACCTGCCCTGTGCCCTGCTGTGGCAGCTGTGCTACTGCGGTCCCCTGGTCCGGCTGATCTTCCGCACCATCTTCCGCGAGAAAAAGCAGTAAATACCAAAGCCCCCGCCCAGGCTCACGCCGGGACGGGGGCATTTTTCGTCACATCTTCTGGATCACTTCGCCCAGCCAGCGGCACATCCGGTCGCCGGCGGCGTTGGCAATCTCCAGCACCCGCTGGTGGCTGTGGCGCACCGTCTGGATGCCGGTGGCCATGTTGGTGATGCAGCTGACTGCCAGCACTTTCATCCCCAGATAGTTGCAGACCATGGCCTCGGGCACCGTGCTCATGCCCACGGCGTCAGCCCCCAGGGCGGTGAAAGCACGGATCTCGGCGGCAGTCTCGTAGCAGGGGCCCATAAAGCCCAGATAGACGCCCTCCTTGTATGCGATGCCCTGGCTGTCCGCCACCTGCTTGGCCAGATCCAGCAGCTGGTGGCTGAACATCTCGGTCATGTCAGGGAACCGGGGCCCGAACCGCTCGTCATTGGGCCCGATCAGGGGGTTGGTGCCCATCATGTTGATGGTGTCGGTGATCAGCATCAGGGTACCCGGCTCAAAGCTGCGGTTGATGCCGCCGGCTGCGTTGGTCAGCACCACCTTTTCAATGCCCAGCAGCTGGAACACATAGAAGGGATAGCAAACCTCCTTCATGGTGTAGCCCTCATAGAAGTGGAACCGGCCCTCCATGGCCAGCACCGGGGTATCCCCCAGCTTGCCTTCCAGCAGGGCGCCCTTGTGGCCCTGCACCGTGGACTGGGGGAAACTGGGGATGTCTGCGTAGGGGATCTCCTGGGTGTCGGTGAAATCGGCGGTCAGGTCCCCCAGGCCCGACCCCAGCACCACCGCAATCTTGGGGGCAAAGCGCAGCTTCTCTTTCAGATAGGCCGCACTGGCAGAGGCTTTTTCATACAGGTTTTCCATCTTTTGTCTCCTTTGGCTTTTTCTTTTATTATACGGGCCCTGCGTCCCCTTTGCAAGACGCCGGTTTTGCTGACAAAAGCCCGCAGCTGTACAAAAAAATTCACAGCTTGTTCATTCCCTTTCTCTGCCAAAAATCTTATAATAAGGGCTGTAGCTTCTCCCGCCCCCAGGGGCGGGATCATCTCAGAAAGGAGCCATTTCATGAAAGGAAAAGGCTTTTTTGCAGCGGTTGTCCGACACCGCAAACGGGTACTGGCCCTGTATATCCTGGCCTCGGTACTCTGCGCCCTTTTGTGGCTGCTGGTCTCGGTCAACTACGACATCAACGACTACCTGCCCCCGTCCTCCCCTTCCACCAAGGCCATCACCGTGATGGAAGACGCCTTCGGGGGCGGCATTCCCAACGTCCGGGCCATGGTCCGGGATGTCACCATCCCCGAGGCTTTGTCCTATAAGGAGCAGATCTCCAAACTGGACGGGGTCACGGCGGTGACCTGGCTGGACGACGCGGTGGACGTCACCGTCCCCCTGGAAATGCAGGACCAGAAAACCGTGGAAGCCTACTATAAGGACGGCGCGGCCCTGTTCACCATCACGGTGGAGGACGCCAAGCGGACCGAGGCGGTGAACGAAATCTCGGACCTGCTGGGGGACCAGGGCGCCCTCACCGGTTCGGCGGTATCCACCGCCGCCGCCACCAACTCCACGGTGGTGGAAGTGGCCCAGATCGCAGTGATTGCGGTGATTTATGTCTTTTTCATCCTGGGCCTCACCACCAACAGCTGGGCCGAGCCGGTGCTGATCATGGTGGGCATGGGTGTGGCCATCCTCATCAACAACGGCACCAACCTGGTGTTCGGGGAAATCTCCTTTGTCACCAGCGCCGCCGGCAGCATTCTCCAGCTGGCGGTGTCCCTGGATTACTCGGTGTTCCTGATCCACCGGTTTGAGGAAGTCCGCACCGCCCGGCCGGGGGCCGACCCCGGGGACTGCATGGTGGAGGCCCTGTCCAAATCCGCCTCCTCCATCCTGTCCAGCGGCCTGACCACCGTCATCGGCTTCGTGGCCTTGATCCTGATGCAGTTCCAGATCGGCCCTGACCTGGGCCGGGCCCTGGCCAAGGGTGTGGCCCTCAGCCTGCTGGCTGTCTTTACCTTTGTGCCGGCCCTGGTGGTCACCGCCCTGCCCTGGATGGACCGCACCCGCCACAAGCCGCTGCTGCCCAGCTTTGCCCCCTTCGGGCGGCTGGTGAGCAGGATCATGATCCCCATGGTGCTGGTGCTGGTGATCATCATGGTGCCCTCCTATCTGGCCTCCAACGCCAACACCTATTACTACGGCGCCGGCCACATGTTCGGCACCGACACCAAGGTGGGCCAGGACACCCAGGACATCGACGACATCTTCGGCCAGAGCGACACCTATGTGCTGCTGGTGCCTGCCGGGGACACCGCCACCCAGAGCGCCCTGTCCGCCGACCTCCACAATCTGCCCCAGGTTACCGGCATCATCTCCTATGTGGACAACGCCGGGGCCGAAATCCCCCCCGAATACCTGGACGACGCCACCCTCTCCCAGCTGGTTTCGGACGGCTACACCCGGATGGTGATCTCGGTGGCCGCCGACTTTGAAGGGGATGAGGCCTTCGCCCTGGTGCAGCAGGTCCGGGCCATCGCCCAGGACTACTACCCCGACAGCTGGTATCTGGCAGGCCAGGGGGTCAGCACCTATGACCTGATGGACACCATCACCGGCGACATGGCCAAGGTGAACCTGGTGGCCATTGCGGCGGTGTTCCTGGTGCTGCTGGTGCTGGAACACAGCCTGATTCTCCCCATTCTGCTGGTGCTGTCCATCGAGACCGCCATCTGGTTTAACCTGGCCCTGCCCTACTTCACCGGCACCGTGGTCTTTTACATCGCCTATCTGATCATCAGCTCGGTGCAGCTGGGCGCCACCGTGGACTACGCCATCCTGTTCTCGGACCGGTACCGGGAGTACCGGGAAACCCTGGACAAGAAGCCGGCCATTGCCGCCACCGTGGCCACCGTCACCACTTCGGTGCTGACCACCGGCAGCGGCCTGGCGGTGGTGGGCTTCCTGATGGGGCTCATCTCCACCAACCAGCTGCTGAGCCAGCTGGGCACCTTCCTGGGGGTGGGCAGCCTGGCCTCCCTGGCCATTGTGCTGCTGGCTTTGCCCGGCATCCTGTATCTGATTGATCCCCTCATCACCAAAAAGAAACCGGGCGCATCCGCCCCCGTCCCCAAGGAGGGCTGAATCCCATGAAATCTGCATCTTTTGCACGCCGCGCTGCTGCGGCGTTCCTGGCAGCGGCGGTCCTCTGTGCCTCTGCCCTGCCGGCCTTTGCCGAGGGTGAAGCAGCCGCCAATACCGCTTCCAAAGAAGAGGTGATCTACGGCAAGCTGGCCCCTGACGGCACGGTTCAGAGCATCTATGCCGTGAACCACTTTGAAGCCACGGCCGGGGACACCATCACCGACTACGGCACCTATACCGCCGTCCGCAACATGACCACCACCGACCCCCTGACCCAGGGGGACGGCACCGTCAGCCTGACCCCTTCCGCCGACGGCTCGGTGTACTACGAGGGCACCATGGACCCCTCCACCCCGCTGCCATGGCTGATCGAAGTCCACTATATCCTGGACGGCACCGAGGTGGAACCGGAGGATCTGGCGGGCCGCAGCGGCGCTTTGATCCTGCGGATCGACGTGAATCCCAACCCCGACTGCAACGGGGACTGGTTTAACCAGTATGCCCTCCAGACCACCGTCACCCTGGACACCGCCCACGCCGACAACATCCGGGCCGACGGCGGCACCATCGCCAGTGTGGGCAGCGAAAAACAGATCGTCTTTACCCTGCTGCCCGGCCAGACCAGCGAGGTGGAGGTGGCTGCCGACGTCACCGACTTCACCATGCCGGCCATCACCTTCAACGGGGTCCAGCTCCAGCTGAAGCTGGACATCGACGGGGTGTCCCTCACCAACCGCCTCAACCAGCTCACCACCGGCACCGGCCAGCTGGACCAGGGCACCGCTGCTGTCAGCGAAGGCATTGCCGCCCTGCAGCAGGGCCTGACCCTGCTGAGCCAGCAGTCGGGGCTGCTGACCACCGGCTCTTCCGCCATCAACAGCGCCCTCAGCCAGCTGCAGAGCGCCGTGTCGGGCATTTCCGCCTCCAACGACCAGCTGTCCACCCTGCTGACTGCTTCCAGCCAGATCGGGGACGGCCTGGCCCAGCTGGATGACGGTGTGGCCCAGCTGGACAACCAGGTGAGCTACGATGCCTTCAAGCAGATCCTGGCCCAGAACGGCCTGGATCTGGACACCCTGACCCAGGGCAACCAGCAGGCCATCGAGATGCTCCAGAAGCTCACCTGCCTGCCCGTGGTGGGGGACCAGATCAGCCAGATTGTCCTGCTGCTCCAGGGCAACACCGCCCTGAACGGCGCCATCCAGGCCTACCTGGACACCGTCCATTCCGGCATCGGGGCCCTGCGCCAGGGTTCCTCGGCTGTCCGGGAGGGATATGATGCCTTTGACCAGGGCATCCAGGCCATGGCCACCGCCCTGAACGGGATGCTCCAGAACATGGCCCTGCTGTCCGACGCCGTCACCACCCTGGCCACCCAGTACAGCACCTTTGACACCGGCGTCAACGCCTACACCCAGGGTGTGGACCAGATCCTGGCCGGCACCCAGCAGCTGGGCGCCGCCTCCGCCATGCTGGTGTCGGGGGCCCATCAGCTTTACACCCAGACCAGCAGCCTCCACCTGGACGAGCAGCTCAGCGGCCTGCTGAATGCCCTGTCCGGCGCCCAGACCCCGGCCTCCTTCACTTCCAGCCAGAACACCGGCGTCACCGCCCTGCAGTTTGCCCTCCAGACCCAGCCCATCGAGCTGCCTGCCAGCGATGCCGCCCAGGAAGAAGCTGCCAAACCCATGTCCTTCTGGGACAAGCTTCTGAACCTTTTCGGGCTGTACAGCGCGGAATAAAAAGGAAAAAAGACCTGAAGATTCACTTTTGTGCGTTTTGTCAAAAGTGAATCTTTTTCTTTTGGTGGAATTTGCACTCCCAACCTGCGGTTTTTTGTGCTACAATAGTACCGCTATGCAGGCAGCCGGCCACCATGCCTGCTGCCTCTGTGTTTTCTGGCCATGAAAGAGGAACCCGTATGACCCTGTTTTTGACAAGCAGCCCCACCGGCTGCCCTTTTGAACCTGGCCCTCAGCCCGCCGCTCTGGACCCCCGCAACCACTTCATTGATAAACTCCGCTCCGTCTGGCCCCAGGAGCCCCCTGAGGGGCTGCTGCTGGCCGCCGACCCTGAAGCCCACGCCGCCAACGACGAGGCCTGCAGCTTTTTTGCCGGCTGCTTTGCCCGGGCCGGCCTGCCCCTGGACAGCCTGATCCCCTGCGACAGCCGCAACAAGGACGAGATCGGCCAGCTGATCCACCGGTGCAACTTCCTGATCCTGGGGGGCGGCCACGTCCCCACCCAGAACCGCTTTTTCTCTGCCATCGGCCTGCCGGCCCTGATCCAGAACTATGAAGGCATCGGGATCGGCATCAGCGCCGGTTCCATGAATGCAGCCCGGATTGTCTATGCCCAGCCCGAAGAGCCGGGCGAGGCCACCGACCCCCACTACTGCCGCTGGATGCCGGGCCTGGGCCTGAGCTATGTCAGCATCTGGCCCCACTACCAGCACTCCAAAAACCAGTCGGTGGACGGCCAGTCTCTGATGGACATCGCCCTGGAGGACAGCCGCCGCCGTCCCTTCATGGCCCTGCCCGACGGGTCCTACATTCTCTGCTCCGACGGCCATGAGACGCTCTACGGCGAAGGCTGGTATTTCAGCAACGGCCGTGTGTCCCTGGTGAACGAGGAAGGCGAAGAGCTTCCTCTGTGGTAAAAAGCCAAAAGAGCCTGTATCCGGTTCGGATACAGGCTCTTCTTTTTTACGAATTGTAGTGTTTTAAAAGGGGCGCCAGCCGGTGCAGTACCGGGCATAGTCCCGGTCCGCATTCTTGACGTAGAGGACGTACTCGGTCTGGCCATCTTTGCCCCGGCGGGTCCGGGTTTTGTAGGGCAGGCCCGCATGGTCCAGGGTATCAATGATGTCGTCGATGGTCTCCTGGTCCTCGCTGGTATCGAACTGGACCCAGTGACACAGGAACAGCCAGAACTTGATCAGCGGTTCCATCGCAGTTTCTCCTTTCGTTCTGCCGTAAGATTCCGGCTTTTATTATACCACAGCCGCCCCCCTTTGTCATGACGCCGGGGGCCGGAATTGTGAATCTTTGCCAAAAATCCGTCTCCCATTTTTACGCTCTGCAGGGGCGGCTCTCACATTTTCACCATTTTTTGACGTTATACTTTTTCTGGTATTGTAATTACCCCAAAAACAGACCAGAAAGAAGGCTTTTCCCATGCAGACCGCCGCCCCTCTCCGCCGCAGCCTGGCCGCCCTGTTCCTTGTGCTGGCCCTGCTGCTGGCTGCCCTGCCCCGGGCCTCTGCCGCCGGGCTTCAGAATCTCTCCGGCATCCAGCTTCTCTCCTTTGATGCAAACCAGATTCTCTCCATCGGCAACCAGGCCCCCGGCCAGTGCAGCCTCTACGCTTTGCGGTACGCCCGCACCGTTCTGGACGGCACCCCCTGTTCCGGCGCCGGGATGTGGTCGGGAGGCGCCGTTTGGTCGGCGGCCGGCTACACCGGCTTTTCGGGAGACCTTTCCACCTGCCTCAACAAAATCTACACCGAGCTGGCGGCGGGCCATCCGGTGATCGTCCATCTCCAGAACACCACCGTCAGCGGGGTGTCCAAGCACACCAACCGCACCTCCACCGAGGAATACCACCTCACCGGTTCAGGCTGGCAGGTGGTGAACTATCCCCATATCTCCACCAGCTCCACCTATGGCCACTGGGTCTGTGTGGTGGGCTATGATGCCGCCGCTGACCCGGCCCATCTGGAGGAAAGCGACTTCTTCGCCCTGGACCCCGCCCGGGTGTCTGCGGGCGGGACCCTGGCTTTGACCCGGCTGCTGAACGGCACCATCTGGACCCAAAACAGCCCCCTGAAGGTATTACAATGATTCCTTATCGCAGCTGCTGCAAACGTTGTTTTTGCAGCAGCTTTCTTGTCCTCAACTTCCAAATGTGATAATCTAAATATATACGCGAAAAAAACATCTTCTATCAGGAATGTTGATTCCCGTTCCTATATTTGCATTACTACAAGGAGGATTTCATGGATATCAAGACACCTAATCTAACGCAAGACCAGATTATGCAGATTCTTAATAAGCTCTATGAGGGTTCTGTACATGGCATTGACAAGGTCAGCCCGCCAATTCGATCTTTATCCGACAGCTACACGCAAAAATTCCCAACGATTGAAAAGGCAGCTCATTCCTTCATTAAATACCAAGTTGCCAAATGCACCACTTCTGGATTTATCGCCGGTCTGGGCGGTTTAATCACACTTCCAGTTACCATTCCCGCCAATATCAGCAGCGTTTTATATGTCCAAATGAGAATGATTTCCTGCCTTGCCTATATGGGAGGATATGACGTCAACAGTGATCAAGTGCAGACCCTTGTTTATGCCTGCCTGGCAGGGGTTTCCGTGGATCAGGTTCTAAAACATGTTGGCATTCAAATCGGAAATAAAGTGGCTGTCAACATGGTCAAAAAAATTCCCGGAGAGGTCTTAACAAAAATCAATCAGAAAGTTGGCTTTCGTCTCCTGACCAAATTCGGCACCAAAGGTTTTATCAACCTCGGTAAGGTTGTTCCCGTCGTTGGCGGGGTCATCGGCGGCGGTCTTGATTATGTAGAAACAAAGGCAATCGCCCATCGAGCCTATAAAATGTTTATTCTGGAGGATTTTCGATCTGACACAACAGATTCTTCTGATGATGTCTCATCTGAACAATAAAACAGCAAAACCCCTGTTGCTCTCAAAAGACGTAAAAGCAACAGGGGTTTTTATTATCTCATCAATAGCCCCGGTCCGAGAAGCCCCGGTCCCAGGGATTGAGGGGGATTTCTTTGGACTGGATGCCGGTGATCTGGACAAAACCGCCGGCGGCAATCATATCGAAGAGCCTGGCAAAGAGGTCGGGGTCCCCCTGGACTTCCAGGGTGACGCTGCCGTCGTCCTCGTTTTCCACCCAGCCGGTGAGGCCCAGCTGGCCGGCAGCATACCGGGCCCGGTACCGGAACCCCACCCCCTGGACCCGGCCGGTGACGCTGTAGCGGCGCCGCACCGTCCCTTCGGGCAGGACCGGCGGGGTGCGGTCTTTTTCCTTCTGTTTCAGGAAATCAAACATAGCCATTTTTACAGCTCCTGATAGGCATCCATCATGGCGGGGATAAACTGCTTCTTGCGGCTCACCACGTTGGGCAGCAGCCAGCTGCCATCTTCCTGGGGCTCCTGGTTAAAGGCAGACCGCAGCATATCCGCTGCATGGCGGCCGGTGCAAATCACCACACTGCTCTTCTTGGGCACCTCGGTAAGCATCATATACAGGTCTTCCACGTTCTGCTTCCGGCGGGCTTCTTCCAGGTAGGGCATCAGCAGGTTCTGGGCTGCCTGGAGGTTGCTGTGGGTCATATAACTGCCCTGGGCCACGCCGAACCGCAGGTCGCCGCACATAAAGACCTTGAAGTCCTGCAGGAATACTTCCTCGGGGGTCTTGCCGTCCAGCTTTTCGCCGGCCTCGAACATCTCGTTGGCGAACTCTTCCAGGTCCACCCCGGCAATGGTGGCCAGGCGGCGGGCGGTGGCCTCATCCTGGGGGGTGCAGGTGGGGCTGCGGAACATCAGGGTATCGGACAGGATGGCCGCCATCATCAGGCCTGCAATCTGGGGCGGGATCTCCACACCCTGTTCGTCGTACATCTGGGTGACGATGGTGCAGGTGCAGCCCACCGGCTGGTTGCGGAAGTAGACCGGGCCGCTGGTTTCCAGGCTGCCGATCCGGTGATGGTCGATGATCTCCAGGATCTCGGCCTGATCGAAGCCCTCCACAGCCTGGGTGGCCTCGTTGTGGTCCACCAGGATCATCCGGCGTTTGCTCAGGTTGATGATGTTCCGGCGGCTGACCATGCCGCAGTACTTGCCGTTCTCGTCCAGGATCGGGAAGTAGCGGTGGCGGTACTTGGCCATCACCCGGGTCACATCGGCCACCGGGGTCACCCGGGTGAACTTCAGGATGTTCTCGGTGGTCATATAGTAGGAAATGGGGGCGCACTGGCTGATCAGCTTGCCGGCTGCATAGGTGTCAAAGGGAACCGTCATGACATCCACGCCGGTCTCCTCAGCGATCCGGCTGATGGTCTTGCCCACCTTGGAATCGTTGCAGATGATCAGCAGGGATGCCTGCTGCTCGATGGCGCACAGCTGGCTCTCGTAGCGGTTGGTGAGGATCACCACGTCCCCTTTTTCCACTGCATTTTCCAGCATTTCGGGGGTAGCGGTGCCGATGTGGATGTTGCCGGCGGTGCAGATGCCGTCCTCACTGCCTACCACCATCTCGCCGCCCAGGGTTTCCAGGATGTTCTTGTAGGTGGTATGGGTCTTGGCCAGCACAGCGGTATCAAACACGTCCATGTTGGCGGTGGCGATATCTTTCACCGTGATGACGCCCAGCAGGTCGTTGTCCGGGCTCACCACCGGCAGGGTGTCGATGTCCCGGTCCCGCATGATCTGCCAGGCTCGGCGCAGGCTGGTGGAGCCGTCGATGCCTTCCATCTCGCGGTAATCCACGTCCCGGATTTTGGGGTTGACGTCGGTGCACAGCCGGGGCGCCTCCACCCCGAACTTTTTCAGGACAAACTCGGTCTCCTGGTTCATCTTGCCGGCCCGGCGGGGCTCGCACACCAGGTCGCTGGTCTTGTTTTTCAAAGCCGCATAGGCGATGGCCGAGCAGATGGAGTCGGTATCCGGATTGCGGTGGCCGATGACCACGACTTTGTGTACTTCTTTGGGCATAGGTTCATTTACCTCCATTGTATCTTCTCCGCCCCGGGCGCTCCTGCAAAGGCCCCGGGGCTGGCATTTCTTCTTTTTCTTCTTTATTGTAGCATATCCATTCCCGGGGGTAAATAGCTGTCCAGGGAAAAATCCCGCCGGCGTTCCCCTCCGCCGGGGCTTTGGGGATGTTCCACGTGGAACAATCCGCCCCCGGTGCAAAAAGCGCCGCCCCCTGGTCCAGGCCGGGGAACGGCGCTTTGACGCTGTGGTTAGAACAGCCCTTCTTCCAGGCAGACGTCCTGTTTGGGGACTTTGGCCCAGTCAAAATCGGGCAGCAGGCTTTCAGGGGTCCGGGGCTCCGGACGGTCCTGCAGGCCGTAGAGGTAGGCCAGCTTGCCGATGATCTCGGGGGCCGTGTACCGGCCCCGCAGGTGTTCCAGGCTCTGGTCCCCGTCCCGCTTGGACAGCCGCCGCCCCTGGGCGTCCAGCAGCAGCGGGCAGTGGGCAAAGGACGGGGGCGTCAGGCCCAGCAGCCGGTACAGGTAGATCTGGCGGGCGGTGGAGGAAAGCAAATCCGATCCCCGCACCACCTGGGTGACCCCCATCCGGGCGTCATCCACCACCACCGCCAGCTGATAGGCAAACACACCGTCTGCCCGCCGGAGGTAAAAATCTCCGCAGCCGGTGAGCAGGTTTTCCCGGTGCTCCCCCATGCACAGGTCGGTGAAGGCGATCTCTTCATCCGGGACCTTGATCCGCCATGCGGGGGCCTTGGTGCGGCTCTTTTCCGCGATCTGGGCGGGGGTCAGGTTCCGGCAGGTGCCGGGATAAACCACATTCCCGTCCGAGGTGTGGGGGGCGCTGGCAGCGTGGAGCTGGGCCCTGGAACAAAAGCAGGGATACACCAGCCCCATCCCCTCCAGCTTGCGGTAGCTCTCGGTGTAGATACCGGCGCATTCGCTCTGGTAATAGGGCCCGTGAGGCCCCCCGTCCGAGCCGCCCTCATCCCACACAAGGCCCAGCCAGCGGAGATCTTCCTCCAGCTGGTCGGCATAGATGCGGGGGCACCGGGCGGCGTCCAGGTCCTCGATGCGGAGGACGATGCTCCCGCCCTGGCTTTTGGCGGACAGCCAGGCCAGCAGGCTGCAGGCCAGATTGCCCAGGTGGAGCCGGCCGCTGGGGCTGGGGGCGAACCGGCCGACGGGGCCGGTCACAGTTCCAGCTTCCAAACCCCGTCGGCGGGCTGGAAGACGGGGGTATTGTAGAAGGTCTCGCAGGCGCGGACCATGTATGCCACATCAGCGCAGCTGGCGGTTTCCACAGCCGAGTGCATGGCCAGCTGGGGCAGGCCGATATCCACCATGGGGATGGCGATCTGATGGCCCAGCAGGTTGCCCAGGGTGGAGCCGCCCCGGACGTCGGCCCGGTTGGCAAAGATCTGGACCGGCACCCCGGCCTTGCCGCAGATCTGCTGGAAGGCGGCGGCGGTGAAGCCGCTGGTGGTATAGGTCTGGCTGGCGTTGTACTTCAGCAGGATGCCGCCGCCCAGACGGACCGGGTTCCGGGGATCGCTCTTCTCGGGGTGGTTGGGATGGGCGGCGTGGCCGTTGTCGGCGCTGAGCAGCAGGCTGTTGGTGCGGGCGCAGGCGCTCTCCTCACGGGTGACACCCATGGCCTCCTCAATCCGGGCCATGGTGTCGGCCATCAGGGTGCCCTGGGCGCCCTGGCGGGAAGAAGAACCCACTTCCTCATTGTCGAACATGCACCAGACATCGGCCCGGCCTTCCTCCTTGCCCTCGCCGGCCAGGAAGCCGCAGAGGGTGGTGTAGGCGCACTCCAGGTCGTCGATCCGGCCGGACATGAACAGTTCCCCGTCCACGCCCACACGCTCGGCCTTCTGGCGGGTGCAGAGCACCAGATCATGGGACAGGATGTCCCCGGCGGCAACCCCGGCCTCGGCGGCCAGGATCTCCATCAGAGAGGTGCCGCCCTCCAGGCCGCAGATGGGCTGCAGGTCCACCTGGTAGTTCCAGTTCTTGCCGGTGTTGGCCTCCCGGTCAAAGTGGATGCAGACATTGGGGATGCACAGCAGGGCCCGGTCGGGGGCCACCAGCCGGGTCTCCACACCCTGGGGGGTCTTGACCAGCAGGCGGCCGGCCACGCTGAGGGGACGGTCCAGCCAGGTGGGGGCGATCATGCCGCCGTAGCCCTCGGTCTCAGCCTTCAGGTAGCCGCCGTCCTTGATGTCGGGGACTTTGATCCGCCAGGTAGGCGAATCCCCGTGGCTGGCGGTGACGTGCCAGCCGGTCAGCTTGCCCCGGGGCATCCGCCAGGCCAGCACTGCAGAGCCGTTGCGGGTGGTGTAGTAGCGGCCCCCTGCTTCCAGCTTCCAGGGCTGGCCTTCGGGGCAGAGGGTGTAGCCCTCCTGCTCCAGAATCTCGCAGGCAGCAGCAGCCGAGTGGAAGGGGCTGACGCTCTTGTCCAGGAATCCAAACAGGCCCTCCAGCAGGGACTGCTCATCGGTATAACGTTTTTCCATTTTGTCCTCCCAAAACAGGAGAGGCCGGGCGGCTGCCCGCCCCTCCCTTTGCTTCGTTTTCAGATATTCCGATTATAGCGCGTTTGGCACCCCCGGTCAACCGGCACCAAAAAGCCGCGGCCGGGCCCGGGGCCCGCCGCGGCAGAGGATACCAAATTCTAAGAAGTAGACAGGGCGTTCTGTGCCAGCAGTTCTTCCAGCTGGCGCCGGACCTGGACCGCATCCACCCCGAACACCAGCTGTACCTCCCTGCCCTGGCAATAGATCCCGTCGGGGGTCAGATCCCGCAGCAGGGGCTGGTTCAGCAGGGCGGCGTCCTCCACCCAGACCCGCAGCCGGGTAAAGCAGTTGTCCACCCGGAGGATGTTCTCCCGGCCTCCCAGAGCCCCCAGCAGGGCCTGGTACGGGAAGCTGCCCTCCTGGTTGACCGGGGCGGTGGTGATATGGGTTTCCCGGCCGGGGGTGCGGAGATGCAGGCCCCGGATCAGCAGGGTGAACACCCCGAAGTACACCAGGATTTCCGCCGCCGCCAGCAAATACAGCATCGGATAATGGGTCCGCTCTGCCCCGGCGGAGAGATTCATGGCCAGGGAGGTAAACAGCCCGCCGGTGAAGCCGGTGACCCCGAACCAGTCCAGCAGGACCATGAAAAGCCCTGCGATCGCCCCATGGGCCAGCCAGAGCACCGGGGACAAAAAGCAGAACAAAAAGTCGATGGGCTCGGTGACCGAGGCCAAAGAGGCGGTCAGCACCAGGGGCATCAGCATGGCGGCGGTGCGCCGGCGGTTCTCGGGGCGGGCGCAGAAGATCATGGCCCCGGCAATCCCAAAGTAGCCGAAGGTCTTGGTGAAGCCGGTGTACATCCAGCGGATGCTGTCCGAAATGGGCAGGCCCAGGCTGTACTGGGCCATCACCACCGGATAGGCCCCGGCGTACACCTGATCCCCCACCGTCAGGGTCCCGCCCAGGGAGGTAAACTGAAAGGGCATGTACACCAGGTGATGGAGGCCGGTGGGAATCAGCACCCGCTCCAAAAAGCCATAGAGGAACAGGCCGCCATCCCCTGCGGCGGCAATCCATTGGGCCAGGCGGTTCACCGCCTGCTGCACCGGCGGCCAGACAAAACAGGAGGCAAACCCCAGCGCCAGGGACAGCCCTGCCATGCAGAGGAACGGCAGCCGGGCCCCGCCGTAAATCCGCAGGGGTGCAGGCCGGAAAACCGTTTCACAGGTGTGGTTGTAGACCCAGCCGGTGAGGAAGCCCAGGATCACGCCCCCGGTGACCCCCATGTCCACCGTCTGAATCCCCAGCACGGTGGCCTGGCCGGTGCCATAAAGGCCCAGGCCGGGGGCAGCCTCGGCCAGCTGGCCCAGCTGTTCCAGCACCGTGTGGCCCGCCGTCAAAAAGACCAGATAGGAAAGAAAGGCAATGAGGGCTGCCTGGTGCTTGTCCTTCCGGGCCAGGAAGGCGGCCACCCCCACACAGAACAGGACGCCCAGATTCTGCACGATGGCCATCATGCCGTTGTACACCAGGTTCCCCAGCAGGACCAGGGGTTCCCACCGCAGAACCGGGATAAAACTGCCCAGCCCGGCCGACGCCAGCAGGGCGCCCAGGGCCAGCAGCAGCCCCGCCACCGGCAGGCAGCTCAGGGCAGCCAGCATGGCGGTGGAAAATTTCTCCAGGGTGGACAGCACGCTCTCTTTTGGCTTCATCCCGATGACCTCCCCTTTTCCCCATTTTGAACGTCCGGCGTCAAGTATACATCCATTATACCGGCGGCTTCCGGCGGTTGTCAATCGCCAACAAGTCGCATAAAGTGCAAGATATTTGCACTTTATGGGCGCCGGTTTTGATCCAGACAGCGGTCTGCATCGCACCGGGCCGCAGGCCCAAACGCGGACCAAGATGCAGGGCCTTGCCGCCGGCAGGACGAAACGTAAGCCGGATCAGCTGCGCGGTACAAGTTGAAAGCTTTTTGCTCCATTTATCCGAAAAAGCAGGGGCGTTGACAACGGGCAGACGGGAAAGTATACTGGTATTGAACCCCTGAAATCGTCAGGACTGGCGCCGCCACCCGGCGCACAAAGGAGGTCTTTCGATATGAAACGCAATGGTTGGAACCGCTTCCGCGCTGCTGGCTGCTGCGCGGCTCTGCTTGTCTCTCTGGTTCTGGCAGGATGCAGCAACACCGCTGCCCCTGCCTCCGAACCCAGTACATCCGCCCCCTCCTCTCAGGCCCTGAGCCAGGCCCCCGCCTCGGAGGCTGTGCCTTCCGGTGAGGACGACACCACCCCCGCCCCCAACGGCCAGGTGGACGGCTCTGAAAACAGCTTCAACGGCATCACCGACCCTGTCGACGCCTTTGCAGGCTGCCTGGGTTGGGGCCCCGGCACCGCCGGCACTTCCCTCAAATCGGCAGCCTCTGCCGCTGCCATGATGGACTGGGCCCAGGAAAACGGCGCTGCCGGCCGCAGCAGCGATGCCCTCAACGACACCCTGTCCCAGTGGTTTGACTCCCTGGACACCTTCGACCAGGAGAATTTTGCCGAGGCATGGCCCCTGATCCAGGAGACCGCCCAGGAAATCCTGGACGATCCCGATGCAGTCCTTCCCCGTCTGGAGGATGCCGGCGTCCAGGAGGCCCCCTCCTGCTCGGCGGACGACTGGTCGGCCCTGGCCGGCGCCCTCAACGCCATCGTCCCGGAACCCCAGCAGTAAACCGGATACGCAAAGAGCCGCAGCCCTTTCAGGCTGCGGCTCTTTTTGATTTCTGGAATTTGATTTCTGGAAAATCAGAAGAAAATCAGACCTTCTTCAAGACATAGGCCCGCTGGCCCAGGCCCACCTTTTCGGCCTGCTCCAGGGTTGCCTTCCACTCAATGTTGGGGTTGGAATCCTTGAAGTTGTCGTGGTAGCAGTTCCAGCCGGGTTTGGCCAGGTTCTGGCCCAGCTGGCTGTTGGCAATGGGGGTTGCCGTCAGGCAGGCGTCGGCACAGGCCTGGTCCAGGGCCACCGGGTCAAAGGATGCGAACATGCCGATATCCGGCAGGATGGGGGCGTCGTTCTCGCCGTGGCAGTCGCAGTTGGGGCTGATGTCCTGCACCAGGCTGATGTGGAAACAGGGACGGCCGGCGCAGACGGCAGCGGCGTACTCGGCCATCTTGCGGTCCAGCTCCTCGTTGGCGCTGTTGTCCAGGGAATAGATGGCGTCAAAGCTGCAGGCGCCGATGCAGCGGCCGCAGCCCTTGCACAGATCGTAATCAATCACAGCCTTGTTCTCGGCATCGTAGTGGATGGCGTCGGAGCCGCACTCCTTGGCGCAGCGGTGGCAGCCGCGGCACAGGTCGCGCTGGACTGCCGGGGCACCCGAAGAATGCTGCTCCATCTTGCCGGCGCGGCTGCCGCAGCCCATGCCGATGTTCTTGATGGCGCCGCCAAAGCCGGTGGACTCGTGGCCCTTGAAGTGGGTCAGGCTGATGAAGACGTCGGCATCCATGATGGCGCGGCCAATCTTGGCGGTCTTGCAGAACTCGCCGTTGGGAACCGGCACCTCCACCTCGTCGGTGCCCCGCAGGCCGTCGCCGATCAGGATCTGGCAGCCGGTGGTCATGGGCCAGAAGCCGTTGGTCTGGGCGCAGGTCAGGTGCTCCAGGGCGTTTTTGCGGCTGCCCGGATACAGGGTGTTGCAGTCGGTCAGGAAGGGCATGCCCCCCTGCTCCTTGCACAGGTCGGCCACCACCTTGGCGTAGTTGGGACGCAGGAATGCCAGGTTGCCCAGCTCGCCGAAGTGCATCTTGATGGCCACAAAGCGGCCGGTCATATCAATGTTCTTGATGCCGGCGGCCTGGCACAGGCGGCGGAGCTTTTCGGTCAGGCTGGTGCCCACCGGGCACCGGAAATCGGTATAATAGACAGCAGAACCTTCCATGTATTCGTCCTCCTTTGGGCGGGGCGGCCGCCCATCTTTCATTTCTCTGACAGGAAAATTATACCACAAACTTTTTTATCTGGAAAGACAGCCCCGCCTCAGACAAAGGCCGCCACGGCGGCCACACCCAGCACAATCAGGCCCAGCACAATCCGGTAGATGCCGAAAAACTTGAAGTCGTGGCTCTTGACGTAGGCCATCAGGAACCGGATGGCCGCCATGCTGACCACAAAGGCCGACACGCAGCCGGTGACCAGGATGGCGATTTCGGTGCCGGTCATCCCTTCCCCTTCCAGCACAAACTTGACTACCTTCAGCAGGGAGGCGCCGGCCATCACCGGGATGGCCAGGAAGAAGGTGAACTCAGCCACAGCGGCCCGGGACAGGCCCAGCAGCAGGCCGCCCACAATGGTGGCGCCGCTGCGGGAGGTGCCGGGGATGATGGCCAGCATCTGCCACACGCCGATGATCAAAGCTTCCCGGTAGCTGATCTGTTCCAGCCGGGTGACCTTGGCGGCGGCGCCCCGGTTTTCCACCAGGATGAACAGGATGCCGTAGAGGATCAGCATGGCGGCCACCGTGATGTAGTTGTAGAATTTTTCCTCCATCCAGTCGTCCAGGGGGCTGATGACCAGCACCGGCAGGGTGGCCACCACCACCTTGAACCACAGGCTCCACACCGAAGCCTTGGAGACGATCCGGCCATGGCGGATGCCGAAGGGCCACAGTTTGCCCCAGAACAGCACCACCACCGCCAAAATGGCGCCCAGCTGGATCACCACCCGGAACATGGAGATAAATGCGTCGGTGGCGTCGAACTGGATCAGCTGTTCCACCAGAATCATGTGGCCGGTGGACGAGATGGGCAGCCATTCGGTGATGCCCTCCACGATGCCCATCAGCAGCGCCTTGATGATTTCTATCAGCATACATACTCCTCTCCGCACCGGCACCCCGGCGCGCTCTATGATTTGCCCCTCCAGTATACCATACTTTTTCATGAAAAAGTATGCAAAAAGTTTTTTCTGTGTACCGCGCAACTCTGGCCGCGCTCACGTTACAACTAGAGGGCGGCTAGGCCCTGCATCTCAATCGGCGTTTGGGCTGCGCCCGGGTACACAGAAAGGTTTTCCTGGCCCGGTCATCCCACACACCCCGATTCCCCTCAATGCGGGAATTTTTTGCTTTTTTGATGGATGCGATCGAAACCCACCCTCCACTCTTTTAATGTGTCCTCCCTGCCGCTGCGCGGCCTCCCCTTCGGGGGATCGAGCCGTTGACTGCTCTTGCTGGTTTTGCACTTCATATTGTCTCACAGATGCGGCAAGCCAGCAGAAGGAGGAGCAGTCTGTGGTTTAGAGCCCCGGCAGGGGCAGCGGCGGCGACCGCATCCAGTGGATGATACAGGGAGCCGCCGCTGGCGCCGCGCTCCAATTTTCACAAGGGCGCGCCGTCGCCCGCAGTGAAAATTGGCTAAGCGCAAGAGGAATGCGGTCTGCTTTTTGCAAGCGGGCACCGCCCCGCGCTGCAAAAACAGGGCACCGCAACCCGGATGGTTTAGATTCAATATCCCTGCTCTCCAGTTTTCCACAGGTCCCTGTCAGAAAGGTGCAAAATTCAGTTTGAAAAACCTTCTGTTTCCGTTTGACGCACCTGGACAATCTGGCTATAATAAGGGCGGAACCGCCCCCTGCGGAGCGGGACCCTTTGACCCGTTCCCCATCCCAGCCGAAAGGAGACACCATGGAACAGCCTTTTGACCCTTCTGTCTCGGCATCCACCCCCACCCCCCGGGGCCGGGCGGTGCTCTGCGTCTGGGCCGCTGTGCCCGGCGTCGTGGCTGCCCCCTTTGTGTTCTGGCAGGGGCTGGGCTGGGGCTGTGCCTTCTGTGTACTGTGGTGCCTGGTAGTCTTTGGGCTGTGGGTCCGGGCCTGCAGCCTGGTGGCCTGCCTGGACGACGCCGCCCTGACCCTCTATCTGGGGGTGGCGTTCCCGGTGGAGCGGGTGATCCCCCGCAACAGCATCACCTCCACCCTGATTTTCCGTACCCCGCTGCTGCGGCTGGCGGGGGCCTGTGTGCTGGTGATCTTTACCCCCGGCATGTGGGCGGTGCTGCCCGGCATCCCCCTGGAAGAGGCCGACGCCATCAGCGGGGCTCTGCTGGCCGGCGGGAGGTCCCTGTCATGAGGGGCACCGGACGGCGGCGGTACCACCCCTTCTTTGCCCTGCGGCTGATGCGCCGCACCCTGCTTCTCTACCTGGTGCCGCTGGTGCAGGTGCTGTTTGCCCGGCAATGGGATGTGCTCTGGACCGCCCTGGCCCAGGACCTGGCCCTGTTCTGCCTGATGGCCCTCATCAGCTACGGGATGCTGGGGGTGTCCAGCTGGGAACTGGACGACGACGGCACCCTGCGGCTCCACTGGAACCTGGTGGTGTCCTTTGAGCGGACCATCCAGGCCAGCCAGCTGGCGGCGGTGCAGATCGAGCGGCCTCTGATTTACCGGCTGGGCGGGGCCAGCCGGGTGACCTTTTATCCCAACCTGCTGCCCAAAGGCCGGGCGGTAACCCTCTGCCTCAAGAGCCGGGACGCCCGGATGCTGGCCGACCGGCTGATGCCTGCACCCCCTGAGGAATACTACCACCCCGCCGGCGGCCAGCGGCTGGCCCTGGTGCTGCTGGGGGCCAACAGCCTGTCCACCCTGCTGCTGGTATGGGTGGCCCTGGGCCAGGGGGACAACACCGCCGAACAGATGGCCCTGTCCCAGCTGGGTCAGGCGGCCGCCTGGGCGGCCCGGTGGCTCCCTGCCGGCCTGGCCTGGATCCTCACCCTGCTGACCTTCCTCTTTGGGCTGAGCCTGCTGCGCAGCTTCAGCCATACCGTCCGGTACGCCGTCTGGCGGGGCCAGGGGGTACTGGCCAGCCGGGGCGGACTGCTGCTGCGGGTGGAGCGCCGGTTCCGTCTGGACCGGCTCACCTGCGCCGAAGTCCGGCTTTCCCCGACGGCCCGGCTGCTGCGGTGCTACCCGGTCTACCTCACCGCCGGCTGCTACAGCGGGGACGACCCCCTGTTTGTCTACCGGTCCGGGCAGGAAGAGCTGATTCATCGGCTGCTGCCCGGCCTCCGGCTGCCCCCCAACCGGCGGCTATCCCTGGAGCAGGTCCGGGGCCGCAGCCTGGCCATCCTGATGCCCGCAGGGAGCACCTTTGCCTTCCTGGTGCTGCTGATTCTGGTGGCCTCCTGGGCCCTGCCCTCCGCCATCCCCCTGCTTGCCCTGCCGGCAGCGGCAGCCGGCTTCTGGCTGGTGATCTCTTTCCAGGGATTCTTCCGGGAGGGCGCCTGGCCTGTCGATGGCCGCATCACCTTCCTGCGGCAGCGCCGGCTCTCCCTGCGCTGCGTCTGCATCTTTTCCCCGGTGATCTGCCTGCGGATCTTCCAGAGCCCCTGGGCCGTGACCCGGGGCCGCGCCAATCTGACCTTTGCTTATCCTGGCCGCCTCCACGAAACCGTCCGCAGCATTCCGCTGGCGGAGGCCCGCGCCTGTGCGGTCCTGTTTGAAAGGAATGAGTTCCATGATCCAAACGATTCTGTTTGACCTTGACGGCACCCTGCTGAATACCATCGACGATCTGGCCGATGCCTCCAACTGGGTCTGCCAGCAAAACCACTGGCCCACCTTCACGGTGGAGCAGTACAAACACATGGTGGGCAACGGCATCCCCAAGCTGGTGGAGCGCTTTTCCCCCGAGGGCTTCCGCAGCACCCAACAGCTGGCCGACACCCTGGCCCAGTTCACCGCCCGCTACGACGCCCACAAGGAGGACAAGACAGCCCCCTATCCCGGCATCCCCCAACTGCTGGCGGCATTGAAGGAACGCGGGGTCCAGACCGCCGTCTTTTCCAACAAGGCCGACGCCCTCTGCGGCGGCATCATCGACCACTACTTTGCCCCCGGCTCCTTTGCCGCCGTCCGGGGCAACCGGCCCGGGGTGCCGGTGAAGCCTGACCCCACCGGCGTCTACAGCCTGATGGAGCAGCTGGGCGCCAAACAGGAAACCACCCTCTTTGTGGGGGACAGCAACGTGGACATCGCCACCGGCCACAACGCCGGCCTGCCGGCCCTGGGGGCCGTGTGGGGATTCCGCGGCGCCGAGGAGCTCCGGGCAGCCGGGGCCGACGCACTGGTCTACCAGCCCTCCGACATCCTGCAGTATCTGAACGGCGTCAGCCATACATAAGCAAAAGCACCCCGGCACAAAACCGGGGTGCTTTTTGGTTTGTCTTTCTCTTTATCAACGCCCACCGTCCTTGCCGGGGCTCTAAACCATAAATCGAGCTTTCTTCTGCTGGCTTGTCGCAAAACCAGAAACAGCAGTCAGCGGTTGAGTCCCCCCGAAGGGGGGATGCCGCGCAGCGGCAGGGGGGACTCCGCTCAAAGGGTTGTGGGTGGGTTTAGATCCATACGGCTTGCATAAAAAAATCCCTCAGCCTGAGCTGAGGGATTTTTTGTATGACCCGTACGGGAATACCCGCGGGCTAAAAACGGTCCACTGGACCGTTTTTGCGGGCTGCGGCCCGCCGCCCTGTTCGATTCCTCGTACGGCTAGCATAAAAAAGCTCCCCAGCCTGAGCTGGGGAGCTTTTTGTATGACCCGTACGGGAATCGAACCCATGTTACAGCCGTGAAAGGGCCGTGTCTTAACCGCTTGACCAACGGGCCTTAGAAACACAGAGCTTCG
>CAJFNF010000025.1 GCA_904394215.1 uncultured Faecalibacterium sp.
CTGTTTCGTCCACTGGACGCGGTCGCTGTGTTTGCCTCTTGCGCTTAGCCGATTTTTGCGGCGCGCCGCAGCGGGCGCTTGCAAAAACCGGAGCGCTGCGCCAAGCACGCCTCGCTGCATCGTCCGCAGGACGCGCTTCGGCGTGCTTGCCTAAAAAATGCAGATACACCTGGCCCGTGTAAACCACCAGCACTCTAAAACGGCGGCGGCATTTTTCTTAACGGCCTTTGAAACGCTGCTCTGATTCTAGACCTGTGGTCGCTGCACGCTCCCACGAGACGTCCTGGGGGCTCCGCAAACTTTTGTGTGACTACTATGCCGCACGGCATCAACTTCTCACCACCGGCTCCGCCGTGCAGCGTAAGGGGCAGCGGCGCAGCGAAGGGCGAGGGCGGGCCGGGGGCACTAGACAACAAAGAAGGCGCCCGGCCGGATTGTGTGGCGGCTGGGCGCCTGAGCGCCTTGGGAGGCGCATGCCTGGAGGAGGGGGGTATGTGTGGCTTTCAAAGGTAAGGAGAGAATGGCCTTTCCAGGCAGACGCCGCCGGAACCTTTCGGAGCGCGGGCGCAGCAGAACAAACCGCGCAGGGAAAGAAGGAGCAGCGTGTGTGGAGAGCCCCAACGGGGCGCGCCCACAGGGCGGGGGGAAGAGCCTCCCGCCGCTGGCGGGCCGCGCAGGGAAAGAAGGAGCAGCATGTGTGGAGAGCCCCAACGGGGCGCGCCCACAGGGCGGGGGGAAGAGCCTCCCGCCGCTGGCGGGCCGCGCAGGGAAAGAAGGAGCAGTTTGCGCACAGAGCCCCACCGGGGCGATGGCGCAGCCATGGGGGAAATGCCCCCCCGCCGCTGGCGGGGTTATTTGCCGCCGGTCATGGCGATGCCCTGGATGAACTGCTTCTGGAACAGCAGGTACAGGATGACCATGGGGACCATGGCCAGCAGGCTGCCGGCCATCAGCACCGGGAAGTTGGTGGTGAACTGGCCGTTCAGGGTGGACAGGCCGGCGGACAGGGTCATCATGTTCAGGTCGGTGTTGCAGATCAGGGGCCACATCAGGTCGGCGTAAGCGAACACCGCAGTGAAGATGGCCAGGGCCGCCATGCTGGGCCCGGTAAGGGGCAGCATGACTTTGTAGAAGGCCTGCCACTTGTTGCAGCCGTCCAGATAGGCGGCCTCGGCGATGTCGTCAGGGATGGCCAGATAGGCCTGCCGCAGGAAGAAGGTGCCGAAGGCCGACACCAAGCCCGGGAACACCAGGGCGAAAATCGAGTTGGTGAGGCCCAGCTTGGCCAGCATCAGGTACTGGGGGGTGATGAAAATCTGGCTGGGCAGCATCATCTGGATCAGGATGATGGCAAACAGGGCCTTCTTAAAGGGGAATTCCAGCTTGGCGAAGGCGTAGCCCGCCATGGAACTGAAGATCACTGCGCAGATCACCCGCAGCACAATCAGCAGGGCGGTGTTGATGTACAGGTTGACAAAGGGCAGGCTTTCCAGGGCGGTGACGAAGTTGTCCAGATTCCAGTGGGAAGGAAGGATCTGGGGCGGGATGGCCATGCTCTCGGCCTGGGTCTTGAAACAGGTGAGGACCATCCACACAAAGGGGAAGATCATCAGAATGCTGCCCAGGATCAGGACAATGTAGGTGATGGCCCTGGCCAGCCGCTTGGAGCTCTTGAGACTTTTTGCAGTATCCATCTTTTACACCTCGTAATTGACCCATTTCTTCTGGCCGATGAACTGGATCAGGGTCACAGCACCGATCAGCAGCACCGTCCACACCACAATGGCAGAGGCGTAGCCCTTGTCGCCGGCGATGAAGCTCTCGCGGTAGAACAGGGACATCAGGCTCTGGGCATCGTTGAGGGCGGGGTTGGCGTCGTCCACCATCATGTAGATCAGGTCAAAGACCTTCAGGGAGGACATCAGACGCATGATCAGCACCACGAACAGGGTGGGGGAGACCATAGGCAGGGTGATGCTGAAGAACTGGCGGACCTTGGAGGCGCCGTCCAGATCGGCGGCCTCGTAGAGGCTCACCGAGATGTTCTGCAGGCCTGCCAGCAGCAGGACTGCGTCGTAGCCGATGTTGCTCCAGATCTGGACCACCGAGCAGGTGATCAGGACAATCTTGGAGTCGGTGAGCCAGCCGATGTTGGCCCCCAGCAGGGAGTTGATGATGCCGTACTGGGAGTTGAAGATCCACTTCCACACCATGGCCACGGCGGCAGGGGCCACCACCATGGGCAGGAAGAAGATGGCACGGAAGGTGGTGCGGCCCCGGATCTTGCTGTTCAGCAGCACCGCCACGATCAGGGCCAGGAAGATGCCCACCGGCACCGTCAGGATGCAGAAGAAAATGGTGTTGCCGGTGGCCTTCCAGAACTCGGCGTTCTGGAACATCTCCACGTAGTTGTCGATGCCCTCAAACTCGAACTCGCCGAAGGGCAGGGACTTGGAAAAACTCATGTAAATGGTCTCGATGAAGGGCCAGATGTTCAGCACGATCAGTCCGATGACGGTGGGGGCCACCATAATCAGGCCCCACTTGGCGCCGTCCCGGCTCAGTTTGGATGTTTTTTCCATGGTATGCCTCCTCATTCGTCGCCGTAGTATTCGGCGCTGGCCGTGTCCACAATCTCCTGCATCTGCTCCAGGCCTTCATCCAGGGTCAGATCGCCGGTGTAGATTTTCAGCAGGGTGTCACTGACCGGTGTTTTCCACTCAGGCCGGGCCGCATTGTTGACACTCTGGACACAGTAGTCGAACATATCGATGAAGCAGGTGATGTTGACGGGGTACTGCTCAAAGCAGCCCACCCAGCTGTCCTCCAGGCCCACATAGGCCGGGATGGCGGCGCCGCTCTCGCCCTGGATCTGCTGGCCCTCGGCGCTGCCGAAGAACTTCAGCACGTCCATCACCACGTCCAGGTGCTTGTTGGTCTTGGTGGTGGCGTAGGACAGGCCGTTGGAAATGGTGGCCCGGCCATCCCCGCTGAGGGGGTTGGGGCACTTGGGCAGCACGGCCACATCCCACTTGCCCACCATGTCGGGGTAGTTCTGGAGCTCGGGCAGGATGTTCCAGTCGCCTTCCAGGAACATGGCGCCCTTGCCCGAGAAGAAGGCGGTGCCGGGGCTTGTCTCGGCGAAATAGGTCTGGTTGGGGCACCAGTCGTTCTTCTGGAGCCCGATGTAAAAGTCCATGGCCATCTCGGTGGCGGGGTCGGTGAAGTTGGCCCGGGTCTTGTCCTCGGTGAGGATGCTGCCGCCGGCCTGGTAGACAAAGTTCCAGTAGCCCAGCTGGTCGTCGCCGTAGGCCATGTAGCCGTAGTAGCCGGTGGCGTCGTAGATCTTCTGGGAGGCCTCCACCAGGGTGTCCCAGGTCCAGGTGTCGTCGGGGTAGCTGACCCCGGCGGCGTCAAACATTTCCTTGTTGTAGACAAGGCCTACCGTGTCCTTGTCCTTGGGCACGGCGTAGAGCACGCCGTCCGAGCCGCTGGCGTTGGCCAGGGAAATGTCGGAAAAATGGGATTTGTCCACAATCTCGGAACAATCCACCAGTTTGTCGTTGTCGGCATATTTCAGGATCTCGTTGGTGTGCATCCAGAAAATGTCGGGGGCCTGCTTGGCCATGGTGGCAGCTTCCAGCTTGGTCCAGTATTCGTCCCAGCTGGTGACCTGGACTTCGATGGTGACTTCAGGGTGGAGGGCCGTGTAGGCATCGCACATAGCCTGCATGCCGTCCCGCTGAAAGACGTCCCAGATCTGGAAGGTCAGGTCCACGGTGCCGTCCTTGGAGCCGCCGCAGCCGGTGAGCCCCAGGGCCGCCATGGCTGCCGTGGCCGCCAGGAACGAGCGGCGAGAAATCTTCTTCATAAGCCATCTCCTTTGGTTTGCATAAGGTAGAGGATACAGGATGGGAATGCGCCGGCCCGGGCCTGGAAATCCATGGGGCTGTCTATTTTCGTCATTGTAACGAAAATAGGAACAGAAAATTATGCGTTGTGCACATTGCATAATTTTTACTCCCTTACTGCGAAAATATTATACATTGCATCGTCGAAATTTGAAATGCCATTGTGCGATTTTTTATATTCCATTTTCAAGGAAAGTCAGCGTATTTGTTGAAATGAGGACGCATTATGGTATATAATGAGGCCGGGAGGTGACCGCCGTGAATCGTGAAGAAAATGACAATCAGCAGCTGAAGTTTCACGTATTCCGCGACGAGCGGTTTATTGATCTGAACCTGTACCAGTTCGGGTGGGAAAAGACGGGGCCGGGCCATTCCTACGGGCCCTATGCCCGGAACCACTACCTGTTCCACTATGCCATCGCGGGCCGCGGGGTGCTGATGGCCAACGGCACCGAGTACGAGGTGACGGCGGGGCACGGG
This sequence comes from uncultured Faecalibacterium sp., assembly GCA_904394215.1. Taxonomy (GTDB): domain Bacteria; phylum Bacillota; class Clostridia; order Oscillospirales; family Ruminococcaceae; genus Faecalibacterium. Next base: position 4,392 of record CAJFNF010000025.1, read on the forward strand.
TTCCTGGTGGTGCCGGGGCAGGTGACCACCTACCAGTCGGACACCGAAGACCCCTGGGAATACACCTGGCTGGAATTTGACGGGCTGCGGGCCCACGAGAGCCTGCATCTGGCGGGGATCAGCGGCAGCCAGCCGGTATACACCCCCCGGAACGCCGAGGCGGGGCGGCAGGTGCAGGAGGAGATGCTGTACATTGTCAACCACGCCGGGGCCAGCCCGGTGCACCTGATCGCCCACGGGTTTTTGTTCCTGGACAGCCTGGTGCAGTGCTCGGCGGGGCGGCGGAACCTGGGGGAGCGGCGGATCCGGGACTTTTACGTCAAGGAGGCCCTCACCTTCATTGAGCAGAACTACCAGCGGGACATTTCGGTGGAGGAGATCGCAGCGGTCAGCGGGCTGAACCGCAGCTATTTCGGCAAGGTGTTCCGGGACACGGTGGGGGAGAGCCCCCAGTCCTACCTGCTGCACTACCGGATGGCCCGGGCGGCCCAGCTGCTGAAGGAGACCCGGCTTTCCATCGGGGAGATTGCGGCCCAGGTGAGCTACGACAACCAGCTCCACTTTTCCCGGGCCTTCAAGAACGTCCACGGGGTGTCCCCCCGGGAGTACCGGGCCACCCACCTGCTGGAGCCGGCCAAATAACCCCGCCTGAGGCGGGGGGCATTTCCCCCGGCCCTGCGGGCCCGCCCCATACAGGGGCTCTTAACCGCAGACTGCTCCTTCTGGATTTTCGTTGCAGAGTGTCTTTAGGTAGACAATGCCAATAGAGGAAAAGGGGCCCTGCTTCTCCTTCTGGATAAGAGAAACGAAAAAGCCCGGAGCCCCCGTATGGGGGCGGGCCCGCAGGGCCGGGGGAACCTCTAAAGGGCGGGTGGGTGGGTAAAAAATAATCCCACCGGAAGAGCGGCAAAGCTTCCGCCACCCCATCCGCCGTGGGGCGCTGCGGTGATAGAGAAGCTGCCCGCGGGCCGCGGGGCCCGCCCGGCGCAGGCGTAAAAGAAAAATCCTCGCCCCAAAAGAGGAACGAGGATTTTGTTTTTATCAGGCTATACAGAACGTTGCATCGCACCGGGCCGCAGGCCCAAACGTAAATGAAGATGCAGGGCCTTGCAGCGTGGATGGTACACAGTGAAAGTCTTTTGTTTCTTTTCTTCAGAAAAGAAAAGAGGGGTTTACTGTGCCGACTGGGCTGTCTGGGTCGATTCAGCGGTGGGGGCCGGCTGGGTCTCGTACTGGGCGAAGCCGCTGGACTTGTAGATCTGGCCGTCCTTGGTGCACCAGAGGGCCTCGACGCCGTCCAGGCTCTCGATCAGCTCCATGCCCTGTTCCAGGGGCATGCAGAAGATGCCGGTGGACAGGCAGTCAGCCTTGCCCGAGTCGGGGCAGAGGATGGTGACCGAGCTGAAATAGTCGGCGGGCCAGAGGGTGTCGGGGTCGATGATGTGGGGGTAGCGCACCCCGTCCACCGTGTAATAGCGCTGGTAGTCGCCGCTGGTGACCAGGGCCTGGTCGTTGGTCTGGACCACGTCCAGCAGGGAAGAGGACTGGTCATACAGCATGGAATCGCTCCAGGGGCTGACCACGCCGCTGGACCAGGGCTGGCCCTGGGGCTTGGTGCCGATGGACCGGAGGTTTCCGCCCACGCTCACCGAGGCGCTGACCAGGCCCCGGGCCTTGGCGGCCTGGCAGACCTGCTCCACGGCGTAGCCCTTGCCCACGCTGCCCACGTCCAGGCGCATGTCGGGGTCAGCCAGGTAGACGGTGCCGGCCTCGTGGTCGATGATGACGTTGTTGATGTCACAGTGCTGGGCGGCGGCCTCCAGCTCTTCCTGGGTGGGAAGGGTGTTGTCGTCGTCGGAAGGGTCCACCTCGGCGGCCTCCCGGTGGTCGTGCCAGATGGACAGGACGCTGCCCATGGCCACGTTCAGTTTGCCGCCGGTGACGTCGTACATCTCCAGGGCCAGGTCCAGCATGTCGATGATTTTCTGGTCCACCTTCACCGGGGCGATGCCGGCGTTGTCGTTGATGGTCTTGATGTTGTTGATGCCCTCGTAGTCGTTGTAGATGTCGTAGAGCTGGTGATAGGTCACCAGGTCGTTGTGGAGGGCTTCCATCTGCTGGTCAAACTCGGCCTGGTTGTCGCAGTAGGCGATGACCTGGGTCATGGTGTCAAAGACATCGAAGTAGTAGGCGGTGAACCGCTGGGCGTTGTCGCTGACGGTGCCGGAAGAGCTGCCGGACCCGGCGCAGCCGGTCAGCAGGGCGAAGCAGAGGGCCAGGCAGGCGGCCAGGGCAGCGGTGCGCTGAAGAATGGTTTTCACGATGCAGTACCCTCTCCTTTCCCGGCGGCCATCTGGGCCAGCAGGTCCCCGAAGACCCACTGACGGGTGGCCGGCGTCACGACGGCCCGCAGGGGGATCTGGGCCTTGGCGTTGTCCAGCAGGTCGAACAAGGTGATGGCGTCCCTGGTGCGGAAGTTGGCGGCCACCACGGCGGGGGGATAGGCCCCGGGTTCCAGGGCGAGGGTTTTGCCGGAAGCCACCGGGACCTCGCCCAGCAGCTGGGCCACCGTCTGGCCGGCCTGGTCGGGGGTGACCACCTGGACCTTCATGCCGAAGGCGTCGGCCATGCCGTCCAGGATGCCCCGGTCGCCGGGGCCGACGTTCCAGAGCAGGACCATGGGCACGCCTGCATTCTGGTTGCGGGCAATATGAGCTTTCATAGGAACTTACCTCTTTCTGATGGTGAATCGTTCAGAGTATACCACAAACCGTGCAGAAAAGAAACACCCAGGCAAAGCCTGGACGGTTTCGCGGATCTACGTTTGCCGCGGCCTTTTACCTTCTGAGCCCGCGAGCACTGACTGTGCCGGAGCATTTTGTCGCAAACCCATTGCGTTATTGTGGGATGTTTATTTTTCATCTAAACCCGCCCTCCACCCTTTTAGCGGTCCCCCGGCCCTGCGGGCCCGCCCCGGTGGGGCTCAGGGCCGGAGACTGCTCCTTCTGGGTGAGGGAAAAGTGAAACATTCAGTCCCCCCGAAGGGGGGATGCCGCGCAGCGGCAGGGGGGACTCCGCTAAAAGGGTGGAGGGTGGGTTTAGATAAACATAGGCTTTAGCCTCTGGCATTGTCCGGGCCGCTGGGCCCGTCTGGCCGCTGCGCCCCTTGACAGGGGCTCTAAACCGCAGACGATCCCTGCTGAAATAATAGCAATAAACGAACAACAGAAAATCCCCGCTCCAGGAGAGGAACGGGGGTTTTCTATTATAAGGATATAAAGGTGTGGGAGGATCTATATAAGGATGCAGGAGGATACCCGAAACTTTGCATCGTACCGTGCCGCAGGCACAAACGCCGACGAAGAGTCACGGAGCTGCACCGCCGGCAGAGCGTAAAGTTGGTGGGAGCAGTTGCCCGGTACAATGTGAAAAGCTTTTTGGTTCCTTTTTCTCGAAAAAGGAACTGCCTACTTTTTCTCCGAAAAAGTAGGTTAGTTCCAGGTTTTGCCGAAGAAGGAGACTTCCTGTTTCAGGAAGGAGGTGAGCTCGTCGAACTGGTCGGGGGTGAGGCTCTGGGCGCCGTCACACTTGGCCTTGGCGGGGTCATTGTGGACCTCGATCATCAGGCCGTCGGCCCCCGCTGCCACCGCGGCTTTGGCCAGCTGGGGCACCATCCATGCCTTGCCGCAGGCGTGGCTGGGATCCACAATCACCGGCAGATGGGTCATCTTGTGGAGCATCACCACCGCCGCCAGGTCCAGGGTGTTCCGCATGCTGGTCTCAAAGGTGCGGATGCCCCGCTCGCAGAGGATCACGTTCTCGTTGCCCTCCGCCATGATGTACTCGGCGCTCATCAAAAGCTCTTCCAGGGTGTTGGCCAGGCCCCGCTTGAGCAGCACAGGCTTGTTCTGGCGGCCCACCGCCTTCAGCAGCTCAAAGTTCTGCATGTTCCGGGCCCCCACCTGGATCACGTCCACGTTCTCAAACAGGGGCAGGTGCTCGGTGTTCATGATCTCGGTGACAATGGGACTGCCGGTGGCACGGCGGGCCAGCTTGAGCAGGTCCAGCCCCTCGCTGCGCATCCCCTGGAAAGAGTAGGGGGAGGTCCGGGGCTTGAAGGCCCCGCCCCGCAGCAGGCTGGCCCCTGCCGCCTTGACCCGCTGGGCACAGTAGGTGATCTGCTCCTCGCTCTCGATGCTGCAGGGGCCCGCAATCACCGCGAAGTTCCCGCCGCCGATCTTCACCCCGTTGACGTCCACAACGGTGTCGTCGGGATGGAACTTCCGGTTGGCTTTCTTGTAAGGCTCCGACACCCGGCGCACCGTCTCCACCACCGGGTTGGCCAGCACCCAGCTCTCGGCAATGGCCTTGGTGTCGCCGATCAGGCCCAGAATATGGGTGTCGCTGCCCTTGGAATCGTTGATCTCAAAGCCCATGTCGGTGAGCTCGTGGCAAAATTCCCGTACTTGGGCCTCAGGTGCGTCCTGTTTCAAAATGATAATCATAGCGGTGCTTCTCCTTTTCCTTCACACGGTTTTGATTCACTGTACTGAATTGTAGCCATACTATATCACTTCAGGACACTGAAGTCAAGAGGGCAAAATCAAAAATTTTTCACCCCGGGCCTGCCCCCGTGGGTGTTCTTCGGGGGGAAAATGTGGTAAAATACAATTAAAAGGCCCCAAAGGCCTGAGAGGCCGCCCGGCGGCCCGGAATGAAAGACAGAGGGAAGTAAGGAAAGATGGCAAAAGAAGCCAAGACAAACGCCATGCGGATGCTGGAAAAAGCAAAGGTGGCCTACACCGCCCACGAGTACCCCCACGAAGAAGGGGTGGCTGTGGACGGCGTGACGGTGGCCCAGAGCATGGGGGAGGATCCGGCCTGTGTGTTCAAGACCCTGGTGACCCAGGGTGCCAGCCGGAACTATTTTGTGTTCGTGATCCCGGTGGCGGCCGAGCTGGACTTGAAGGCGGCGGCCCGCAGCGTGGGAGAAAAGAGCGTGGCCATGATCCACGTGGCCGACATCAACAAGGTCACCGGCTACATCCGGGGCGGATGCAGCCCGGTGGGGATGAAAAAGCTGTATACCACCGTCTTTGACCAGAGCGTCCTGGACCAGGAAAAAGTCTATGTGTCCGCGGGGCGGATCGGGCTGCAGATTTGCTGCGCCCCCGCCGACCTGATCCGGGCCGCAAAGGCCAAAACCGCCCCCATCACCCATCAGGCAGCAGAATAAGAGCGATTTTTATTTGACGGCAGTTTGTTTAAAAAACGAAAGTGACACCCCCCGGCAGGCTGTGGTAAGAAAGAAGTCGTACTATTATAGGTTTACGTGGGAAATTTGCACAAAACTTTCCGAATGTGCTCGGAACAGGTAAAACACAAGGGAGAATTTGTGTAAAATCCCTTTGCAAAGGCGGCGGTTTGCCGTACACTGTAGACAGGAAAGGGCGCCGCCCGGCGCTCTGACAGCAAATGACAGGCGCCCGCCACAGGGCGCCGGGGACGGACGGAAACGATGAACTTTCAGACAAGGAAGATGGCCGGGGCCCGGGGCGGATGGATGCTGCCGGGGTACCCCAATGGATTCAGCCGGCGGATGCCGAGTGCTCCCGCCGTGTTTCGTCGTACCGTCATGGATACAAAGTAAGGCCGTGGTGTAGCCGCATCACAGCCTTTTTTGTTTTGCTGGGGGCTTCGGCCCGTTTTTCTGGATAAGGATGGAGGAAAAGCGTATGATTCGTAAAGTAGCCGTGATTATGGGTTCCGACAGCGACTGGCCGGTGGTCAAGGGCGCCTGCAGCCAGCTGAAAGACCTGGGCATCCCCTTTGAGGCCCACATCCTGTCGGCCCACCGCACCCCCGCCGAGGCGGCCGCCTTTGCCCGCCAGGCCAAGGAAAATGGCTTCGGCGTGATCCTGTGCGCCGCCGGCATGGCCGCCCACCTGGCCGGCGCCTTTGCCGCCAACACCACCCTGCCGGTGATCGGCATCCCCATGAAGGGGGGCGCCATGGACGGCCTGGACGCCCTGCTGGCCACCGTCCAGATGCCCAGCGGCATCCCGGTGGCAACGGTGGCCCTGAACGGCTCCAAGAACGCCGCCTGGCTGGCCGCCGAGATCCTGGCCCTGTCGGATGAGGCCCTGGCCGCCCGCCTGGAGGAAGAGCGGGCCAAGATGGGCAAGGCCATCGCCGCCAAGGAAGAAAAGCTCCAGCAGGAAGTGGCCGCCCTGTAAGGCAGGCCCCACACCACGAAGGAAGAAACAAACAAGCTAGAAGGAGTCAGAATGTCTGATTTTGCTTACCCTCTCCACGAGGAGTGCGGTGTCTTCGGCATCTACGACAAAGCCGGCACCGAGGATGTGTCCATGGCCGTGTATTCGGCCCTGTATGCCCTGCAGCACCGGGGCCAGGAGAGCTGCGGCATGGCCATCAACGAGGACGGCGTCATCACCGGCCACCGGGACCTGGGTCTGGTGAACGAGGTGTTCACCCCCGAGGTGATGGCCTCGATGCGCAAGCCTGAGGCCCACATGGCCACCGGCCATGTGCGGTACGCCACCGCCGGCAGCCGGGTGCGGGCCAACGCCCAGCCCATGATCGTCCGCCACGGCCGGGGCACCATGGCCCTGTGCCACAACGGCAACCTGACCAACGCGGTCCAGCTGCGGAACGCCCTGGAAAACGACGGGGCCATCTTCCACGGCTCCTCCGACACCGAGGTGATCTGCTACCTGCTGACCCGCAACCGCCTGAAACACAAGAGCATCGAGCAGGCTGTGTCCGCCACCATGGACCAGCTGGAGGGCGCCTACAGCCTGGTGATCATGTCTTCCACCAAGCTGATCGCCGTCCGGGACCCCCGGGGCTACCGGCCCCTGTGCATCGGCACCCTGCCGGGGGGCGGCTACGTCTTCGCCAGCGAGAGCTGCGCCCTGGACGCAGTGGGCGCAGCCCATCTGCGGGACGTGGCCCCCGGCGAGATCGTGGTGGCCGACGCCGACGGCCTGCGGAGCATCCAGGACCACTGCGGCACCCAGCCCCGCCAGATGTGCGTCTTTGAATACATCTACTTTGCCCGGCCCGACAGCGTCATCGAGGGCTGCTCGGTCCACGAGGCCCGGGTGCAGGCCGGCCGGTTCCTGGCCCAGGAGCACCCGGTGGAGGCCGACGTGGTGATCGGCGTCCCCGACTCGGGCCTGGACGCCGCCCTGGGCTATGCCATGGAAAGCGGCATCCCCTACGGCATCGGCTTCATCAAGAACAAATACATCGGCCGCACCTTCATCCAGGGCAGCCAGAAACAGCGGGAAAACAGCGTCCGCATCAAGCTGAACGTCATCGCCAGCACGGTGCGGGACAAGCGGGTGGTGCTGATTGACGACTCCATCGTCCGGGGCACCACCTCGGCCCGGATCATCAAGCTGCTGCGGGACGCCGGCGCCAGGGAAGTCCACTTCCGGGTTTCGGCACCCCCCTTCAAGTACCCCTGCTACTTCGGCACCGACATCCCCGACCAGAAACTGCTGGTGGCCACCGGACGGACGGTGGACCAGATCAATGAGATCATCGGCGCCGACACCCTGGGTTACCTGTCCACCGAACATGTGGTCCAGCTGGCCAAAGGGGCCGGCTGCGGCTTCTGCACCGCCTGCTTCACCGGCCAGTACGCCGTCAAGCCCGACGTGGTGCTCTCGACCGATATCCATGACCGTCCCCTGCGGGAGCGTCCCAAGGGAGCCAAAAAGTTAGGAGAGTAAAACGATGGAAAAGAGCTATTCTGAAAGCTACAAGGCAGCCGGCGTTGACATCACCGCGGGCTATCGGTCGGTGGAGCTGATGAAACAGTACGTCAGCCGCACCATGAATGAGCACTGCATCGGCGGCCTGGGCGGCTTCGGCGGCCTGTTCGAGCTGGACTGCACCGGCATCAGCCACCCCGTGCTGATCTCGGGCACCGACGGCGTGGGCACCAAGCTGAAGATCGCCATGCTGATGGACAAGCACGACACCGTGGGCATTGACTGCGTGGCCATGTGCGTCAACGACGTCATCTGCGCCGGCGCCAAGCCCCTGGTGTTCCTGGATTACATCGCCTGCGGCAAGAACGTCCCCGAGAAGATCGCCGACCTGGTGAAGGGCGTGGCCGAGGGCTGCGTCCAGGCCGGCGCCGCCCTAGTGGGCGGCGAGACCGCCGAGATGCCCGGCTTCTACCCCGAGGACGAGTACGACCTGGCCGGCTTTACGGTGGGCGTGGTGGACAAGAGCAAGATCCTGGACAACAACACCATGGTCCCCGGGGACGTGATCCTGGCCCTGCCTTCCTCCGGCGTCCACTCCAACGGCTTCTCCCTGGTGCGCAAGGTCTTTGACCTGGAAAACCACCCCGAAGTCCTGAAAGAGACCCCCGCCGAGCTGGGCGGCAAGACCCTGGGCGAGGCCCTGCTGGCCCCCACCAAGATCTACGTCAAGCCGGTGCTGGCTGTGCTGGAGCAGGTGGCCGTCCGGGGCATCTCCCACATCACCGGCGGCGGCTTCTATGAGAACATCCCCCGCAGCCTCAAGAAGGGCTGCTGCGCCAAGATCAAGAAGTCCGATGTCCGGACCCCCGGCCTGTTCAGCCTGCTGCAGAAGGCCGGCAACATCCCCGAGCGGGATATGTTCAACACCTTCAACATGGGCGTGGGCATGGTGCTGACGGTGCCCGCCGACCAGGCCGACCAGGCCCTGGAAATCCTCCACGCCAATGGTGAGCCCGACGCCTACCGTCTGGGCGTCATCGCAGAGGGCGAGGGGGTTGAACTGTGGTAAAGATCGCAGTACTGGTGTCGGGCGGCGGCACCAACCTCCAGGCCCTGCTGGACAGCGAGGCCCGCGGGGAAAACCCCAACGGCAAGATTACCCTGGTGGTGGCCTCGAAACCCGGGGTCTACGCCCTGGAGCGGGCCGAAAAGGCCGGGGTGGAGCACTGTGTGGTCCGCCGGAAAGATTACGCCTCTTCCGAGGACTTTGACGCCGCCCTGCTGGAGGTGCTCAAGAGCCACGACATCGGGCTGGTGGTGCTGGCAGGTTTCCTGTCGGTGCTGGGTCCCAGCGTGGTGGCAGCCTACCCCCGCCGGATCCTGAACGTCCACCCCGCCCTGATCCCCTCCTTCTGCGGGCCGGGCATGTACGGGCTGCGGCCCCATCAGGCCGCCCTGGCCCGGGGCTGCAAGGTCACCGGCGCCACCGTCCACTTTGTCAACGAGGAGTGCGACGGCGGGCCCATCCTGCTGCAGAAGGCGGTGGACATCCTCCCCGGCGACACCCCCGAGGTGCTGCAGAAGCGGGTGATGGAACAGGCCGAGTGGAAGCTGCTGCCCAGGGCTGTGGCCATGGTGTGCAGCGGCGAGATTGTGTGAGGACAGGAGGAACCCGCAAATGGAAAAGATTGACCTGAACGCCTATCTGGCATCCAACGAATACCCCGGCCGGGGCATTGCAGTGGCCATGGCCCCCGACGGCCGCCAGATGTTTATCGGCTATTTCATCATGGGCCGCAGCGCCAACAGCCGCAACCGCGTGTTTGACCCGCTGCCCGACCGGGGCGGCATCTGCACCATGGCCGCCGACCCCGCCAAGCTGGAAGACCCCAGCCTGATCATCTATAACCCGGTGCTGACCCTGGGCTCCACCCACATCGTCACCAACGGCGACCAGACCGACACCATCTTTGACGGCATGTGCCATGGCCAGAGCTTTGCAGACGCTTTGCGCACCCGCACCTTTGAGCCGGACGGCCCCAACTGGACCCCCCGCATTTCCGCGGTGGTCTACGCCGACGGCAGCTACCAGATGAGCATCCTCAAGTCGGCCGACGGCAACGGGGACAGCGTCCAGCGGTATTTCTTTGATTACCCCCAGCCGGTGGCAGGGGAGGGCCATTTCATCAGCACCTACAAGTGCAACGGCAATCCCATCCCCAGCTTTGAGGGCGAGCCCCTGCGGTTTGCCTGCCCCCGGACGGTGGGCGACTTTGCCAAGGGGCTGTGGACCAGCCTGAACGAGGACAACAAGGTGAGCCTGTTTGCCCGGGTCATCGACCTGGAGAGCGGCGAGACCGGCGACATCATCTACAACAAGTACCAGGCTGTGGAAAGCAGCATGGAGGACCCCCAGGAGCCTGACCTGCTGCCTGAGGAGAAAGAGTGAGCCCGGCTGCAAAACCGGTGCATGAGGAAGGGCCCCGGGCCGCTGGCCGGGGGCCGATGGATGGAACAACGTGGAGGTACTGCGATGAATGAACTTGCTCTGAAGTATGGCTGCAACCCCAACCAGAAGCCCAGCCGCATTTATATGGAAAACGGCGGCGACCTGCCGGTCACCGTCCTGAACGGCAAGCCCGGCTATATCAACTTCCTGGACGCCCTCAACTCGATCCAGCTGGTGTTCGAGCTCAAGAAGGCCCTGGGCCTGCCGGCAGCCGCCTCCTTCAAGCACGTGTCCCCGGCGGGCGCCGCCCTGGGCCTGCCCCTGACCGACGTGGAGCGGATGATGTACCACATCGACCCTGAGATGGAGCTGTCCCCCCTGGCCTGCGCCTATGCCCGGGCCCGCGGCGCAGACCGGATGTCCTCCTTCGGCGACTGGATCGCCCTGAGCGAGGTCTGCGACGTGCCCACCGCCCAGCTGATCAAGCACGAGGTGTCGGACGGCATCATCGCCCCGGGCTATGAGCCCGAGGCCCTGGCCATCCTGGCCAGCAAGAAGAAGGGCAACTACAATGTGGTTGCCATCGACCCGGCCTACCGCCCCGCCCCCATCGAGCGCAAGCAGGTCTACGGCATCACCTTTGAGCAGGGCCGCAACGAGCTGGAGATCAACGCCGACACCATGCTGAACAATTTCGTCACCGAGAACAAGACGGTGACCGAGGAGCAGAAGCGGGACCTGATCATCAGCCTGATCACCCTGAAGTACACCCAGTCCAACAGCGTCTGCTACGTCACCGGCGGCCAGACCATCGGCGTGGGCGCCGGCCAGCAGAGCCGGATCCACTGCACCCGCCTGGCCGGCCAGAAGGCCGACAACTGGCAGCTGCGCCACATGGACAAGGTGCTGAACCTGCCCTTCCGGGACGACGTCACCAAGCCCAACCGGGACAACGCCATTGATGTGTATATCGGCGACACCCCCGAGGACGTCATCGGCGATGACGTCTGGGCCGAGACCTTCACCCGCCAGCCCGAGCCCCTGACCGCAGCGGAGAAGAAGGAGTACCTGAGCCACGTCACCGGCGTCTGCCTGGGCTCCGACGCCTTCTTCCCCTTCGGCGACAACATCGAGCGGGCACGCCGCAGCGGCGTCACCGCCATTGTCCAGCCCGGCGGCTCCATCCGGGACCAGCAGGTCATCGACACCTGCAACAAGTACGGCATCGCCATGGCATTCTGCGGCGTGCGCCTGTTCCATCACTGATCCAAAAGGGAGGCAGCTGTGATGAAAATTCTGGTAGTGGGCGGCGGCGGCCGGGAACACGCCATCATCCGGGCCCTGAAAAAGAGCCCCGCGTGCGGCGAGATCTGGTGCGCCCCCGGCAACGGCGGCATCGGCTATGATGCCAAGTGCAAGGACATCAAGGCCACCGACGTGGAGGCCATGGTGGCCTTCGCCAAGGAAGAGGCCTTCGACTATGTGGTGGTGGCCCAGGATGACCCCCTGGCCCTGGGCATGGTGGATGCCCTGGCAGCGGTGGGCATCCCCGCCTTTGGCCCCGACAAGGCCGCGGCCCGGATCGAGGCCTCCAAGGTCTTTTCCAAGAACCTGATGAAGAAATACGGCATCCCCACCGCCGATTATGAGACCTTCAGCGACCCCGCCAAGGTGATGGACTACATCCGGGCCAAGAACAAGTACCCGGTGGTCATCAAGGCCGACGGCCTGGCCCTGGGCAAGGGGGTCCTGATCTGTGAGGACGAGGCCCAGGCCGAGGCCGGGGTCAAGGAGATCATGCTGGACAAGAAGTTCGGCGCTTCGGGCAACCAGGTGGTGGTGGAGGAATTCCTCACCGGCCCCGAGGTCAGCGTCCTCAGCTTCACCGACGGCAAGGTGGTGAAACCCATGGTGTCCTCCATGGACCACAAGCGGGCAGAGGACAACGACACCGGCCTCAACACCGGCGGCATGGGCACCATCGCCCCCAACCCCTACTACACCCCCGCAGTGGCCGACCGGTGCATGAAGGAGATCTTCCTGCCCACCATCCAGGCCATGGCGGCCGAGGGCTGCCCCTTCAAGGGCTGCCTGTACTTCGGCCTGATGATCACCCCCGACGGCCCCAAGGTCATCGAGTACAACTGCCGGTTCGGCGACCCTGAGGCCCAGGTGGTGCTGCCCTTGCTGGAGAGCGACCTGCTCACCGTTATGACCGCCTGCACCAACGGCACCCTGGCCGACACCGAGGTCAAGTTCAGCAGCGGCGCCGCCGCCTGCGTGATCCTGGCTTCGGGTGGCTACCCGGTCCAGTATGAGAAGGGCAAGGAGATCACCGGCCTCACTGAAGGCCAGCTGCCCGGGGTGGCCGACGTCACCGTCTACCACGCCGGCACCGCCGTCAAGGGCGGCAAGCTGGTGACCGCCGGCGGCCGTGTGCTGGGGGTCACCGCCACCGCAGGCGACCTGCCCGCAGCCCTGGCCAAGGCCTACCAGGCCGCCGACCAGATCCACTTTGACAAGCTCCACCGCCGCAGCGACATCGGCCGCCGGGCCCTCCAGGCCCTCCAGGCCCAAAAGTAACCACCCCGCGGCAGGGAAGTACCATGCAGACAGGCCCCCGGCGGGGCCTTGCAGATAGAGATTTGAGGAGATGAGCCCATGGTTTACAGAATCTATGTGGAAAAAAAGCCGGGCTTCGACGGCGAGGTGCGCCAGCTCCAGAACGAGCTGAGCACCCTGCTGGGCATCCGCAGCCTCACCGGCCTGCGGCTGCTCAACCGCTACGACGTCGAGGGCATTTCGGAGCAGCTGTTCCAGCAGTGCGCCAGCACCGTGTTTAGCGAGCCCCCTGTGGACAACACCTATGACACCCTGCCTGAACATGCAGGGGCCGCCTTCGCCGTGGAGTACCTGCCCGGCCAGTTTGACCAGCGGGCTGATTCGGCTGCCGAGTGCATCCAGCTGATCAGCCAGGGCGAGCGCCCCCTGGTGCGCTCGGCCAAGGTCTACCTGCTGGAAGGCAATGTCAGCGGGGAAGAGCTGGAAGAGATCAAGAAATACGTCATCAACCCGGTGGAGGCCCGTGAGGCTTCCCTGGACACCAAACAGACCCTCCAGATGACCTATGCGGTGCCCGCCGCTGTGGCCACCCTCACCGGCTTCAACGAGCTGGACGAGGCAGGCCTCCACGCCTTCATCCAGGAGAAGGGCCTGGCCATGGACTATGGCGACATCAAGTTCTGCCAGGACTACTTCAAGAGCGAAGGCCGCGAGCCCACCATCACCGAGATCAAGATGATCGACACCTACTGGTCGGACCACTGCCGCCACACCACCTTCGGCACCATCCTGGACGACGTCCAGATCGACGACGAGGTGGTCCAGGCCGCCTTTGACCGGTACATGGCCCTGCGGCAGGAGACCGGCCGCACCCAGAAACCCCGCTGCCTGATGGATGTGGCCACCATCGGCGCCAAGGCCCTGAAAAAAGAGGGCATCCTGAAGAACCTGGACGAGAGCGACGAGATCAACGCCTGCACCGTCAAGATCAAGTGCGACGTGGACGGCGAGGACCAGGACTGGCTGTTCCTGTTCAAGAACGAGACCCACAACCACCCCACCGAGATCGAGCCCTTCGGCGGCGCAGCCACCTGCATCGGCGGCGCCATCCGTGACCCCCTGTCCGGCCGCAGCTATGTCTACCAGGCCATGCGTGTCACCGGCGCCGGTGACCCCCTGGTGCCGGTCAGCGAGACCCTGCCCGGCAAGCTGCCCCAGCGCAAGCTGGTGACCACCGCCGCCGCAGGCTATTCCTCCTACGGCAACCAGATCGGCCTGGCCACCGGCCAGGTGGATGAGATCTACCATCCCGGCTATGTGGCCAAGCGGATGGAGATCGGCGCTGTTGTAGGCGCCACCCCCGCCAGCCATGTCCGCCGCGAGTGCCCCGCCCCCGGGGACAAGATCGTCCTGCTGGGCGGCCGCACCGGCCGCGACGGCATCGGCGGCGCCACCGGCTCCTCCAAGGCCCACAACCACGAGAGCCTGGAGAGCTGCGGCGCCGAGGTCCAGAAGGGCAACGCCCCCATCGAGCGCAAGCTGCAGCGGCTGTTCCGCCGGGAGGATGCCTGCCGGATGATCAAGCGCTGCAACGACTTTGGCGCCGGCGGCGTGTCGGTGGCCATCGGCGAGCTGGCCGACGGCCTGTACATCGACCTGAACAAGGTCACCAAGAAGTATGAGGGCCTGGACGGCACCGAGCTGGCCATCAGCGAGAGCCAGGAGCGGATGGCCGTGGCCCTGGCCCCCGAGGACGTGGACAAGTTCATCGCCCTGGCCGCCCAGGAGAACCTGGAGGCCACCGTGGTGGCCACCGTCACCGAGGAAAAGCGGCTCAAGATGGTGTGGAACGGCACCGCCATCGTGGACATCAGCCGGGAGTTCCTGAACTCCAACGGCGCCGAGAAGCACCAGAAGGTCCATGTGGAGCGGGGCACCGTCTGGCAGCCCCAGTGGGCCGGCAAGACCTTCGCCGACCAGATGAAGAGCATGGTGGGCGACCTGAACGTCTGCAGCAAGAAGGGCCTCAGCGAGCGGTTCGACTCCACCATCGGCGCCGCCACCGTCCTGATGCCCTTCGGCGGCGTCTACCAGCTGACCCCCCAGATGGCCATGGTGGCCAAACTGCCGGTGGATGGCGAAACCACCACCTGCTCGGGCATGGCCTGGGGCTACAACCCCTACCTGATGAGCGCCGACCAGTACAAGGGCGCCATGCTGTCGGTGGTGGACAGCGTCACCAAGCTGGTGGCCGCCGGCTTCCGGTATGAGGACGCCTACCTGACCTTCCAGGAGTACTTCGAGCGGCTGGGCGACAAGCCCGAGCGCTGGGGCAAGCCCCTGGCCGCCCTGCTGGGCGCCCTGGATGCCCAGATGGGCCTGGGCATCGGCGCCATCGGCGGCAAGGACAGCATGTCCGGATCCTTCGAGGACCTGGATGTGCCTCCCACTCTGGTGTCCTTTGCCACCGCCATCGGCAAGACCAACCGTGTGGTGTCCACCGAGTTCAAGAAGAGCCACAGCTCGGTGGTGCTGCTGCGCCCCTTCTACAAAGAGGACGGCATCACCCCCAACTTTGAATCCCTGAAGGCCAACTACTACATCACCGAACAGCTGATCAAGAAGGGCGTCGTCCTGTCTGCATCGGCTGTGGGCTACGGCGGCGTGGCCGAGGCCCTGTTCAAGATGTGCCTGGGCAAC
Source organism: uncultured Faecalibacterium sp. (assembly GCA_904394215.1). Classification (GTDB taxonomy): domain Bacteria; phylum Bacillota; class Clostridia; order Oscillospirales; family Ruminococcaceae; genus Faecalibacterium. Next base: position 19,845 of record CAJFNF010000025.1, read on the forward strand.
CATGTGGGCTTTGAGATGATCGCCGACATGACCCCCGAGGAACTGTTCGAGCCCGCCTACGGCTCCCTGGTGCTGGAAATTGCCAGCGGCGCCCCCGCCGGCAAGCTGCTGGGCGTCACCGTCCACGACTACACCTTCACCGCCTGCGGCGAGACCCTGGATATGCCCGCCCTGCAGGAGGTGTGGGAGTCCAAGCTGGAGCCGGTGTACCCCTACCGCAAGGCAGGCCCCACCGTGGAGGCTGTCAACGGCAAGATTAATCCCCCCGCCGCACCCAAGATCGGCGTGGCCAAGCCCAAGGTCATCATCCCGGTGTTCCCCGGCACCAACTGCGAGTATGACACCGCCAAGGCCTTCCGGGCCGCCGGCGCCGACCCCGAGATCCTGGTGATCCGCAACCTGACCCCCGCCGACGTCACCGCCAGCTGCGAGGCCCTGGTGAAGGCCATCGACGCCTCCCAGATCGTCATGCTGCCCGGCGGCTTCTCGGGCGGCGACGAGCCGGACGGCAGCGCCAAGTTCATCGCTTCCTTCTTCCGTTCTCCCGCCGTCACCGAGGCGGTGCGCCGCCTGCTGTTCCAGCGGGACGGCCTGATGCTGGGCATCTGCAACGGCTTCCAGGCCCTGATCAAGCTGGGCCTGGTGCCCTACGGCGACATCCGGCCCATCACGGCGGAAGACCCCACCCTGACCTTCAACACCATCGGCCGCCATCAGAGCATGCTGGTCCGCACCCGCATCGCCTCCACCGGCAGCCCCTGGCTCAGCCGCTGCGACGCCAGCGAGGAGTACCTGGTGCCCATCAGCCACGGCGAGGGCCGCTTTGTGGCGCCCCAGGCTGTGCTGGACCAGCTGGTGGCCAACGGCCAGGTAGCCACCCAGTATGTGGACCTGGAGGGCCATCCCACCATGGACCTGCGCTACAACCCCAACGGCTCGATGCTGGCCATCGAGGGCATCACCAGCCCCGACGGCCGGATCCTGGGCAAGATGGGCCACTCCGAGCGCCGGGGCGACCGCCTGTACCAGAACGTCACCGGCGAGAAGTTCCAGCCCATCTTCGAGGGCGGCGTGGATTACTTCCGCCTGTAACAGATAGGAGAAAAAGCCAATGTCTCAGCATGACCGCTATATCAGTCCTTTTTCCACCCGCTATGCCTCGGACGAGATGCAGTACATCTTCTCGGAGGACAACAAGTTCCGCACCTGGCGGCGCCTGTGGGTGGCCCTGGCCCGGGCCGAGATGAACCAGGGCCTGGACAACATCACCCCCGCCATGGTGGCTGAGCTGGAAGCCCACGTGGACGACATCAACTATGATGTGGCCTCCGCCCGTGAAAAGCTGGTGCGCCACGACGTCATGAGCCACGTCTACGCCTATGGCCAGCAGTGCCCCCAGGCCGCCGGCATCATCCACCTGGGCGCCACCAGCTGCTATGTGGGCGACAACACCGACATCATCATCATGCGCCAGGGCCTGGAACTGGTGCGCAAAAAGCTGGTGGGCGTGCTGGCCAAGCTGGCCCGCTTCGCCAAGACCTACAAGGATATGCCCTGCATGGCCTACACCCACGGCCAGCCCGCCCAGCCCACCACCGTGGGCAAGCGGGCCACCCTGTGGGCCAACGAGCTGGTGATGGACCTGGGCGAGATCGACCACCGCCTGGAGACCCTCCAGCTCCGGGGCGTCAAGGGCACCACCGGCACCCAGGCCAGCTTCATGGAGCTGTTCAAGGGGGACGCCGACAAGATCCGCGCCGTGGACGCCGAGATCGCCAAGGAGATGGGCTTTGACCCGGGGGCAGTGATCCCCGTGTCGGGCCAGACCTACAGCCGCAAGGTGGACGCCTTCATCCTCAACGCCCTGGCCGGCATCGGCCAGAGCTGCATGAAGTTCGCCACCGACCTGCGCCTGCTGGCCAACTTCAAGGAGATGGAAGAGCCCTTCGAGAAGAACCAGATCGGTTCTTCCGCCATGCCCTACAAGCGCAACCCCATGCGCTGCGAGCGGATCTGCGCCCTGGCCCGGTACCTGATGGTGGACGTGCTGAACCCCAGCTTCACCGCCGGCACCCAGTGGTTTGAGCGGACCCTGGACGACAGCGCCAACAAGCGGATCGCCATGGCCGAGGGCTTCCTGGCCGCCGACGCCATCCTGAACATCATGCTGAACGTCACCGACGGCCTGGTGGTGTACCCCAAAGTCATCCGCAGCCGCCTGATGGCCGAGCTGCCCTTCATGGCCAGCGAGAACATCATGATGCAGGCAGTGGAAAAGGGCGGCAACCGCCAGGAGCTCCACGAGCGGCTGCGCCAGCACGCCATCGCCGCCGGCAAGCAGGTCAAGGAAGAGGGCCTGCCCAACGACATGGTGGACCGGATTGCCGGCGACCCGGCCTTTGGCCTGACCCGCGAGGAGATCCAGGCCGGCCTGATCCCCGAGAACTTTGTGGGCCGCGCCCCCCAGCAGGTGGAGGAGTTCCTGGCCAACGTCCTGCAGCCCATCTTCAACAAGTACCCTGAGGCCCTGGATCAGAACGCCGACCTGAGCGTCTGATCCCCCTGCGCCTTTCCATCAGACACAAGCAAGACCCCCGGACTGGCAGCCATGCCGGCCCGGGGGTCTTGGCTTTATGGAATGTGCGTGATCAGCCAGTCCAGACTATACAGGTAGAAAAACCAATAGATTTGGATGGCCTGAAGCATGGCGGCGGCCAGATACATGGTGGAATCCTCCGTTGATGAATGTGCATGCCGGCTGATGCATTGATTCCAGTACAGATATTTACGAAAGTCAATAGTAAAGATTTGTATTAAACTATACTTTGTCCATCCAAAGAAAAGGGGGATGGACATGGATTACATCAAGCGGATGCGGGACCTGCGGGAGGACCGGGACAAGACCCAGCAGGAGATTGCCCGGGTGCTGGGCACCTCCCAGACCATGTATGCCCGGTATGAGCGGGGGGCCAACGAGCTGCCCATCCGCCATCTGGTCACCCTGTGCAGGTATTACGGGGTCAGCGCGGACTATCTGCTGGGGCTGAAAGACGAAATGTATTGATTCCCAAACGGCGCAAAATATGGTACAATAGAAAACAACAGAAAGACAGAAGCAGCCGCTGCGGCGGCGCCGGGCCGGTGCCCGGGACAGGAGGGGATAAGAGATGCGTCTGGATAAGTACATGGCCGAATCGGCCCAGTGCACCCGCAGCGAAAGCCGGGAGCTGATCCGCAGCGGGCGGGTCACCGTCAACGGGGCGGTGTGCAAGCGCCCCGACCAGCAGGTCAGCGAGGTGGACGACATCTGCCTGGACGGCCGCAGCAGCACCCACCAGGATTTTGTCTACCTGATGCTGAACAAGCCCCAGGGGGTGGTCAGCGCCTCCACCGACCGCCACGACACCACGGTAGTGGACCTGGTCCAGGCCGCTTACCCACGGCGGGAGCTGTTCCCGGCGGGGCGGCTGGACAAAACCAGCACCGGCTTTGTGCTGATCACCGACGACGGGGCCTTCGCCCACGACATCCTGGCCCCCAAGCGCCACGTGCCCAAGACCTACCGGGTCACCCTGGACACCCCCCTCACCGCCGGGATGGCCGCCGGCTTTGCCGCCGGGGTCACCCTGGCCGACGGCACCAAACTGTCCCCCGCCGAGGTCACCGCCCTGTCGGATGACGGGCGCACCGTCCGGGTGGTGCTGCACCAGGGGGTGTACCACCAGATCAAGCGGATGTTCGGGGTGTACGGCGCCGGGGTGGACGCCCTCCACCGGGAATCCATCGGCGGCGTACCCCTGGACCAGGCCCTGGCCCCCGGCCAGTGGCGGGAGCTGACGGGGGAGGAAGTGGCCCGGATCGCCGGCCGGTGAGGCCCGGCTTTTCACCAGACTTTCAAACAAGCATCACATTTTCACGATAAAATAGAGGGCAGAATCACGCTTTCAGGTGGTTTTTGGCCCGAAAAATGCCCTTGGAGATAATTTCACCAAGAGAAACCAATCTTTTTTGGTGAAATATGTTGCAAAAGTAAATTCTTTTGTGTAAAATATAGATTGTAGTGCGGCGAAATTGTGGAAATATGCCAATCCGATGTTCCCGGGCCCGCACAATCGAGGAAAAGGGGTATGCGTTTATGGCCAACAGAGTATTTCAGAGCGTGATCTACCAGATGAAGGACGCGATTGACCGCGTAGTGGGTGTGGTGGATGAGACCGGCGCCGTCATCGCCTGCTCTGAGCTGAATTTGATCGGCGAGGTGCAGGAGGACTTTGTGGCCGAGCGTGTGTCCGGCAAGGACAGCTTTGCCCGGGGCGGCTACAGCTATCAGCAGTTCTCCAGCGTCAAGCACAACGACTATGCTGTCTTTGTGGAGGGCGTCGACGAGACGGCGGCCCAGTTTGCGGCGGTGCTGGCCATCAGCCTGCAGAGCATCAAGCAGTACCACGACGAGAAGTTCGACAAGGCCAACTTCATCAAGAACGTGGTGCTGGACAACATCCTGCCCGGCGACATCTACGCCAAGGCGCGGGAACTTCACTTTGCCACCGATGTGTCCCGGGTGGTGTTTATCGTCCGGGTGGTGTCGGGGGGCGACATTTCTGCCTATGACGTGGTGAGCAGCCTGTTCCCCGACAAGCAGAAGGACTTCGTGTTCAACATCAGCGAGACCGACACCGTTCTGGTCAAGGAGATCCGCAAGGGCATCGACCGCACCGATATGGAAAAGCTGGCCGCCAGCATTGTGGACACCCTGTCGGGCGAGCACTACATCAAGGCTGTGGTGGGCATCGGCACCCCCATCTCCAACGTGAAGGATCTGGCCACCAGCTTCAAGGAAGCCCAGATCGCCATGGAGGTCAGCAAGGTGTTCGACACCGAAAAGCAGATCATCCGCTACGACAACCTGGGCATCGCCCGCCTGATTTACCAGCTGCCCACCACCGTCTGCGAGATGTTCCTGAAGGAAGTGTTCAAACAGGGCAGCATCGAGAGCCTGGACCAGGAGACCCTGTTCACCATCCAGCGGTTCTTCGAGAACAACCTGAACGTGTCCGAGACCAGCCGCGGCCTGTTTGTCCACCGGAACACCCTGGTGTACCGGCTGGAAAAGATCAAGAAGCTCACCGGTCTGGACCTGCGGGAATTCGACGACGCCATCGTGTTCAAGGTAGCGCTGATGGTCAAGAAGTACCTGTCCAACAACCCGGCCAAATATTAAGAAGCCGGGCGGGGTTTGCCCTCTCGGCAGGATGCCCCGCCGCCATGCCGGCCGCAAGGCCGGCCTTGTTTTTGACTGCCTGCGGGCAGAAACTGGAATTTGAAAAAACGGAGACGTAGAGCCATGCCAGATATACCAATGGTGAATTTTGAACACGTATCCATGGAATACAAGAAGGGCGGCCGCCTGGCCCTGGAGGACATCAACTTCAAGGCCGATCCCGGCGAGTTCGTCTTCCTGCTGGGCCACTCGGGCGCAGGCAAATCCACCCTGCTCAAGCTGATCCTGCGGGAGATCCTGCCCACCGAGGGCAAGGTGTATGTGAACGGCAACGACATAGCCGCCCTCAAGCGGCGGAAAATCCCCTACATACGCCGCCAGATGGGGATCATCTTCCAGGATTTCCGGCTGATCCCCAGCATGACCGTCTACGAAAACGTGGCCTTTGCCATGCATGTCACCAACATCGCCAAGAAAGAGATTGACGAGCGGGTGCCCTATATGCTGGAGCTGGTCCACCTGGCCGACAAGGCCAAGTGCTACCCCGACTACCTGTCGGGCGGCGAACAGCAGCGGGTGGCGGTGGCCCGGGCCCTGGTCCACGCCCCCAAGCTGGTGATCGCCGACGAGCCCACCGGCAACATCGACCCCGAGCTGAGCCTGGAGATGATGGAGCTGCTGGAGCAGGTCAGCAAGACCGGCATCACGGTGCTGGTGGTCACCCACGAGCACGAGCTGGTCCACCGGTTCCACCAGCGGGTGGTCACATTGAATCACGGCAGGATCGTCTCGGATGTGCCTGCTGGGCGTGAGGAGGCACTGCTGTGAAACTGTCAACCTTTGGATTTTTGACCGGCCGCGGCCTGCGGAACCTGGGGACCCACTGGGCCATGACCATTGCCTGCGTGGCCTCCCTGGCGGTCTGCATGAGCCTGAACACCCTGGCCAGTCTGGTGGAAGTAAACGTGGACAGCATGGTGGGCTACCTGGGCCGCCAGAACGAGACGGTGGTCTTTCTGGACCCCGCCTGCGACGATGAAACCGCCGCAGCGGTGGGCCAGCAGATTTCGGCCATCAGCGGGGTGACCAACGTCAGCTATATGTCCAAGCAGGACGTGCTGAACACCTACGAGAGCTACATGGAGGAATATGCGGCCCTCTGGGATGAATTTGAAAACGACAACCCCTTCAAGGCCAACTACCGGGTGACGGTGGGCAACCTGAGCCAGCTGAGCAGCATCAGCACCCAGCTGGAACAGATCCCCGGCGTGGTGAAGGTCACCGCCCCGGTGGAGATGGGCAGTATCTTTGTCCAGATCCAGCAGGGGGTCACGCGGATGGGCCGGGCCTTTGTGCTGGTGCTGATGGTGGTCAGCATCATCACGGTGGGCAGCACCATCCGGCTCAGCGTCTTTGCCCGCCGGCGGGAGATTGAGATCATGAAATACGTGGGCGCCACCAACCGGCTGGTGACCCTGCCCTTCCTGGTGGAGGGCCTGGCCATGGGCCTGATTTCGGGCATCATCTCGGCCAGCTGCGTCCTGGCCCTCTATGACTACATGATCCAGGCCGCCGACGGCTTGAGCGGCGTGTGGCAGGTTCTGGTGGGCACCTCCCTGGTGCCCTTGGATGCCGTCTGGTCCACCGTGCTCTTCTACAGCGTGGCCGGCGGCGCCCTGGTGGGCGGCCTGGGCAGCCTGTTCTCGATCCGCAAGCATCTGAACGTATGACAGCGGGCGGTTGGACCACAAAGGAGGGGCACCGGTGAAAACAGCGAAACATGCGAGCAAGACAAGGCTGTGGGTGAAACTGCGGCGGACGGTGAGCCTGCTGCTGGCGGGGCTGTGCCTGATGACGGCGGTCAGCGCCATGCCGCGGGCCCTTTCGGCCACCAGCATGTCCGACCTGCAGAAAAAGCTGGAACAGATCCAGTCCAGCATGAACCAGCACAAGCAGGAGCTGGCCGACGCCAAAAAGCGGGAGAGCGCCGCAGCGGCCCTGGAAGAGGAGCTGCGGGAGCAGGTCAGCGTGATCCAGAGCCAGATTGCGGTGCTGAAAGGCGAGATCGCCAATGTCCAGAACGCCATCGGCCAGAAGGAACAGCAGATCACCGCCAAACAGGCCGAGATCGACCAGAAAGAGCTGGACATCGAGAACCAGTGGGCCGACTTCAAGACCTTCATGGGGGCCATGCAGGAGCTGCGGGAAGGCGGCAGCGTGGCCATGCTGTCGGCGGTCACCGACCTGTACCAGCTGCTGACCTTCAATGAGATGATGCAGGATATCTCGGTGAAAGAGACCTCCATGCTGGACGCCCTGGAGGCGGCCAAGGAAGAGCTGGAAAACGACCACAAACAGCTGGAAAGCGAAAAGGCCTCCCTGGAAACCCAGAAGGCCAACCTGGACGCCAAAAACTACCAGATGCAGTCCAAGCAGAGCGAGCTGAATTCCAGCATCGCCCAGGCCAAGCTGACCCAGGACGAGGCGGCTGCCGCCCAGAAGGAAGCCCAGGAGGCCATCGAGTCGGATGAGATGGACTACGAGGCCGTCCAGCAGCAGATCCAGGCCATCATCTCGGCGGCGGCTTCCAGCCAGAGCCAGCTGAGCTTCACCGGCTTCATCTGCCCCCTCAAGAGCTACAGCCGGATTTCCAGCGAGTACGGCTACCGCACCAACCCGGTGACCGGCGTCTATAAACTCCACGGCGGCATCGACTTTGCCGCCCCTGCCGGCACCCCCATCTACGCGGCCGCCGGCGGCTATGTGTCGGTGGCAGGGTGGAGCACCGGCGGCTACGGCAACTATGTGGTGATCTACCACGGCACCATGAACGACGGCAAGGCCTATTCCACCCTGTACGGCCACATGAGCCGGATTGCCGCCAAGCAGGGTACATATGTGAAACAGGGCGACATCATCGGCTACGTGGGCTCCACCGGCAACTCCACCGGCAACCACCTCCACCTGGAGGTGTGGCAGGGCAAGAGCAATGCCGGCCGGGTCAACCCCCGCAGCTATGTCCCCATTGGATGATCCATCTACGCAGAGAGGCGGTATGAAAGTATGAAAACCGATAAGCACAAACGCTTTCAGCGGGCAGCGTGCGTGGTCCTGGCAGGGCTGCTGGCACTGTCTTTGCTGGGCAGCACCATTCTGATGCTGCTGGGCTGATAGGAGGCACCGATGAACAAGAAGATCTCGGTCGGGATGATGCTGACCGTTGTCATCCTGGCCATGACCGTGACTTTCTCGGTCACCATGCTGTTGGCCATGCGTCTGTTTGACAGCACCGTCAGCAACGTCAAGGAAAAAGAGAGCATGTACAGCAAGATTTCCGAGCTGGACCGCTACGTCCGCAGCAACGACTACTACACCATCGACGAGTCGGTGCTGTATGACACCATTGCCTCGGGCTATCTGCTGGGCACCGGCGACCGGTACGCCCGGTACTACACCGCCCAGGCCTACACCGAGCTGCTGGACGTCCAGAACGGCGTCCTGATGGGCATCGGCGTGGAGCTGGCCCAGGACCAGACCGGCTACGCCAAGGTGCTGAAGGTCTATGACGGCTCCCCGGCCCAGGAGGCCGGCATCACCGCCGGCAACTACATCACCGCCATCGACGGGGAAGATGTCAAGACCATCAGCGGCGCCGAGGCCATCCAGGCCCGGCTCCGGGGCGAGGCGGGCACCACTGTCAACCTCACCTGGCTGGATTCTGAATCCACCGAGCAGACCCTGGACCTGACCCGTTCCGGCTACATCACCACCACCGTGGACTACCAGATGACCGCCGGCAATGTGGGCTACATCAAGATCCGGCAGTTTGATTCCACCACCCTCAGCGAGCTGGATTACGCCATCCGCAGCCTGCGCAGCGCCGGCGCCGCCAGCCTGATCTTTGACCTGCGGGACAACGCCGGCGGCCTGCTGGACGCCGCCCTCAACTGCATCGACCTGGTCTGCCCCGAGGGCACCATCGCCTGGGCCGAGTCCAAAGACGGCACCCAGGAGGTGCTGGGCACCAGCAGCGGGGACAGCGTGGTGGATCTGCCCATGGTGTGCCTGGTGAACGGCAACACCGCCAGCGCCGCCGAGCTGTTTGCCAGCTGCCTGCGGAACATGAGCGGCGCCCGCCTGGTGGGCACCACCACCTACGGCAAGGGCACCATCCAGAGCAGCCCCCAGCGCCTCAGCGACGGCAGCGCCGTGGTGGTGACGGTGGCCCGCCTGATCACCTCGGACGGCACTTGCTTTGACGGCACCGGCCTGACGGTGGACGTGGAGCGGGCCCTGTCCGCCGATGAGCAGGGGGCCTACTACGACTTCACCCTGGACACCGACCCCCAGGTCCAGCGGGCGGTCAGCACGGCCCAGACCATGACCGGCAGCGCCACTGTGGGCGGCGTCAATGCCGCTTCCAGCGAGGCCGCCTCTTCAGAGGCCGCTTCCAGCGAGGCCCCGGCCCCCGAGGCCCGGGCTGAGGAAGATACGGCCGCCGACAGCACGGCTGCAGACAGCGCCGCTGCCTCCAGCCAGCCTGCAGCCTGATATTACCCCCAGCCAACCAAGGAACCCCAAGACCCCCGGCCCTTTTGCCGGAGGTCTTTTTGTGGATTTGAGAGAGAGGAACTGCTATGGAGCTCACCGACCTTGCCACCATCCGCGCCCTGTGCGAAAAATACGATTTTGCCCTGTCCAAGGGCTTCGGGCAGAATTTCATCATCAACCCGGGGGTCCCCACCAAGATTGTGGACGCCGCCGGCATCGACCGCAGCTACGGCGTCATCGAGATCGGCCCCGGCATCGGGGTCCTCACCAAGGAGATGGCCAAACGGGCCGGCAAGGTGGTGGCCATCGAGGTGGACAAGCGGCTGCCCCCGGTGCTGGCAGAGACCCTGGCCGGCTTTGACAACGTGAAGGTGATCCTGCAGGACGTGCTGAAAACCGACCTGCGGGCCCTGGTGGAGCAGGAATTCCCCGGCATGCCGGTGGCGGTCTGCGCCAACCTGCCCTATTACATCACCAGCCCCATCATCATGAAGCTGCTGGAAGACAAGCTGCCGGTGGACAATATCACGGTGATGGTCCAGAAAGAGGCCGCCGAGCGGCTGGCCGCCCTGCCCGGCACCCGGGAGAGCGGCGCGGTGAGCTGCGCGGTGCGGTACTTTGCCAACCCCCGGATGATGTTCACCGTCCAGGCCGGCAGCTTTTACCCCGCCCCCAAGGTCACCAGCGCGGTGGTGCGGATGGAGATCCGCCCCACCCCTGCGGTCCAGGTGCCGGACGAGAAGGCCTATTTCGCCCTGGTGCGGGCCGCCTTTGGCCAGCGCCGCAAGACCGCCGCCAACTCCATCGCCGCCGGGCTGAAACTGCCCCGGCCCCAGGTGGCCGCCGCCCTGGAAGCCGCCGGCCTGGACCCCCGGGTCCGGCCCGAGCAGCTGACGTTGGAGGACTTTGCCGCCCTGGACGCCGCCTTGCGGCAGGGGGCGGAGGCGTAAATTTGCCTTGCCAAACTACACCGGGTGTGGTATACTCTCTTTGTATTCACGTTTGCTGGTGTGGCGCAATGGCAGCGCAACTGATTTGTAATCAGTGGGTTGCAGGTTCAACTCCTGTCACCAGCTCCAGAGATGGCCTCACAACGGAAAGGTTGTGGGGCTTTTTCTTATCCAGAAAAGCCCTGGCAGCCCTTCCAGTTGTTTTCAGGGGCCGGGCGGGGAAACAGCCTTTTGTTTTCTCCGGCATCATGGTACAATAGGGACACAGGAAAGAGAAGAACAGGCCCGGGCCCATGCCCGGCGCCATCCAAATAGAAGGAAACAAAGCCGGCGGAGGGATGCAATATTTGCCAGGGGCAAAACGTATCTCAGGTGAAAGGACCTGCAAGCCGGTAAAGGAGCAGCTATGTGGCGGATCAGTCAACAGGAATTGTTCCACCTGGCGGTGGAGAAATACAGCGATACCGTGTACCGTGCGGCGGTGCATCATTGCAGCAGCACCTCAGACGCCGAGGATGTGGTTCAGGACGTGTTCGAGAAGCTGCTGCGGTACCGCGGCAGCTTTTCCAGCGAGGAGCACCTGAAGGCCTGGCTGCTGCGGGTGACCATCAACCGGTGCCACGACCTGACGCGGGCGGCCAGCCAGAAGGATGTTCCCCTGGACGAGACCATGCCGGCGCCGGCCGCTGCCGATGGCAGCGTGCTGGATGCAGTGCGCGCCCTGCCCGAACATTACCGCAATGCCGTCTATCTGCACTACTACGAGGGTTATACGGCGGCGGAGATCGGGCGCCTGGTGGGCGCCCCCACCAACACGGTGCTGAGCTGGCTGCACCGGGCGCGGGCCCTTCTACATACCATGCTGGAGGAGGATATCGAGGATGAAATGGTTTGAATATCAGATGGAGGTGGACCAGCTTAAGGCCCCTGAGGACCTGAAAGCCCGTCTGCTGGCCATGGAACCCAAACCGGACCAATCCCCCAAAGGAAAAGAAACAAAAAAAGCCAGGGCCATCCCTTTCCCCCACTGGAAGCGGTGGGCGGCAGCCGCCGCGGCCTGTGTGGCGGTGGCCTTTGTGGGCAGCCAGGTCTTGCAGACCGGGGGCCTGGCCGTGGGGGGCGCCGGGGCGGCGTCCTCCGCAGCCCTGGCCAGCGTGCCCCAGACTGCCAGCCTCTATGCCGCCCAGGACAACAGCCTGGAAGCAGGCGCAGCCACCCGCAGCGCCGCCGGCAGCAGCAGTACATCGGTGGCAGGGGACAAGATCCTCTACACCGCATCCCTGACCCTGGAGACCAGGGATTACGACGCAGCCCGCTCCGGCCTGGAACAGGCCCTGGCCGACGCCGGGGGCTGGATGGAGAGCAGCAGCGAGTCCAGTGACAGCGGGGAATCCCGCACCCTGTCCCTGACCCTGCGGGTGCCGGAGGAAAACTACCAGAGCTTTCTGACGGCGGCGGGCCAGACCGGCAGCCTGGTGAACCGCAGCGAATACGCCGACGACGTCACCGCCAGCTACACCGACGTGGAGGGACGCATCGCTAACCTGGAGGGCCAGCGGGACCGGCTGCGGGAGCTGCAGGCCGGCGCCGAGACCCTGTCCGACCTGCTGGACATCGAGGCCCAGCTGTCCGACGTCCAGTATCAGCTGGAAAGCTGGCAGAGCCAGCTGGACTGGTACGATGACCAGATCGCCAGCTGCACCGTCACCGTCACCCTGCGGGAAGTGGACTTCCCGGCAGGCTCCGGCTTCGTGAGCCGCCTGGCCAGCGCCTTTGGCCAGGGATGGGACAACTTCGTGGGCGGCCTGGCCGCCATCGCTGTGGTACTGGCAGGCCTGTGGCCGGTGGTGGTGCTGGTGATCCTGGCCATCGCCGTGGTGGCGGCAGTGCGCCGGCGCCGCAGGTAAGCCTTCCGGAAAGGCTTCTGGATTTTTTGTACAAAAAAATCCCGGAAAACTATTGACATTGAACCAGCCCTGTGGTATTATAATGGAGCACCAAGCGAAACGACATCGCGAGGAGCACGAGGGAGAGAGCGAAAAAGCTCCTCTGAAATATCGCGGGGTGGAGCAGTCCGGTAGCTCGTCGGGCTCATAACCCGAAGGTCGTTGGTTCAAATCCAGCCCCCGCAACCACCAAACACCTGTTGGCAGACGCCGACAGGTGTTTTTCTTTGTGTCCACAGCCCTTCGGCGCGAAAAAACAGAGCCTGCCGCCCGGCAGGCTCTGAACCGCCCCATATTGTGCGGACAGTACAAAAAAGAAGCCTGCAAGGGGTAGAAGTAAACGAATCAAAGACTGGCCTGGCGAAGCGAGAGCGGAGCCAGGCCAGTCTTTGTCTGGAGCCGCTCGTGGTTATAGAAG
>CAJFNF010000026.1 GCA_904394215.1 uncultured Faecalibacterium sp.
TTCCAGGCAACAAAATGGCAAGAATGTTCGGAGTTTCTGAAAAAAGCCTATACAAACGCCGAAATTTTTGATACAATATGTAATGCGACGTGGGCGAGGCAACAGGAAGCGGAAGACCTCAGCCGCCGGTGCGATCTGGTGGTCGTAATTGGTGGTCATCATTCTTCTAATACCCAGAAGCTGGTCGCAGTCGCCGCAAAACATACGCGGGCCGTTACGGTTGAAACAGCAAGCGAGCTTCAGCCCGAGTGGTTTGCAGATGTGAGGACGGCGGGCGTGACAGCAGGGGCTTCAACGCCATCGTCTATTATTGAGGAGGTACTTAACAGTATGACAGAAATCAATGACAGCATGAGCTTCGAGGAGATGCTGAACGCATCCGAGGAAAAACGTGTTCATGCAGGCAGTATTGTGAAAGGAGTCGTGACCAGCATTTCCGCCAACGAGATCCAGGTCGACATCGGCGCAAAGCAGACCGGTTTTGTCCGTCTGAGCGAAGCTTGCATCGCGCAAGGGCATGGAAGAGATCGCCAAGGCTGCTGAGTCCGGCGAGGTCGTCGAGGGCGACGTCACCGAGTACAACAAGGGCGGCGTTGTGGTCAACGTCAAGGGCGTCAAGGTCTTCGTGCCCCGCTCTCAGGCCACCATGCGCCGTGACGAGGACTACACCGCTCTGGTGGGCAAGCACGTCCGCCTGGTCGTTACCGAGTGCTCCGGCCGCAAGATCGTGGGCAGCATCAACAAGGTCACCGCTGAGGAGAACAAGGCCCGCCGCGAGGAGTTCTGGGCCAATGTCGAGATCGGCAAGACCTACACCGGCGTGGTCAAGAGCCTGACCTCCTACGGTGCCTTCGTCGATATCGGCGGTGTTGACGGCCTGTGCCACATCAGCGAGCTGAGCTGGAACCGCATCAAGCATCCCTCCGAGGTTGTCAGCGTTGGCGACACCATCGAAGTGTATGTCAAGGATATCGACCGCGAGAACCACAAGGTTTCTCTGGGCTACAAGAAGAGCGAGGACAACCCCTGGGAGCAGCTGCGCAACAACTACCCCGTGGGCAGCGTGTTCCATGCTCCCGTTGTGTCCCTGACCAAGTTCGGCGCCTTCGTCCGGATCCTGCCCGGTGTTGACGGTCTGGTTCACATCAGCGAGATCAGCAACGAGCGTGTGGAGAAGGTCTCCGACGTGCTGAAGGTCGGCGATATGGTCGACGTCAAGCTGCTGGATGTGGACTTCGACAAGAAGCGCATCAGCCTGTCCATGAAGGCTCTGCTGAAGGACGACGAGCAGTAAGCTGCTGTTTCTGACACTGTAAAAACTACCCCGTTGCCGGTTGAAGGCGGCGGGGTGTTTTTGGTCGTTGGGGGCATCTGTTGCGAGGGCGTATGGCTGCTTTGAAAAAACTATGGGCCGCAGCCCGGGCCCACGGCGAGGCGCTGCGGTATCTGGTGTTCGGGGTGCTGACCACCCTGCTGAACATGGTGCTGTACGGGCTGTTCCAGGCTCTGTTCGGCTATGCTGCCGCCAACAGCTGGGGCAACGTGCTGGACAATATCCTCTGCATCCTCTTTGCCTACGGCACCAACCGGCGGTTTGTGTTTGCCAGCCGGACCCGGGGCCGGGCAGCTGCGGTGGAGTTTGGACGGTTTGTGGCCTGCAGGCTGGGCACCATGGTGCTGGACACCGCCATCATGATGGTGGGGGGCAACTGGCTGGCCGCCCCCGGCCAGGGGCTGGTGCTGCTGGTGCTGGGCCGCTGGCTGGATGCCGACGGGGCGCTGGCCCTGTGGGGCATCGGGGTTAAGGCGTTTTCCAATGTGCTGGTGATTGTGCTGAATTACCTGTTCAGTAAGCTGCTGATCTTCAAAAAGCGGGCGTGATGCCCGGGACCAGCGGCAGAATATACACCCGGCGGAGGATTCCTCCCCGGGACAACAGATACGGAGGTAAAGAGTATGGTGCACAAATTGAAGGGCTTCGGGTTCCTGGTATCCGGTTTGGTGGTGGGAATCATCGGCGCCGTGGCCGCAGTGACCGCCATCGTCCTCAGCGGCGTGGGCATCGGCATGGTGAACAAAGCCAAGAAAGAGCACTGAATCCAGGCTGCCCCAACGCCCCGGCACCGGCCGGGACGGTAAAGCCTTCCGGCAGGCGGTGCACCGGGCCAGCGGCCCGGGCCGGGCTTGCCGGTTTTTTGATGAAGGAGAAACTGCAATGGATTACAAGGAAATTCTGTCCCATGTGGATCACACCCTGCTGAAGCCTGAGGCCACCTGGCCCCAGATCCAGACCCTGTGCGACGAGGCCATCCAGTATGGCTGCGCCTCGGTCTGCATCAACACCTGCTATGTGAAGCAGGCTGTGGCATACATGGCCGGCCGCTGCAAGGTGTGCTGCGTGGTAGGCTTCCCTCTGGGCGCCATGGATACCGCTTCCAAGGCCTTCGAGGCCAGGACCGCCATTGAAAACGGCGCTTCTGAAGTGGATATGGTCATCAACATCGGCCGCCTGAAGAACGGCGAGTATGACGCCGTCCGGGACGACATCAAGGCCGTCAAGGCAGCCGTGGGGGACAAGGTGCTGAAGGTCATCATCGAGACCTGCCTGCTGACCGACGACGAGAAGCGGAAGATGTGCGACATCGTCTGCGAGGCCGGCGCCGACTACATCAAGACCAGCACCGGTTTCTCCACCGCAGGCGCCACCTTCGATGACGTGGCCCTGATGGTCAAGGGTGTGGCCGGCCGCTGCAAGGTCAAGGCCGCCGGCGGCATCTCCACCATTGCCAACATGGAGAAGTTCCTGGAGCTGGGCGCCGACCGCCTGGGCACCAGCCGTGCCGTCAAGCTGATCAAGGGGGAGGAAGCCCAGGGCTATTGATGGCCCCGGGGCGGGCCGTGGAAAGAGTCCGACTTTCTTCTTGACAATCTGACGCAGGCATGCTACAATATCACCTGCGACAAAATGAATACCGTGCTTATCAAGAGCGGCTGAGGGGACAGGCCCTGTGAAGCCCGACAACCTGCGCGTGTGCGTAAGGTGCCAAATCCTGCGGGAAACCGGAAGATAAGGGTGGGACACTCGGAGCCTTCGGGTTCCGGGTGTCTTTTTGTTCGGAGATTTTTAACGATACAGGAATGTTTGATTGCACAGGAGGCAAGAATTTCATGGCAAGACATCTCTTTACGTCCGAGTCGGTCACCGAGGGGCATCCCGACAAGATCTGCGACCAGATCTCGGACGCCATCCTGGACGAGATCCTGGCCCAGGATCCCGATGCCCGTGTGGCCTGTGAGACCTGCGTGTCCACCGGCCTGGTCCACATCATGGGCGAAATCACCACCAGCTGCTATGTGGACTTCCAGAAGCTGGTGCGGGAAGTGGTGGCCGACATCGGCTACACCCGCGCCAAGTACGGCTTTGATGCCGACACCTGCGCCGTCATCTCCAACATCGACGGCCAGAGCCCCGACATTGCGCTGGGCACCAACGACGAGGTGGGCGGCGCCGGCGACCAGGGCATGATGTTCGGCTACGCCTGCGACGAGACCCCTGAACTGATGCCCCTGCCCATCAGCCTGGCCCACAAGCTGGCCCGCCGTCTGGCCGAGGTCCGCAAAAACGGCGAGATGGACTACCTGCGCCCCGACGGCAAGAGCCAGGTGACGGTGGAATACGATGACGGCCGCCCGGTCCGGGTGGACACGGTGGTCATCTCCACCCAGCACCGGGAGGATGTGTCGATGGACGCCCTGCGGGCTGACGTGATGGAAAAGGTGATCAAGGCCGTCATCCCCGCCAACCTGCTGGATGAGAATACCAAGTACTTCATCAACCCCACCGGCCGGTTTGTCATCGGCGGGCCCCAGGGCGACAGCGGCCTCACCGGCCGCAAGATCATTGTGGACACCTACGGCGGCTTTGCCCGCCACGGCGGCGGCGCCTTCTCGGGCAAGGACCCCAGCAAGGTGGACCGCAGCGCTGCCTACGCCACCCGCTGGGTGGCCAAGAACGTGGTGGCCGCCGGCCTGGCCCGCCGCTGCGAGGTGCAGGTGGCCTACGCCATCGGCGTGGCCAAGCCTGTGTCCATCATGGTGGACACCTTCGGCACCGGCGTGGTGGACGACGACAAGATCGAGGCCGCTGTGGAGAAGGTCTTTGACCTGACCCCCGCCGCCATCATTCGGGATCTGGACCTGCGCAAGCCCATCTACCGCAAGCTGGCCGCCTACGGCCACATGGGCCGCGAGGACCTGGGCGTCCGCTGGGAAAATACCGACCGGGCTGAGGCTCTGAAGGCCGCTGTAGCCCAGTTGTAAAAACAAGTTGAACAAAATCTGGTTCCCGGAATTTGTCAATAACTGACAGAGCTTGGCCGATTTTGGTATAACTGCTGTGCAAGGCGCAGAATTTTTGAAATCCTGCTGGCAGGACGGATAAAATGTGATAAAATGAAAACGGCATGATCCTTTTCGTATGAAATAGGCATAACACTGGTAAAAAGGAATTAAAGGAGCCGTAAACAAATGTCCAATGTGATCGAAGCCAAAGATATCTTCGCCCAGGGCGGCAGCGTCGCAGACCTGCGCCTGCTGTGCTGCCCCGGTGCAGAAGAATTCACCAACCTGATTGACCGCCACCTGATGCGGTGGGCCTCTGAAAGCGGGATCGAGGAGCCCAAGAGCTTCATCATCCCCTGCGAGTGCCCCCGGTTCCAGAGCGGCGATGCCAAGGGCCTGGTGAAGGATTCGGTTCGCGGCGATGATATCTTCATCGTGGTGGACCCCGGCAACTACAGCGTCACCTATAAACTGTTCGGTTACGAAAACCATATGTCCCCCGACGATCATTTCTCCAACCTGAAGCGGCTGATCCAGGCTGTGGCAGGCAAGGCACACCGGGTGTCGGTGATTATGCCCAGCCTGTACGGCGGCCGTCAGCATCGCCGCGAGGTCCGCGAGAGCCTGGACTGCGCCGTGGCCCTGCAGGAGCTGGAGAACATGGGCGTCCAGAATATCATCACCTTTGATGCCCACGATCCCCGGGTCCAGAACGCCGTCCCCCTGCTGAGCTTTGACAACGCCATGCCCACCTACCAGGTGCTCAAGAGCCTGCTGCGGAAGATGCCGGATCTGTCCTTCGACAAGAAGGACTTTATGGTGGTCAGCCCCGATGAAGGCGCCATGAACCGGAATATGTACTTCTCCAGCGTCCTGGGCTGCAACCTGGGCATGTTCTACAAGCGCCGCGACTACACCACTGTGGTCAACGGCCGCAACCCCATCGTGGCCCATGAGTATCTGGGTGAGTCGGTGGAAGGCAAGACCGTCTTTGTGGCCGACGACATCGTGGCTTCCGGCGACAGCATGCTGGAAGTGGCCCGCGAGCTGAAGAAGCGCGGCGCTGCCCGCATCATCGCCGACGCCACCTTCCCCCTGTTCACCGCAGGCCTGGGCAAGTTCGACGCCGCCGTGGAAGAGGGCGCCCTGGACTTCATGGTGGGCACCAACCTGACCTACCGCAAGCCCGAGCTGCTGCAGCGCGACTGGTACCTGGATGTGGATGTGTCCAAGTACGCAGCTTACTTTGTGCTGGCTCTGAACCACGACATCTCGGTTTCCGCCATTGCAGACCCCATCCGCAAGATCGAGGCCCTGCTGGCACGCCATGCCGGCCAGAACAAGTAAGGCGGCAAATCCTTTCAACCAAAAAGCGGCTCCCGTCCGTTGGGCGGGGGCCGCTTTTTGTTTGTGGGATGGATTTCAGAACAGGAGGGGAGCCCGGCCCGAAATCAGGCACAGGGCCGACTGGCTCCAGCCCTCGGCCAGGAACCGGGCGGCAGCGGCCAGGGCGGCGCCCCCGCTGACCGAGGCGGGGACGGCGTCGGTGAGCAGGACGGTTTTGGCAGCCCGGGCCGCCTCGGCGCTGGGCACGGCGGCAATTTTGTCCACCACATAGGGGTTGTAGTTCTCGGGCACCAGGCCGAAACCCATATCCGGGATGCCGTGGGGGCCCAGCAGGCCCCCTGCCAGGGCCTGGCACTCATAGGGCTCCACCGCGATAATCCGCACGTCGTTGGTCCAGGCCTTGACGCATTCCCCCACGCCGGTGATGGTGCCGCCGCTGCCCACCCCGATGAATACCGCGTCCACCAGGCTCTTGCCCTCCCGGGCGATGGCCTGGGCGATGGCGGGGCCGGTGACCCGGCGGTGGTATTCGGGGTTGTCGTCGCAGGCCAGCCAGTCGGTGTAATACCAGCCCCGCTTGCGGGCCCAGGTCTCGGCCAGGGCCCGGGCCCCTGCGGCCCCCTCCTGGGCAGGGGAGAACAGCAGCTGGGCCCCCAGCCCCGACAGCAGTTCCTGCCGCCCGGCGGGGGTGTTGTCGGGCATGGCCAGGCAGACCGGGTGGCCGCTGGTCCGCCCCGCCAGGGCCAGCGCCGCCGCAAAAGCCCCGCTGCCCGCCTCAATCAGGGTCTGGCCGGGGGCCAGGACCTTCCGCTGGGCGGCCAGGGCCAGCATCCCCTCGGCCAGCCCGTCCCGGGCGGTGCCGGTGGGGCCGCCGTAGTCCAGGCAGGCGTATAACTTGCCCGCCAGCCTGCTGGCTGCGGCATAGCCCCGCAGTTCCACCACCGGCCCCGGGGCCAGGGTGCGGTAGATGTTGGGGTAGAGGGTCATGGGGCAGGTCTCCTTTCGCGCTTTTTTGTTATGGTAACGCAAATGCGCCCCTCAGGTCAAGCAGGCGGGGCCCTCTGGGGCCGGAACGGAAAAATTCTCCTTCTTTCACAAAAAAGTTGGCTGTATTTTGTTGACAGGCCGGGCCGAGTCTGGTATAATCATTGCTGTCCGTAAAGCAAAATGCCTTTACAAAGACGCTGGAGGGAGAGCAGTGGCACCGGTGGCAAAGAATCTGGAGATGGGCTATCTGCTGGACTTCTACGGGGAAGTCCTCACCGACAAGCAGCGCGAGATGATGTCCCAGTACTATCACGACGATCTGTCCCTGAGCGAGATCGGGGAAAACTTCGGGATCACCCGCCAGGGCGCCCGGGACGCCATCAAACACGGAGAAAACACCCTGCTGGAGCTGGAAAACAAGGTGGGGTTTGCGGCCCGGTACCGCCGGGTGCAGCAGACCCTGGAAGAGCTGGAACAGCTGGTGATCGACGCCCGGTTCGAGTGCACCGGGCCCCACGCCCGGCTGACTTCCAGCGAGTATCTGAAGGTGCTGAACAAGATCCTGAAGATGCTGCGCTCCATCGACGAGGTAAACGAGAGCTGATGCAGGCCCTGCCTGTTGTACCATAGAAGGAAAGGAGAGCCGTCCCATGGCATTTGAATCCCTGACCGACCGCCTTGCCGGCGTCTTCAAAAAGCTGAAGGGCCACGGCAAGCTGACCGAGGCCGATATCAAGGCCGCCATGCGGGAAGTCCGGATGGCCCTGCTGGAAGCCGACGTCAACTACAAGGTGGCCAAGGACTTCTGCAACAAGGTGTCCGAGCGGGCCATGGGCCAGGAGGTCATGGAGAGCCTGACCCCGGCCCAGCAGGTGGTCAAGATCGTCAACGAGGAGCTGACCAACCTGATGGGCGGCGAGGAAGCCCCCCGCCTGGTCATCAAGAACAAGGGCCAGACCGTCCTGATGCTCTGCGGCCTCCAGGGCAACGGCAAAACCACCCACGCCGCCAAGCTGGCCAAGTACTACATCAAGCAGGGCCGGCGGCCCCTGCTGGTGGCCTGCGACATCTACCGCCCCGCCGCCATCGACCAGTTGAAGGTGGTGGGCCAGCAGGCCGGCGCCCAGGTGTTCACCCTGGACGGCGCCAAGCCCCCTGAGATTGCCCGCAAGGCCCTGGCCCACGCCCGGGATTACGGCAACGACATTGTGATCCTGGATACCGCCGGCCGGCTGCAGATCGACGAAGTCCTGATGGACGAGCTGGTCCAGATCAAGCAGGCGGTGCCTGTGGATGAGACCCTGCTGGTGGTGGACGCCATGGCAGGCCAGGATGCGGTCAACGTGGCCCAGACCTTCAACGAGAAGGTAGGGGTGGACGGCATCATCCTGACCAAGACCGACGGCGACACCCGGGGCGGCGCAGCCCTGTCGGTGCTGGCCGTCACCGGCAAGCCCATCAAGTTCCAGGGCACCGGCGAAAAGCTGGACGACCTGGAGCCCTTCCATCCCTCCCGGATGGCCAGCCGGATCCTGGGCATGGGCGACGTGCTGAGCCTCATCGAAAAGGCCCAGGAGGCCGCCGACCAGAAGGTGGCCGAAGAGACCGCCCGCCGGATGATGGAGAACAAGTTCGACATGAACGACCTGCTGGCCCAGTTCGCCCAGATCCGCAAGATGGGCGGCGCCTCCGCCATGCTGAGCATGCTGCCCGGCGGCGCCAACCTGGACGCCGGCCAGGTGGATGAAAAGGCTTTCTCCCAGATCGAGGCCATCATCTACTCCATGACCAAGGAGGAGCGGGAAAAGCCCTCCATCATCAATCCCAAGCGCAAGCGCCGCATCGCGGCAGGCAGCGGCACCAAGGTGGAAGACGTCAACCGCCTGCTGCGCCAGTATGAGATGATGCAGAAGCTGATGAAGCAGATGCGCAAGAGCCCCAAGGGCTTTGCCCGCCGCCTGGGCGGCATGCTGGGCGGCCTGCGAGGCTGACCAAACCCAATCGGTACAAATCCAACCGCTCCGGCGGGATGGTTTTGGCATAGAAACAAACCGCCCCACCGGGCGAAACAACATCCATTTCAGGAGGAAATTTATTATGGCAGTTAAGATTCGTCTGCGCCGCATGGGCGCCAAGAAGTCCCCTTTCTATCGTGTGGTCGTGGCTGACAGCCGCTTCCCCCGCGACGGCCGTTTCATCGAGGAGATCGGCACCTACGATCCCATGCGTGACCCCGCTGTGATCAAGATCGACGCTGAGAAGGCCAAGGCCTGGATCGCCAACGGCGCTCAGCCCACCGACACCGTCCGCTACCTGCTGAAGAAGTCCGAGATTCTGTAATCGGAGGGCGGTCACATGCAGGAACTGTTGCTGACTGTTGCCCGCGGCCTCGTGGAGGACAAGGACGCCGTCACCGTAACGGTGGACCCCCCTCGTGAAGATGGCACCATCGTCTACCACCTGAGCGTGGCAGAGGGGGATATGGGCCGCGTCATCGGCAAGCAGGGCCGCATCGCCAAGGCCATTCGCGTGGTCATGCGTGCAGCCGCTGTGCGGGTCGATGAAAAGATCCTTGTGGAGATCGACTGAACCGCTTATTGGGCCGTCCGCCATTTGGCCGGATGGCCTTTTTCATTGTGATAAAGGAGAAGCTATGCAGCAGTATCTGGAAGCCGGCCGGGTGGTGACCACCCATGGCGTCAGGGGCGAAGTGAAGATGGAGCTGTGGTGCGACGGGGTGGACTTCCTCCGCCCGGCCCCCCGGCTGTACCTGTCCCCCAAAGGGGGCCGCAGCCTGGAACTGGAAAGCATCCGCCCCCAGGGCCGGATGGCCCTGGTGAAGTTTGCCGGGGTGGATGACATGGACACAGCCCGGGCCCTCCAGGGCCAGGCCTTCTACTTTGACCGCAACGACGTCCATCTGGCCCCCGGCCGGTGGTATGTGGCCGACCTGATCGGCTGTGAAGTCCGGGACGCCGACACCGGCAAGGTCTACGGCGTGGTCACCAGTGTGGACCGCCCCGGCCCCCAGGACATCTACACCGTCAAGGCCCCCAACGGCAAAGAGTATATGTTCCCCGGCGTGGACGCCTTCCTGAAAGAGCGGAACCCGCCGGAAGGCTATATCACGGTGACCCCCATCCCCGGCCTGCTGGATGATGGGACCGCCAGCGAGCGGGAGGACGGCTGACCATGGGGATGCGTGTGGACATTGCGACCCTCTTCCCTGAGATGTGCCAGCGGGTGCTGGACGAGAGCATCCTGGGCCGGGCCGCCCGCAGGGGGTACATCGAGACCCACTGCCATCAGATCCGGGACTACACCCTCAACCGCCAGAAGCAGACCGACGATTACCCCTACGGGGGCGGCTGCGGGATGGTGCTGTATGCCCAGCCCATCGCCGACTGCATCCGGGACATCCAGCGCCAGGTGGCCGAACAGGGCCGGCCGGCGCCCCATATTGTATTTATGACGGCAGGGGGCCAGCGGTACACCGAGGCCCACGCCCGGCGGCTGGCCCAGTATGACAGCCTGCTGCTGGTCTGCGGCCACTACGAGGGGATCGACGAGCGGGTCATCGAGGCCTTTGCCGACGAGGAAATCTCCATCGGGGACTACATCCTCACCGGCGGCGAGCTGGCCAGCCTGGTGGTGGCAGACAGCGTCCTGCGGCTCCAGCCGGGGGTTCTGGCGGAACAGAAGGGCTATGAGGAAGAGAGCTACTGGAACGGCCTGCTGGAATACCCCCAGTACACCCGGCCCGAAGTGTGGGAGGGCCGGGCAGTGCCCCCCATCCTGCTGAGCGGCAACCACAAGGCGGTGGACGACTGGCGGGGGGAGCAGAGCCGCCAGCGCACCCGGGAGCGCCGGCCCGACCTGTGGGAATCCTACCTGGCAGCCGGGGGCTGGGACGGCACCCCGCTGCCCAAAAAACCTTCCCGCCACCGCCGGAAAAAGAAGGCGGCGCCGGCTGTGGAACCGGCCGCTGCCATGGGCGAAATGCCACTGGCCCAGGCCTCTGAAGCGGGGCCCGAAGGATCCCCCGAAACACCCGAAAAGACCTGATCTCGGGACCACTTGTGCAAAACTGTTGAAAACTTTTGTGGGGACATCCAATAGAGTGGAATAAATTTTATGGAAAGAGTACAATTTGCAAAAAATGTCACCGACCGGATTGGGAAAAGCGACAAAATTGCAAAAAAGGCTGTACAACGTTCGTCCCTTGCGATACAATAATACAAGACAGCAGGTGTCAATGCATTGCATCACCCCATTACGACAATAGATAGGAGCGTTTTACTATGTATGTAAAAGAAGTTACCGTTGAGAACCAGGTCGGTCTGCATGCACGCCCCGCCACCTTCTTCATCCAGAAGGCCAATGAGTTCAAGTCTTCCATCTGGGTCGAGAAGGAAGAGCGCCGTGTGAATGCGAAGAGCCTGCTGGGCGTGCTCTCTCTGGGCATCGTCGGCGGCACCAGCATCCGGATCATTGCAGACGGTGCTGATGAGCAGGCAGCAGTTGAGGCGCTGATCAAGCTGGTGGAGTCTGGTTTCGCAGAGTAATCACCAAGCGCGCAATGGGTATACGTTGGGGCGGACGGAAGTTCCGCCCTTTTCTTTTTCCAAAATGTTCCAACGAGAGGTGAGTCCATGACCAAAGCGGAACTGTACCAGAAGGCCTGCATGCTGCCGCTGCTGCCGGGGGTGTATATCATCCGGGACAAATCCGACGAGATCATCTATATCGGCAAAGCCAAGCGGCTGCGGATCCGGGTCAGCCAGTATTTCCGCGAGGGGGTGCCCCATGACAACAAGGTCACCCAGATGATCGCCCACGCCTTCAGCTTTGACGTCATCGTCTGCCAGAGCGAGTTTGAGGCCCTGGTGCTGGAGGCCAGCCAGATCAAGGCCCACACCCCCAAATACAACATCCTTTTGAAGGACGACAAGGGCTATTCCTATATCAAGGTCACCAAAGAGGCCTGGCCCCGGCTCTCCTTTGTGCTCCAGAAGGAGGAGGACGGGGCCGAGTATATCGGGCCCTATACCTCCAGCTTTGCGGCCCGGGAGATGGCGGAATCGGCCATGGACGCCTTCCTGCTGCCCCGGTGCAATCGGCGGTTCCCCCAGGATCTGGGGAAGGGCCGGCCCTGCCTCAACGCCCACATCGGCAAGTGCATGGGGGTGTGCAGCGGCAAGATCAGCTGCAAGGACTACAACGACGCGGTGAAGGGGGCGGTCCACCTGATCCGCTACGGCAAAAAGGACATCATCAAGACCCTGACCCGCCGGATGGAAGAGGCCTCCGAGCGGCTGGAATTTGAGACTGCGGCCCTGCTGCGGGACCAGATCACCGCCATCACCAAGGTCACCGCAGGGCAGAAAGTGGTGGTGGACGAGAGCCTGGAGATGGACGTGGTGGCCCTGGCCGGCACGCCGGACAGCGTCTGCGCGGCGGTGCTGCGGTACCGCCAGGGGCGGCTCACCGACAAGCGGGAGTTTGTGTTCCACGACCGGTCCGACCTGGACGAAATCCGGGAGGAGTTTTTGCCCCGGTACTACCTGGACGACGAGGAAATCCCCAAAATCATCGCGGTGGATCAGCTGCCCCCCGACGCCGAGGCCCTGCGCCAGGCTCTGAGCGAAAAGCGGGGCAGCGAGGTCCAGCTGTACCAGCCCCAGCGGGGGGACAAGGCCCACCTGGTGGAGATGGCCCACACCAATGCGGTGGAGCGTCTGGCCCGGGAGCGGGGCCGCACCGGCCGGGAACAGAAGCTGCTGGACGAGCTGGCCCAGGTGCTGGGGCTGCCCCAGGCCCCCAAACGGATTGAGAGCTACGACATCTCCAACTGGGGCGACGGCACCAGCGTCTGCGGCATGGTGGTGTTCCGGGAAGGCAAGCCCAGCAAGGCGGACTACCGCCGGTTCAAGATGCGGACGGTGGCGGGCACCGACGACTACGCCTCCCTGGCCGAGACGGTGTCCCGGCGGGCGGGGGAATACCAGACCCGCACCGCGGCGGGGGAGACCACCGGCTTTGCAGAAAAGCCCGACCTGCTGCTGATGGACGGCGGCCGGGGCCAGGTGAACGCCGCCAGGGCAGCCCTGGACGGCACCGCCCTGGCGGCCGTGCCCCTCTACGGCATGGTGAAAGACAGCCGCCACCGGACCCGGGCCATTGTGGACGGGGAGGGCAACGAGATTGCCATCAGCATGCACCGGGGCACCTTCACCTTCATCACCAACATCCAGGACGAAACCCACCGGTTTGCCAATGCCTACCGCAAACAGCAGATGCGGCAGAAGAGCTATTCCTCCACCCTGGTCCAGATCCCCGGGGTGGGGCCCAAGCTGGCCAAGGCCCTGATGGGCCGGTTCGGCAGCGTGGGGGCGGTGCGGGCCGCAGAGCCGGAGGCTCTGGCCCAGACCCCCGGCGTGGGGGACAAGCTGGCCGCCGAGATCTACGCCTGGTTCCGGCGGGAGGAAAACGCGGAATAAACGCAAAAAGACCTGCACCCTTTGCGAGGTGCAGGTCTTTTTTGGTTTAGTCAAAGAGTTTGCTGAGGGCGTCCTCTTCCTCGGACAGGTCCCCAGCCAGATCGGGCAGGGTCAAGGTCTCGTCGGAATGGGGCCCCGGCTTGGCCTTGGGCTTGGCGGGGGCGTCGTCCTGGCCCTGGATCCGGCGGGTCATCTCCCAGACCTCCTCGCAGAGGCTGCAGATGGCGCCGCAGTCCCCCGGCATATCGGTGAGGTTGCGGCCGTAGTGGGTGAAGAGGATGGCCCCCTCCTTGCCCACCACCAGGGTCAGGGGCAGCAGCTGGGGGGCCTTGCGGTTGTACCGCATCCCCCTGGCCTGGGCGCTGCGGATGATCCGCTGGGCCTCAAAGCTCCAGTTCAGGAGCCCGGCGGTCTCCACGCCCAGGAAGTTGTACAGCACCCCCGGCTGGTCGCAGATCACCGTAAAGGGCAGCTCCCGGCCCTCCAGGGCCTCGGCCACCGCCTTGGGGCTGCTGCGGACCACGCAGGCCAGCTGCACCCCTTTCAGGTCGGCCCGGCTCTTGAGGTAGCGGGTGATGTAGGCCCGGGTGATGGGGTGGTCAAAGGCGGGCAGGAAGATCATGGCCAGCGGCTTTTCGCCGCCGCACAGGGCAAAGAAATCGTTGCCCGGCGACCAGGGGGTATCATAGGTGAAACGGGGAATCGAGGTACCGGCCAAATGATCTGTCCGCATGACTGCACATCCTTTCCAGCATACTGCATCCAAAGCCAAAACCGTCCGGCCGTGCACCGAGCAAAGGACTGTGCGGGGCCGGGTCCAACCGCAAAAAGAAGCCGGCAAGGAAGCCCGCAGGGGGCTTCCGCACACCGTCCCGGGCCGCCGCAGCCTGAAACGGGTAAACAAAAAAGCCGGAACAAGCGTTCCGGCTGTAGGCCTAAAAAAGAATCCCGCCCGGTCGTCTGCGGATAAATCAAACCTACCCTTACGGACAGGTGGGTGCCCTGCCAATGGTTTCATGCTCCCGCATCGATCCTCCAGGGTAGACCCTGACGGGGCGGTCTGCAATCCCCCACCGGACTCCAAGCTCCCGATGGATGATTAGTAGGATCATATAATCCGCAACAAGTCGTGCCGGGCAGGATACTGCCGGGTTGGGGGCCGGCCCTGGAAAGGGTCAGCCGATGTCGAAGCTGTCGCTCAGCCGCTTCTCGAACAGAGCGCCCACTTCCATCAGGGTCTCGTCGTCGTCCACAACGTCCAGGTATTCGCCGTCGGCGTCCTCGCCGACGCTGAGGATCACCAGCTGGGCATCCTCATCCACGTCATCCTCGTCCTCTGCGTACTCAACGACGGCCAGATAATGCACGCCCTTGTGATCCAGCGCGTCGATCACCTCAAAGGTGATCTCGTTGCCGTCCTCGTCCTCGAGGGTCATCAGGTCGGGCTGATATTCGTTCTCGGCGTCTTCTGCGCCGGGGTTCTTGATCTCGTCTGCCATGGGTATAAACTCCAGTCTGTCTTGCCTGTTTGGGGCCCCTGGGGGCCCGTGTCCTGCCTATAGTGTAGCGTTTTTTGTCCAGCTCGTCAAGATGGTAAATCATGAAAACGGCTATTTTGCAGTTTTCACCGATGGACCCTCGCACCGGGGGCCGTTCTGTGGTATACTGAACATTAAACAGCCCTTTTCCGGGGCGTGCATGGTACATGATATGATGCAAGGAGAAAATTATGTCTGGTCATTGGAAACGGGCCGCAGCGGCCCTTGTTGTTGCCCTGGGGATTGGTCTGGCGGGCTGCTTTGGCGGCGGCGCGGCAGGGGGCGGGGTGTCCCGCCCGGCCCAGATCGACTCCGCTGAGCTGCAGTTCACCCATCCGGTGTCGGGGGATACGGTGGCGGTGTTTGACACCACCGCAGGGGTATTCCGTGCGGTGCTGTTCCCCGACCAGGCCCCCCAGGCCTGCGCCAACTTCCTGGGCCTGGTCCAGCAGGGCTACTACAACGGCCTGACCATCACCCGGGTGGATGCAGGCTTTGTGGTGGAAGCGGGGCAGGCCGCCGACGGCAGCTCCACCACCATCTGGAACGGCAGCGGCTACCCGCCGGAATACACCGACCAGCTCCACCACTACTCGGGGGCCCTGTGCGCCGCCATGAGCGACGCCGGGGAGGGGGGCAGCGTCTTTTATGTGGTCCAGACTGCCCCCGGCATGGAGCAGGAACTGATCGACCAGATGACCTCCCAGGGCTGGCGTCAGGAGATCATCGACGCCTACACCGCCGCCGGCGGCGCCCCCTACCTGGACTACACCGACACGGTGTTCGGCCAGGTGTATGAGGGGATGGATGTGGTGGACGCCATCGGCGCCGCCGCAGTGGACGAAAACCAGACGCCCACCGAACCCATCACCATCAACAGCGTCACCGTCGAGACCTGCCAGTGAGATTATTCCTCGCCGGGGTGGTTTTTCCGCCAGGCAAGATAATTTTCCAAAATCACCGAGGCGCTGACCGAGTCCAGGATGGCCTTCCGCTTTTTGCCGAAGGTGCCGCTCTCGCTGAGGAAGCCGGCGGCGGTGATGGTGGTCTGGCGCTCGTCCCACATCCGGACGGGCAGGCCGCTCATCTTGGCCACCAGGTCCCCCAGCTTGCGGCTCTTCTGGGCCCGGGCGCCCTCGGTGCCGTCCATATTCCGGGGCAGGCCCACCACAATCAATTCAGCCCGGTTGGCCTGGGCGGCCTCGCAGATTTTGGCCGCCACCTTGGCCATGGCTTTTTCCTCGATCTGGGGTTTCAGGGGGGTGGCCAGGATCTCGCCGGGGTCACAGACGGCCAGCCCGGTGCGGCTGTCGCCATAATCAACTGCTAAAATTTTCATCGGAACGCTCCTTTGCTGTTTGCTTTGCAGGCCTATTTTACCACATCCGCCGCAGGCGGCGCAATGGGGCGTCTTTTTGACCAAAAAGGAGGCTGACTGCCATGCTGAAACTGGTGCTGGGCGGTTCGGGCAGCGGAAAGACCAGCTGGCTCTATGCCCAGCTGGCCCGGCGGGCCGCGCAACAAGAATACAGCATCCTGCTGGTGCCGGAACAGTTCACCTCCTCCACCGAGGGCCGAATCTACCGGGAACTGGGGGATGAGGGCTCGGGCTATGTGGAGAGCTTTTCCTTCACCAGCCTGGCCGAGCGGATCCTCTCGGAGGAGGGGGGCGCCGCCATCGACACCCTCACTGACGCGGGCCGGGTGACCCTGGTGCGCCGGGCCCTGGAGGAGCTGCAGGACAACGTCCACTACTACTACCGCCACCGGCGCAGCGCGGCCTTCTGCCAGCTGGCCGCCGAGACCATCGACGAGCTGAAAAGCGCCGGGGTCACCGGGGAGGAATTTGCCCGGCTGGCCCAGGGCTGCGGCCCCGAGAGCGGCCGCCTGGCCGAGCTGGCCCTGATTTACGAGGGGTACGAGACCCTGCTGTCCCAGACCGGCATGGACCCGGCCGACCGGATCCAGCTGGCGGCCGACCGGCTGGAAGGGGCCCTGGCCCAGGGGCGGATCCCCGCCTTTTTGGAGGGACGGGCGGTGTTCATCGACGAGTTCGACACCTTCAACGCCCCCAAGCAGCGTCTGATGGGGGCCATGCTGGCGGCTTTGCCCCAGGTGACGGTGGCCCTGTGCGACGACGGCGCCCCCGCCGACCCGGGGGACCTGAGCCTCTTTTCGGGGGCCAAGGCGGTGGGGGCCCAGCTGCGGCGGCTGGCCCGGAAAAACGGCGCCGAGGTAGCGGTGCCCCTGCTGCTGAAGGAAGACCTCCGCCACCGGGAGGCCCTCGGCCTGGCGGCTCTGGGCCAGCTGCTGGCCACAGGCCGGTGCGATGTGCCGGCAGGGGAGACTGCGGAAATCCGCCTTTACCCCGCCCCCAGCCGGGAAGAGGAAGCCCGGGCCGCCGCCGGCGCCATCCGGCGGCTGATGGCCCGGGGGGTCCGCTGCGGCAAGATTGCGGTGGTCTGCCGGGAACTGGACCAGTACCGGGCGGCGGTGCGGTATGAATTCCGGATGGCGGGGATCCCCCTCTGGTGCGACGAGGCCACCACCCCCGCCTTCAGCGCCCCTGCTGCGGCAGTCACCGCCCTGCTGGAGCTGGTGCGGGGGGCCGACTACACCGAACAGCTGTCGGCCCTGGTGAAAACCGGGCTCACCAGCCTGTCGGAAGAGGCGGTGTGCGCCCTGGAAAACTACGCCTATACCTGGTCTCCCAAAGCCTCCGAGTGGCGGGAGCCCTTCGACAAGAGCCCCCGGGGCTTTGGCGGGGAAAAGCTCACCGAGGAAGAACAAGAGATGCAGCGCCAGGCCGAAAGGGCCCGGGCCTTTTTGATGGGGCCCATTGAGACGCTGCGGAGCCGCTGCCGGGAGGCCACCGCCCTCCAGATCAGCAGGGCCCTGTGGTTCTGCCTGGAGGCCCTGGGGGCCGAAGAGGCCCAGGACCAGCAGGTGGCCGCCCTGCGGCAGGCCCAGGGGATTCCCGCCGCCGAGGAGGCGGCCCGGGAGTGGAACGTGGTGATGGACCTGCTGAACCAGATGGCCCAGCTGCTGGGGGAGGAAACCGTCCCCCCGGCGGAGTACGCCGAGCTGTTTGGGCTGCTGCTGCGGTCCTCGGACCTGGGCCACATCCCCCAGACCCTGGACGCAGTGATGCTGGCCTCGGCGGGCAAGATGCGGCTGGACGCCCCCGACTATGTCTTTGTGCTGGGGGTGGCGGAAGGGGAATTCCCCGCCGCCCCGGGCCAGACCGGCCTGCTGACCCACGCCGACCGGGACGCTCTGATGCGGCAGGAAATCGAGCTGCCCGACTGCTTTGAAAACCGGGTGGTGCGGGAACAGGTCTGTTTTTACAAGGCCATGACCGCCCCCGCCAAAGGGCTGTGGATCAGCTGGCCCAAGGGGGCGGGGCTGACCCTTTCGGCGGCGGCCCAGCCCATCGCCGATGTGCTGCACCCCGCCGCCCCGGATTTGACGCTGCTGGATATGGCTGCCACCCCCGGCAGCGCCCTGGACTGCCTGGGGGGCGGCTGGCCCCTCACCGGGGTGGAACGGTCCAGCCTGATCCAGGCCCTGCAGGACAGCGGCAGCGCCGGCCTGTCCCTGCTGGACCGGATGGCCCACAACCCGCCCCACCAGATCCAGGACCTGGCCGCCCTGGGAGGCCTGCTGGGGGACCGGCTGGCCATCTCCCCCAGCCAGATGGAGGCCTACGCCAACTGCCCCTATGGGTATTTCCTGCGGTATGTGCTGGGGTTGAAGCCCCGGAAAAAGGCCCGCCTCTCGGCGGACCAGAGCGGCACCCTGATGCACTGGGTGCTGCAGATGGCCCTGGACCCCCACCCGGGCCCCGACAACCCCTGCAAAGACGCCCTGCCCGCCCCCTTTGCCCAGCTGACCGACAGCCAGCTGTCGGCCCTGGCGGCAGGGCTGGTGGATGAATACGCCCGGCGGTACCTGCCCCAGGACACCGCCCGGCTGCGGTATCTTTTGTCCCGGCTGAAAAAGAGCATGTCGGCCCTGCTGTGCTACCTGCGGGACGAGCAGGCCCAGAGCAGCTTTGCCCCGGCGGCCTGCGAATTGAAGATCGGCGCCGGCCCCGAGGCGGTGAATCCCCAGGTGTACCATCTGTCCAACGGCCGGACGGTGCGTCTGATCGGCACGGTGGACCGGGCCGACGAATGGGTGGAAGGGGACGGAACCCGCTGGGTGCGGGTGGTGGACTACAAGACCGGCACCAAAAAGCTGGATTTGAAGGAAGTTTACTGTGGCCTGGACTGCCAGATGCTGCTGTACCTGTTCAGCCTGACCCGGGACGACCAGGGCCGCTTTGCGGGGGCGGAGCCGGCGGGGGTGCTCTACCTGCTGGCCGACCCCAACCCCGCCACCGCCGCCCGGGCCGCCGCCAAACAGGCGGCCCCCTGCCAGCTGGACGGCCTGGTGCGGGACGAGGAAAAACTCTTTGACGCCATGGACCCGGACAAGACGGGGCTGTATCTGCCCTTCAGCTGGGTCAACGGCAGGCCCAGCCCCTGGCAGAAGGCCCGCCGGGCCGACGCCGCCAAGCTGGGGCGGATCCAGAACCATCTGGACGCCCTGGTGACCGAGATGGGGGAGAAGCTGTACGGCGGGGAGATCCCGGCGGTACCCCTGGTGTCGGGGCGGACCCCCTGCCAGTGGTGCGACTACGGCTTTGTCTGCTGCCACGAAATGGGCACCGGGGAGCGGCTGGTGAAGGAGCTGGCCCCCGACCGGCCCTTTGAACCCACCGATGCGGGAAAGGAGGATGCCCCATGAGCACACAGTGGACGCCGGCCCAGCAGGCCGCCATCCAGGACCGGGGCGGCGGGCTGCTGGTCAGTGCCGCCGCAGGCAGCGGCAAGACCGCCGTTTTGACCCAGCGGGCGGTGGATCTGATCACCGACCCCCGTCACCCGGTGGAGGCGGACAAGCTGCTGATTGTCACCTTTACCAATGCGGCGGCCGCCGAGCTGCGGGCCCGCATCGGGGAAAAGCTGCTGCGGCTCAGCCAGGCAGACCCGGCCAGCGGGTGGCTCCGCCGCCAGCGGATGCTGCTCCAGCGGGCCCCCATCTGCACCATCGACGCCTTCTGCCTGGATTTGCTGCGGCGGCACTTTGAAGCCCTGGACATCCCCCCCGACTTCGTCCCCGCCGACGCCGGCAGCGTCCAGATGCTGCGGGAATCGGCCCTGGCCGACACCCTGGAAGCCGCCTGCCGGAACCCGGGCTTCTGCGCCTTTGCCGACCTCTACGGCAAGGGCCGCAGCGACGATGCGGCGGGCCGGGCGGTGCTGCAGGTCTACGATTTCCTGCGGGCCCTGCCCGACTATGACAAAGTAATGGACCGGATGCTGGCCCCCTGGCAGACTGAGAACAGCTTCCCGGCCACCGGCTGGCACGACCTGCTGCTGGATCTGGCGGGCCAGCGGGCCCGGGCGGCCGGCGGGCTGCTGCAGGCGGCCCTCGCCGACTGCCGGGCCGACCTGGAAGAGGAACGGGCCCGGGCCGAGGAAAGCCGCAAGAGCTCTTCGGCCCGGGCTGCTGCTGCCGCCAAGGTCAACGACAAATTTGCCGACCCCCTGGAACGGCTGGAATCGGCCTGTGCCCTGATGGAGCGAGTCGGGGACCTGGCTGGGGCCGGGGACTGGGAAAGCCTCTATAACCTGCTGACCCCCTATGTGCTTGGGATGGAGCCCGAGCCGGGCCTCAAGGGGATGAAGGGCCGTCTGGCCGGCCCCCGGAAGGCCGCCGTCAAGACCCGGGCCCAGGAGGCTGCGGGGCTGTTTGGGGAGATCCTGGAATTGATCCCCTGCAGCCAGGCCGAGGCCGAGCAGGACCGGGCCCTGGCGGCCCCCCGGCTGGCGGCCCTCTTTGAGGCGGTGCGGGATTTCGATGCCCGGTTCGCCGCCAAAAAGCGGGAGCGGAAGCTGCTGGAATTCAGCGACTTCGAGCACCTGGCCCTCAAGCTGCTGCGGGGCCCCGACGGCCAGCCCACCCCCCTCTGTGAGGGGATCCGGGCGGGCTACGGGGCTGTGATGGTGGACGAGTACCAGGACACCAACGCCCTGCAGGACGCCCTCTACAGCTGCCTGGCGGCCCCCGACGGGGGCAATCTCTTCCTGGTGGGAGACCTGAAGCAGAGCATTTACCGGTTCCGCCAGGCCGACCCCGCCATCTTCCGGGAAAAACTGGAGACCTGGCCCCCGCTGCCCGGCGGGAATCCCCGCCCCGCCCCCGCCCAGGGCCAGCCGGCACACAACGCCCTGCTGGCCCTGGACGCCAACTTCCGCTCCGCCCCGGCGGTGGTGGAGGGGATCAACTTCTTCTTTGAACAGCTGATGAGCCCCGACCTGGGGGACACCGCCTACGGGGAGGGCCAGCGCCTGGTGTGCGGCGCCCCGGGAACCTACCAGGGGGCCGTGGAGGCCTGCCTGCTGCCGGATGACGAGCAGGAGACCGACGCCGCCTGGATTGCCGGGCGGATTGCAGACCTGGTGGCAGCAGGGGAGCCGGTGCGGGAGGGCGGTGCCGTCCGGCCGGTGCGGTATGAGGACTGCTGCATCCTGCTGGCGGCCCGGGCCGACTTCCCGGTGTACACCCGGGCCCTGGCCGACCGGGGCATCCCGGTCTATGCCGATGCCCGGGAAAACCTCTTTGAGGCTCCCCACATCCGGCCCCTGGTGGCCCTGCTGAAAATCATCGACAACCCCGCCCAGGACATCTACCTGGCGGCGGCCATGCTGGGGCCGGTGTTCGGCTTCACCGATGACGAGCTGGTCCAGCTGCGGGCCCGGAAGCGGGGCGGCAGCCTCTACGGCGCGGTGGCGGAAGTGGCCGCCAGCGAGGAGGACGATCCCTTCTCCTGCCGTGTGCGGGGCTTCTATGCCCGGCTGGCGGGACTGCGGCGGATGGCCCGCAGCATGCCGGCCGAGCGGCTGATGGAGGAAATCTTTGCCTCCACCGGCTATCTGGCAGCCCTGGGGGCCATGGAAAACGGCCAGCGCCGCCGGGAGGACGCCCGGCGGTTTGCGGCCTTCTGCGCCGGGAACGGCGGCGGGGGCATTTCGGCCCTGGTGCGGGCCATTGATGCCGCCAGCGAGGCCGGCGGGGACACCGGGGATACGGTGCCGGGTTCCGCCCGGCCCGGCTGCGTCACCATCATGACCATCCACCGGTCCAAGGGCCTGCAGTTCCCGGTGGTGTTCCTGGCCGACACCGCCCGGAAGTTCAATGCCGCCGACCTGCGGGAGCCGGTATTGCTCCATCGGGTCTACGGCGCCGGCCTCCGGCTGCGGCAGGAGGGCGGGGAACTGTACAAGACCGCCGCCTACACCGCCCTGGGGGCGGTCCATGAGCGGGAGATGCGCAGCGAGCAGATGCGGCTGCTGTATGTGGCCCTGACCCGGGCCCAGGACCGGCTGATTGTCACCCTGCCCCTGGGGATCACCCGCACCTCCAACCCCCTGGAAAAGGCCGCTGCCTTCCTGGCGGCGGGGGCGGGGCCGGTGCTGTACAGCCAGTGCAATTCCTTTGCGGGGTGGCTCCGGGCGGCTTTGCTGGTCCACCCCAACGGCGGCCCCCTGCGGCGCCAGGCGGGGGACCTGCAGCTGCCCTTTGTGCGGACCGACAGCGTCATCACATTGACCATCCCCGACCCGGCCCAGCCGGTGGCCCGGCCCGAGCCCCCTGCACCCGAACCCGCCGACCCGGCCCTGGCCGGGGCCCTGCGGGAGCGGTTTGACTGGCAGTATCCGGCGGCGGGGCTGTCCGAGGTGCCGGCCAAGGTCAGCGTCACCAGCATCGTCCACAAAGCCGGGGCGGTGACGCTGGAACGGCCCGCCTTCCTGACCAAAGAGGGCCTGTCTGCCGCCGAGATGGGCACCGCCCTCCACGCCTTTATGGAGCACGCAGACTTTGCGGCCCTGGCCGGCCCGGCCCGGCAGGGGGGCGAAGCGCTGGCCCGGGCCCTGGCCGGCGAGCGGGACCGCCAGACGGCGGCCCGGCTGACGGCGCCCCAGATCGCCGAAAAGCTGGACCTGGACAAGCTGGCCCGGTTCTTTGCCGGGGAGGCTTTCCGCCGGGTGCTGGAAGCCCGGCAGGTGCTGCGGGAATACGCCTTCATCACGGCCCTGCCTGCCGGGGCGGTTCTGGCGGCCCAGGGCCTGGCCCCTGAGGAGATGCCCGCCGCTGCCCGCACCGAACAGGTGCTGGTGCAGGGCATCGCCGACATCCTGCTGGTGTTCCCCGACCACCTGGAACTGCTGGACTACAAGACCGACCGGGGCAAGACCGAGGCCGAGTTCCTGGCCTCCTACCGGCCCCAGCTGAACCTCTACGCCATTGCGGTGGAAAAGCGGTTTGCCCCCCGGAAGGTCACCTACAAGGGGATCTATTCCTTCTCCCTGGGCAAGCTGATCGACGCCGATTGAAGGGCCTGCAAAAGAAAAAATCCGTGCCTTCCCTCCCGGGGAACAGCACGGATTTTTGTTTCGGTTTTGGGTTTTCAGCTCTGGTGGGGCTGGGGGCGGAAGACGATTTCGCCGGTGGCGGCGTCCATCGACTCCACAATGGCCAGGGATTCCAGCTGGATGCCCCGCTGGCGAATCATGGCGCCGCCGGGCTGGAAGCCCTTCTCCACGGCGATGCCGATGCCCTCCACCGTGGCGCCGGCCTCTTTGGCCAGATCCAGCAGGCCCATCAGGGCGCAGCCGTTGGCCAGGAAGTCATCGATGATCAGGATGTGGTCGCTGGGGGTCAGAAACTTTTTGGAGACGATCACGTTGTAGATCTTCTTGTGGGTGAAGGACTGAATCTGGGTCTCGTAGTTGTCATAGTCCAGGTTGATGCTCATGGCCTTCTTGGCAAAGACCACCGGCACATCCAGCTCGCTGGCCACCACTGCCGCGATGCCGATGCCGCTGGCCTCGATGGTCAGCACCTTGTTGATGGGCTTGCCGGCGAACAGCCGCTTCCACTCACGGGCCATCTCCCGGAACAGGGGAATGTCCATCTGGTGGTTGATGAAGCTGTCCACCTTCAGCACCCCGCCTTCGCGGACGATGCCGTCCTTGCGGATACGATCTTCCAAAAGTTTCATAGCCTGGTTCCTCTCTCCGCCTGCCGGCGGTCTCACATCTGCTCTTATTACAGAACAGTATAACGGATTGGAGCGGGCGTGGCAATAGCTTTTTGCACGAAAATTTTACAAAAGACGCGGTGTTTTGACCCTCAGTTTTGCAACCTTATCCTCTTGTGCTTTTCTGTTTTTTTGATTATACTGAAAGTCAACGGAGACGGGGCGGCCGGGAGAGCGTCTGGACAACCGGCCGCCTCCTTCCAACAGCCGGCGGGGCGGCCCGCCGTCACAGAGGGGGAGAGCAGATTATGAAAACCGGATTGATTTTGGAAGGCGGCGCCATGCGGGGCATGTTCACGGCGGGCGTCACCGACGTGCTGATGGAACACAACGTCACCTTTGACGGTGCGGTTGGCGTCTCTGCGGGGGCTGTGTTTGGGTGCAACTACAAATCCCACCAGCCAGGGCGGGCCATCCGCTACAATCTGGCTTACTGCAACGACAAGCGCTATGCCAGCCTGCACAATCTGCTGCACACCGGCGATCTGTACAGCGAGCAGTTCTGCTACCACGATATCCCGGAAAAGCTGGATCCTTTTGATGAGGAGACCTTTGCGGCTTCCCCCATGGAATTCTTTGTGGTTTGCACCGAGCTGCGCACCGGCGACCCGGTGTACCACAAATGCCGCACCGGCAACGGCGAGGACCTGAAATGGATGCAGGCCTCGGCCTCCATGCCCCTGGCGGCCCGGGTGGTGCGGATCGGCTACCACCGGCTGCTGGACGGCGGCATCGCCGATTCCATCCCGGTGCGGTTCTTTGAGTCCATCGGCTACAAGAAGAATGTCATCATCCTGACCCAGCCCAAGGGCTACGAGAAAAAGAAAAACAAGCTGCTGCCCGTCATCCGGGCACGGTATGCCCGGTACCCCGCCTTTGTGGCGGCGGTGGCCGACCGGCATGAGCGGTACAATGAGACCCTGTCCTACATCTCGATGGTGGAGGAAGCCGGGGAGGCCTATGTCATCCGGCCCCCCATTCCGCTGGAGATCGGCGCTATGGAGCGGGATCCCCGGGAGCTGCAGCGGGTCTACGACACCGGCCGGGCTGTGGCGGAAAAGCATCTGGACCAGATTACCGCCTTCCTGGACAAAGCAAAAGCAGAAGTATAAGGCAACCAAAAAGGCCCGCGCCCCTTTGTTTGAGGGGTGCGGGCCTTTTGCTGAAGTCAGGTTCAGCGGTTGGACAGTTTGCCCAGCAGGGTGATGACCAGGATGATGGCCGCGATCACAATGAAGATGCCCACCATGCCGATCAGCATCATCGGCAGGGTCTGGGACAGGGAAGCAAAGTTCATATTCAAAGCCCTTTCTTACTGCAAAGTGTGAGGCCGGGCCCGCCGCAAACGGGCGCCGGAAGATGGGAAGGAGGCTTAGACCCCCATCAGGGCCAGCAGCAGGCCGCCGGCGATGACCGAGGCGATCTGGCCCGAGACGTTGACGCTGATGGAGTACATCAGCAGGAAGTTCTGGTTGTCCTCGGCCAGGCCCATCTGGTTGACCACACGGCCGCTCATGGGGAAAGCCGAGATGCCGGCTGCACCGATCATGGGGTTGATCTTCTTGCCTTCGGGCAGGAAGATGTTCAGCACCTTGGCGAAGATGACGCCGCCGGCGGTGTCGAACACAAAGGCGAACAGGCCCAGGGCCAGGATCAGCAGGGTGTCGGGCCGGACAAACTTGTCGGCGGTCATCTGGCTGGCCACCGTCATGCCCAGCAGGATGGTGATCAGGTTGGCCAGGGCGTTCTGGGCGGTCTCGCTGAGGGAGTTCAGCACGCCGCACTCACGCAGCAGGTTGCCGAACATCAGGAAGCCCACCAGGGCCACGCTGGCCGGGGCCACCAGGCCCGCCAGGATGGTGACCACCACAGGGAACAGGATGCGGGTGGTCTGGGTGACGCTGCCCTTCTGGTAGGACATCCGGATCAGCCGCTCCTTTTTGGTGGTGAGGGCCCGGATCACCGGGGGCTGGACGATGGGCACCAGGGCCATGTAGCTGTAAGCAGCCACCATGATGGGTCCCAGGTAGTCAGACAGCAGGGTGTTGGCCACGAAGATGGCGGTGGGGCCGTCGGCCGCGCCGATGGTGGCAATGGAAGCGGCGTCCTTCAGGGGGAAGAACAGGCCCGCCACGCACAGGGTGAAGAAAATGCCGAACTGGGCGGCTGCGCCGAACAGCATCAGCCAGGGCTTTTCCAGCAGGGGGCCAAAGTCAATCATGGCACCGATGCCGATGAACAGCAGCAGGGGGAACAGCTCGTTGGACATGCCGGCTTCAAACAGGACCGACAGAGGGCCCTCGGTGTCCCCCTGGGTGATGGCGCCCGACAGGGGCAGGTTGACCAGGACGGTGCCGAAGCCCATGGGCAGCAGCAGGCTGGGCTCCATCTTCTTGGCGATGGCCAGATAGATCAGCAGGCCGCCCACAACCCACATGACCACCATCTGCCAGGTGATGTTCCCGAAATTTGAGAACAAGTTGATGAATTGCTCAAGAAAATTCATGATTTCCAAATGACCTCCTTCATGGTTTTCAGCGGACCGCGGCGGTGATTGGGAACGGACAGCCGATTGCAAAAACCAAGGCCTGTCAGCCGTCACGGTCTGGCAGATGCCTGCGGGAGCCCAAAACCCCTCGCCCAATCTCTGTTGCCGCTGCATTTTATTATAAAGTAGAGATGAAAAAAAGACAAGACCCAACAAAACTTTGAGGTATTTTGCGCTCCCTGTAAAAAAGAAGAAATTACCCGTTGACAAAATCTGCCGCCGGTGATAAAATAAGCAAGCAATCCGGCCCCGGCCGCCGCACTGCAAAGGTCAAAAAAAGAAAGTTGAAAAAACTTCTTGACAAACCAGAGCAAATGTGGTAAACTGAACAGGTCGGCTGGCAAGACAAACGCCGGATGGCAAAAATGAATATGGGCGTGTTCCCGAGTGGCCAATGGGGACAGACTGTAAATCTGCTGCTTAATGCTTCGGTGGTTCGAATCCACCCGCGCCCACCAAATCAGAAAAATCCGAACCTTTTTCCTGTGGGAGAAGGGTTCGGATTTTTCGTTTTCCTGGGCGAACTGAATCAGGGAACAAATCACAAGATCCATAACCCAGAAAAACGGTCAAGGAATTATCTCAAACCAGATAAAAGATAATACGATTGATGGCCGCCAAGCAGTCATCTTTGCGGTGGACAGCGACCGCCTGCTTTTCTATCAGGCAGAGGCGGCTCATTGACAATGATCAGGAATTATGCTATGGTAAAAACACTATCAGCAGGAGACATAACAATGATTGAGTTCATCTGCAATCTGAATATGAATCTCAATCTGTCTGTGAATGCAAATTGCGAGCATTCTTACGGGCTTACATTGTTATGGTCTTTTGTCGGATAATCCATTGAAGCATTGATAGCAAGGATCAACGGAAGACACAGTGCAAGCTCAACCATGCAGGTTGGCTTGCACTTTTTTGTTTTCCAGGGGCCGGTAAGCCTGTAGCTGTTTTTGCTTTCTGTGTTTCAGGACGGAAATCCAAGAGAATCATCAGACGCATCCGTTAACAGGAAGGAGATTGATCATGCAAAAACCGATGTCATCCAGGGCTCTGGAGACTATCCCATAATTTGTGTAAACCTGCTGAGAGGTGTAGAATAGAAGCAGCAGACAGGAGGTATTACACATGGCCAGAAAGAACCGCACCCCGGA
>CAJFNF010000027.1 GCA_904394215.1 uncultured Faecalibacterium sp.
TGTATTTTTGTCTGGACATACGAACACCCCCTGTATAGGTTTATTTTCCTACACAGGGGGCGTTTTGTCTATTGTCCGTTTTTACTGGTTCGGTTCACTTCCGGGGGCTCTTTGTGTACTTTGGTGGGACCCCGACGTCCTTACTCAATGTCGATCAGGTTCTGGTTGGGCTTGGGCAGCTCCTTCTTGGCCTCGGCACGGGGCAGGGTGATCTTCAGGACGCCGTCCTCAAACTTTGCGTGGATGTCTTCCTTCTTGACTTCCTCGCCCACATAGAAGCTGCGGGCGCAGGTGCCCGAGAAGGTCTCGCGGCGGACATAGCGGCCTTCCTTGCCCGACTCGTTGTTGGTGTGGCTGCGGACAGCCTGGATGGTCAGATAGCCATCTTCCAGCTGCATCTTGACGTCCTCTTTCTTGCAGCCGGGCAGATCCACATCCATCTCATAGCCGGCCTCGGTTTCCTTCACATCGGTCTTCATCATGTTGGCAACCCGTTTGCCGAAGGTATTGCGGGTCTCGCGGTTCAGCTCCCGATCCATGTCGCCGAAGAACGGATCAAACCAATCATCAAACAGATTTTCATGGAAAACAGCAGGCAGTAACATAAGTCAAACCTCCAATCACGGCCCCTTGCGGGAACCGGTACAATCACAGTTACGATCGAAGGCGGAAGCTCCCGGCCCGGAGCTCTTTGTTCCTCCGGGCCCCTTCCTCCTGATCACGGCTTTATTATAGCACGCATTTTTAGCACTGTCAAGCATAGAGTGCTAAAATTTTTAAATTTTCACATTCTTGTCACGTCCCCGCCCTTCCAGCCTAAATAGCGCTTGTATCCGTCTCTTTTAAAGCAGAAGCCACACTGTTCAGCGATCAAGCTTTCTTTGTGCTTGTTTTTCCAGAACACAAAATGCCCCCGGGAGGCTTTTCAGTCTCCCGGGGGCATTGGTTTACATCCCGGCCAGCACAAGGGCTGGGGCGCAGGTTACTCGATTTCAATCAGATTCTGATTGGCAGCGGGCAGCTCCTGCTGGGTCTGAGGATGGGGCAGGCTGAACTTCAGCACGCCGTCCTCAAACTTTGCGTGGATGTCTTCCTTCTTCACATCTTCA
The DNA here is from genome assembly GCA_904394215.1 of uncultured Faecalibacterium sp. GTDB lineage: Bacteria > Bacillota > Clostridia > Oscillospirales > Ruminococcaceae > Faecalibacterium. The sequence continues at coordinate 1,110 of CAJFNF010000027.1, forward strand.
CCCACATAGAAGCTGCGGGCGCAGGTGCCGGAGAAGCTTTCGCGGCGCACATAACGGCCTTCCTTGTCGGTCTTGTCGTTGTTGTGGCTGCGGACAGCCTGGATGGTCAGATAGCCGTTTTCCAGTTCCATCTTGACGTCCTCTTTCTTGCAGCCGGGCAGATCGACGGCCACTTCATAAGCGTCGCCGGTATCCTTGACGTCGGTCTTCATCATGTTTGCGCCGCGCTTGCCAAAAACCTGGTGGGATTCGCGGTTCATTTCGCGATCCATGTCATCGAAGAACGGATCAAACCAATCATCGAAAAGATTCTCATGAAAAACAGCAGGCAGTAACATAAGTCAAACCTCCAATCAACAGCCCCCGTCGGGGGGCTGATCCGTGCTCCCGGCGGCGGGAACCCCCGGGGTTTTGATCCCCCGGTGCCCTTCCTCCTGAGCACAGCTATACTATAACACGGATTATTAGCGCTGTCAAGTATAGAGTGCTAAAATTCACATCTCCGTCACAAAGTGTTCACACATCCTGCTGCGGTTTTAAAATCACGCTATCTTTCGTTCTTTTTAGAAGAAGGCGTCGTAGCTGTCGTATTCTTCGGCCTGGGCCTTCATCTCTTCCAGCACCGCTTCGGCCTGGTCCAGCTGGCTGGGCCCTGCCCCCGACTCACTCACCAGGGCCCGCACCGCCGCCGCCAGGTCCCCGCCGAACAGGGTATCCAACCGCTCCCGCATACAATAGACCCCGTAGGCCCGCCGGGTCACCACCGGCTCATAGACATTGCGGTTGGCGTCCCGGGTCACCTTGACCCAGCCCTTTGCCTCCAGACGCCCCAGGAAGGTCAGCAGGGTCCCGTCGGCCCAACCCTTTGCCTTCAGCCGCTGGCCGATCTCCCGCCGGGTGGCGGGCGCCTTTTCCCACAATGCCAGCAGCACCTGTTCTTCCGCCCCCGAGAGGGGTTTGCAGCGCTCCGGTAAGCCGTACATGTCGGATTCCTCCATTTTCTTTCTACTACATTTGTAATCATTTGCTTTAGTATAACAGATTTGCCACGAGGCCGCAATCACCGTTTTCCCATTTATAGGGCCATTTTTCAGTATATTACTACATTTGTATTTGTTTTTGTCCTTCATATGGAGACATTTGTACGTTCTGTGTTTTCAGAGCCTGTCTGCACCAGTCTTTTTGTGCAAAAGGCCTCTTGTTTTCGCCCCCTGAAAACCTTTATACTTTGTAGCAACACAGCGCATCAGCGCTATTTTAGGAAAGAGAAGACGGAGGGAACCATCATGGCTAGAGTTTACAATTTCAGCGCCGGGCCCAGCATGCTGCCCGAGGCAGTTCTGAAGAAGGCACAGGCCGAGCTGCTGGATTACCACAGCAGCGGCCAGAGCGTCATGGAGATGAGCCACCGCAGCAAGTGGTTTGACGATATCATCCACAACACCGAGGCCTCCCTGCGGCGTCTGATGCAGATCCCCGACAACTATAAAGTGGGCTTTTTCCAGGGCGGCGCCACCCAGCAGTTTGCGATGGTGCCCCTGAACTTCATGACCACCGGCAAGGCCGACTACATTGTCACCGGCAACTTCTCCAACCTGGCCGCCAAAGAGGCCGCCAAGTTCGGCGAGGCCCGGATCGTGGCTTCCAGCAAGGACAAGAACTTCACCTATATTCCCGACGTCAAGGCCATCCCCTACAACCCCGACGCCAGCTACATCCACATCTGCCAGAACAACACCATCTTCGGCACCCAGTATGTGGAGATCCCCCAGGTGGAGGGCATCCCCCTGGTGGCCGACATGAGCTCGATGATCCTGTCCCGGCCGGTGGATGTCAGCCAGTACGGCTGCATCTACTTCGGCGTCCAGAAGAACGTGGCCCCCGCCGGCATGGCCATCGCCATCATCCGGGAGGACCTGCTGGGCCACGCGGCCGACAACGTCCCCACCATGATGAACTACACCACCCTGATCAACAAGGACAGCATGTACAACACCCCGCCCTGCTGGTGCATCTATATGACCGGCCTGGTGCTGGATTATCTGGAGCATGAGATCGGCGGCCTGGCCGAGATGCAGAAGATCAACGAGGCCAAGGCCAAGGTCCTGTATGACTATCTGGACAGCCAGGACTTCTACCACAACCCGGTGGAGCACCGCTACCGCAGCACCATGAACGTTACCTTTACCAGCCCCAACCCCGACATGGACAAGAAATTCTGCGCAGAAGCCACCGAAGCAGGCTTTGTCAACCTGAAGGGCCACCGCCTGGTGGGCGGCATGCGTGCTTCCATCTACAACGCCATGCCCCCGGAGGGCATCGACAAGCTGGTCGCCTTCATGGAGACCTTCCGCAAGAACAACGCCTGAGCTTTGCCATGGAGGAACTGACCCATGTTTACCATTCAGACTTTAAATGCCATCAGCCCGGTGGGCCTGGCCAAACTGCCCAAGAACCTGTTTGAGGTGGCGGTCAACGCCGACGCCCCCGACGGGATCCTGGTGCGGAGCGCCGACCTGCTGAACACCGAATTCAAGCCCAACCTGCTGGCCATTGCCCGGGCCGGCGCCGGCGTCAACAACATCCCCCTGGACCGCTGCAGCGAGCAGGGCATCGTGGTGTTCAACACCCCCGGCGCCAACGCCAATGCGGTGGCCGAGCTGGTCACCGGCATGCTGATTGCCGGCAGCCGCAACGTGCCGGCAGCCGCCGTCTGGGCCCAGGACCTGGCCGGGGACCCCAACCTGAAGAAGGATGTGGAGAAGGGCAAAAAGCAGTTTGTGGGCAATGAAATTGCCGGCAAGGTGCTGGGCGTCATCGGCCTGGGGGCCATCGGTTCCCGGGTGGCCAACAACGCCATCAGCCTGGGGATGGAGGTTTACGGCTACGACCCCTACATCTCCATCGACGCTGCCTGGAACCTGAGCAGCCAGGTCCATCACTGCGTCAACCTGAACGATATGCTGCCCCTGTGCGACTATCTGACCATCCACGTCCCCTATCTGCCCACCACCAAGGACACCATCAACGCCCAGACCCTGTCCCTGTGCAAGGACGGCGTCAAGGTGCTGAACTACGCCCGGGGCGAGCTGGTGAACAATGCCGCCATCCTGGAAGCCCTGGACAGCGGCAAGGTGGCCATGTATATGACGGATTTTGCCGCCGAGGAACTGCTCCATAAGCCGGGCGTCATCTGTACCCCCCACCTGGGCGCCTCCACCCCCGAGGCGGAGGACAACTGCGCCATCATGGCCGCCCAGGAGCTGAGCGACTATCTGCGGAACGGCAACATCACCCATTCGGTGAACATGCCCGACGTCCGCCAGCCCCGTGCCGGCGGCAGACGGGTCTGCATCATCCACAGGAATGAGCCGGGCGTCATCAGCCAGATCACGGCTCTCACCACCGCCGCCAAGCTGAACATCGAGAACATGGTGAACAAGAGCAAAAAGAACATGGCCTACACCATGCTGGATGTCACCGGCGCCATGGACGCCGACCAGCTGAAACAGAAGCTGGCCGAGATCCCGGCCGTCATCCGGGTCCGCATCCTGTAAATCAAATCCAAAAGCCCCGGGCTGCCTCCACAGCGGCCCGGGGTTTTCTGATGGAAAAAGCCGCCCCGGTGAGGTGCCGGGACGGCTTTTGCTGTGTCTTGTTCGGTTGTTATTCCAGGCCGATCTGGCGGGCGTACTCTTCCAGCAGTTCCCGCTCCAGGAATGGGGTCTTGACCCCCATCCGGTCCCGGTAGGTCTCATGACCCTTGCCGATGACGGCGATCAGGTCCCCGGGCTGGGCGTGGTCCACCGCATAGTGGAGGGCGTCCAGACGGTCGGGGATCTCCACAAACTTGGCGTCGGGATTGCCCTTCATCATGCCCTGGCGGATGTCGGCCAGGATGTCCTCCACCTTTTCAAAGCGGTTGTTGTCCTCGGTGAGGATGGAGAAGTCGGCCATCTTGGCGCAGATCTCACCCATGCCGTAGCGGCGGAGCTTGGAGCGGTTGCCGCCGCAGCCGAACACCACCACCAGCCGGTGGGGGTTGTAGGCCCGCAGGGTGGTCAGCAGGCTCTCGGTGGACACCTCGTTGTGGGCGTAGTCCAGCAGGATGGTAAACTTTTTGCTGATGGGCACCAGCTCCACCCGGCCCTTCACCACGCAGCGGGCCAGGCCGTCGTGGATGGCCTGATCCGGCACACCCAGCTCCTTGCCCACAGCCAGGGCGGCCAGGGCGTTGTAGACGCTGAACGAGCCCGGCATGTTGACCCGGACGTCCATCACGTCCTTGCCGCTGACGTGGAAGGTGACCCCCAGGAAATCATGGGTCCGCAGCAGCTGGCAGTCTCCGGCCCGGTAGTCGGCCTTCTCCCCCATGCCGTAGGTTACCAGCCGGCAGGTGTGGCCTTCCAGCAGGGCCTCGGTGTTGGGGTCGTCGATGTTGACGATGCCGGTGTCGCAGCGCTGGAACAGCTTGCCCTTCCAGCTGCGGTATTCCTCAAAGCTGGCGTGTTCGCCGGGGCCGATGTGGTCGGGGGACAGGTTGGTAAAGACGCCCACGTTGTAGTGGATGCCGGCCACCCGGTCCATCATCAGGCCCTGGCTGGAAACCTCCATCACCACCGTGTCACAGCCGGCCTCCACAAAGGTGTGGAAGATCTTCTGCAGCTCATAGCTCTCGGGAGTGGTGTTGGCAGTGTCCTCATGGTGGCCCATGTAGTAGACGCCGTTGGTGCCGATCATTCCCACCTTGCGGCCCGCAGCCTCCAGAACGCTGCGGATCATGTGGGCGGTGGTGGTCTTGCCCTTGGTGCCAGTGACGCCGATCATGGTCATCTTCCGGGAGGGGTTGCCGAACAGGTTGGCGCTCATCAGGGCCATGGCATAGCGGCTGCTCTCCACCTTCAGGACGGTGACCCCGGCCAGGCCGGCCAGGTCGATGTCGTGCTGGATCACAATGGCTGCGGCGCCCTTGGCGGCGCAGTCGGCGGCATAGTCATGGCTGTCCCGCTGGGTGCCCACAATGCAGACAAACAGGGTCCCGGGTCCGGCTTTCCGGCTGTCGTAGACAATGTCGGTGATCTCGGTGTCCATGCTGCCCTGTACCAGGGTACAGGCAATTCCTTCGGTCAAAGCAGATAATTTCATCGCTGATTCACTCCTCATTCGGTCTGCCCCTCAGCAGGGGTCTGTTGATCCTGCCCGTCCGCAGCGGGGGTCTGGGCAGCGGTTTCCTCCTGGGTTTCTGTGCCGGCAGCTGCCGTCTCTGTGCCTTGGTCAGGCTGCTGGTCCGGGGCGGCTGTTTCTTCGCCGGCGGCAGCCTCTTCTCCAGCGGTGGTTCCGGTGTCTGCTGCCGGGTCTGTGCCATCGCCGGTTTCACCGGCGGCATCCTCTTCGGCAGCCGTCTGATCCGGCACCACATAGCCCGAGGGCAGTTCCGGCACGCCCTGGGCAAAGATGGCCTGCAGGGTGCCGTCGGTCTTGACATGGCTGCAGTCCAGCTGGCCGGTGTCGGTCTCGGCGCAGCCCTTGCCTTCCTTGTTCAAAAGCATGTATTCCGCATAGTCCAGCTTGTAATCCAGTTCGTTCAGGGTTCCCAGCAGGACGCTGATCCGGTCCTGGTAGAGGAAGGCGATTTCCTCTACGCTCTCGTACTCGATGCGGGTCACATCCTTCAGCAGATCCCGCTCCTGCAGGGCGGCCAGCAGGGTGTTCAGAGCGTCCACCCTGCCGTCCTTGGCCTGGACTTTTTCCTCATCGCTGGCGGCCGAAGAGGCCGACGAATCCGCCTCACCGCTGAGGGCGGGGTCGGACAGGGCGTAGGTCAGCTGGTCGCCGGGGGTCACGCTCACCGGCTCCCCGCCGTAGAGCACCGGCAGGTCGGGCTGCTCCGCCTCGGTGGAGAGGATTTTCAGCCCCGCCGACAGGCTGATCCAGCCGGTGTCGGTCTGCATGGCATAAGCCGGGGTGGCGGGTTTCACCTCCACCACCACGGTGCTGGGGTACACCCGCTTGACCTGGATCTGTTCCAGCAGGGGAAATTCCTTTTCCAGCATGGCCGCCTTTTCTGCGGGGTCAAAGCTGAAGATGTTTTCCTCCACCTGCACCCCCAGGGCATCCAGGATCTGGCTGCTGGTATAGCCCCCCGCCTCGGTGAGATCGGCCCCGTCGGGGCCTGCCACCCGGATGGCGTTGATCTTGAACAGCATGGTGACGGTCAGATAGATGCCTGCAGCTGCTACGCACAGCACCAGGGCCACCGCCGTCAGCCGCCGCATCATCCGGCGGCGGCGGAGCATTTTCCGGGTGACCCGGCGGCGACGGCGCACTTCCCGGCGGGGCGCCGACTGGGAAGGCCGGGGCCGCGCCGGCCGGCGGCTGTCAGGCTGCTGAGACGGCCTGGTCCTCCCGGTGGGAAACTCCACCAGGTTGTCCCCCCGATTGGCCCGGGGCGGATGCTCATAGAAAAAGCTGTCCTCCACCCGCTGCTGCCCGGCGGCAGGCGGGGTGGGGCGCTGTCTGGTCTGCCCCTGCTGGGGGCGCTGCGGGGCGGTCCGGCCCGATGGCCTGCGTCTCCGCTTTTTGGCTGGCATGCCGCTCCGCCTCCTTTCCTTTTGGCTCAAAATCCAATCCTGTCTGTATTTTTACAGTCGTTTTACACAGTTCGTCACGGTTCCTGCACCAGATGCTGCAGCTGGGCCACGATCCGGTCCAGGCTGTCATCCACCGACAGGGTGCGCGCGTTCCGGCCCATCCGGGCCAGGGTATCTTTTTCTGCCAGCAGCCGGGCCACCTCAGACACCAGCTTCTCGCCGGTCAGATCCTTTTCCTCGATGACCACAGCGGCGTCCACCTTGGCCAGCTCCAGGGCATTGTAGTACTGGTGGTTCTCGGCCACATTGGGGCTGGGGATCAGGATGGCGGCCCGTCCGGCAGCCTCCAGCTCGGCCAGGGTCAGGGCGCCGGCCCGGCTGATCACCAGGTCAGCCGCCGCCAGCAGCTCAGGCATGTTGTCGATGTATTCCCGGACCTCCAGGCTCTCCCCCCGGGAGAAGCCCTTCTGCTGTTCCAGATCCTTGAACAGCTGGACGCCGTACTGGCCGGTGGCGTGGAGATGGAGCACGTTCTTGTGGTTTTTCTGCTCCCAGGCACACAGGTCGGCCACTACCTCATTGATGCGCCGGGCCCCCAGGCTGCCGCCGAAGGAGAGGATCACAGTGCGGTCCCCTGCCTTTAGTTTGGCCCGGGCCTCTTCCCGGCGCCCGGCCCAGGCAAAGACCTCGGGCCGCACCGGGTTGCCCACCACCTGGGTTTTGCCGGGGGCGCCCAGCCGGTCGGCGCCGGCCTGCACCGCCGCAAACACCAGGTTCACATGGGGAGCCAGCAGCTTGTTGGTCACCCCCGGGAAGGCGTTCTGCTCATGGATGGCGGTCTTGATCCCCCGCTTGGCGGCGGCACGGACCACCGGACCCGACACGTAGCCGCCGCAGCCGATCACCAGATCCGGCTTGACTTCGTTGAGGATGGCCTTGCACCGGGGCCCCGACCGGGCCAGGTTCCAGACGGTGATGAGATTCCGCCGCAGGTTTTGCGGGGAGATCCGGCGCTGGAAGCCAGTCACCTCGATGTGGTGGAAGGGGTACCCGGCCTGGGTCACCAGACGGTACTCCATCCCCTCTTTCCGCCCCGCAAAGTGGATTTCGGCGGAAGGGTCCGCCGCCCGCAGCGCTCCCGCAATGGCGAGGGCCGGGTTGATATGGCCGGCAGTACCGCCGGCTGCAATCAGTACGCGCATAAGCGATTCCTCCTGTCCGGACGGTCCGGACTTTTTCCCAACAAAATCCCATCCGCGGTCAGGCGGACGGGACGGCAGCAAACAACTGCCGGGATATCACATCCCGGCCTGACGGCCTGCAGTGGGCCGGCGGATCTGGTCCAGCACGATGGCGGGCCGGGCCGTTTCCTCGTGGATCTTTTCCTTTTGGGCGGCCCGGCGGGCTTCCGCAGCCCGGGCGCCGTTGCGGCCAATGTGGATCATAACCCCCATCTCGGCCATCAGCAGCAGAAGGCTGGTGCCGCCGGAGGAGAAGAAGGGCAGGCTGATACCGGTGTTGGGCAGGGTGTTGGTGACGACGGCCACATTGCAGAACACCTGCCAGCCCACCTGGGCCATGATGCCCACGCCCACCAGGGTGCTGAACCGGTCAGCCGCCTGGAAGGCGATCAGGAATCCCTGGACCAGCAGCAGCACGAACAGCAGGATGACCACCACAGCCCCCACAAAGCCCAGTTCCTCGCAGACCACGCTGAAAATAAAGTCGTTGGTGCATTCGGGCAGCCACAGCTGTTTTTCCACGCTGTTGCCCAGGCCCAGGCCGGTGAGGCCCCCCGAGCCGATGGCGTAGAGGCTCTGCAGGGTCTGGTCGGTCATCTTGGTCAGATCCTGAGTCCAGCCGTCCAGACGGGACTGCAGGTAAGGGATGGCGTCGATGTGGGACAGGACCGTCTCCAGCAGCAGCACCGATGCCACAGCGCCGCCGTAAGTAATGACACCGCCGCTGCCGTTCAACAGCAGGATGCTGCCCACGATGGCGCACATCAGGATGATGCCGGACATATGGGGCTCCAGCGCCAGCAGTACCACCACCGGCAGCAGGGGCGCCAGGGGCACCATCAGCTCCCGCACCACCTTCTGGTACAGCCAGCGGCCGAAGTTGCCGGCCACCTGCCGGACCCCGGGCTTGCCCTGGAGTACCAGGCGGGGGGTCCGGCTGGCCAGATGGGCGGTCAGCAGGATCATCTCAAACTTCACCAGCTCGGAAGCCTGCAACGTGGGCAGGCCCCGGATGTTGATCCACCGGCGGCAGCCGTTCAGCGGCTCGCAGAACAGAACGATCACCAGCAAAACCAGGCTGATGAGGTATCCCGGCCACACAAACTTGCGGATAAACCGCAGGTCAATGTAGGAGAAAACCGTCATGACCCCCACCCCGATCAGGGCGTACAGGGACTGGGACTTGATATAATAGAAGCTGTCTCCCATCCGCAGGTAACCGGTGGTATAGCTGGCGCTGAACAGCATCACCAGCCCAAAAATCACAATCAGCGCCAGCGTCGCCAGCCAGCCGATGGTCAGCGGCGTCCACGGTCCGGGATTGCGCTGCAATACCACCACCGGCCCGTTGGGGTCGCGGCGTCTTCTTCTTGCAACGGCCATAAGAAACACCTTTCTTTCCATGGTTGACCCCATGCCCGTTTCCGGCGGGCCGGGTAAAAAATTCAAAGCTGCGCCGTGCGCAGGGCGGCCAGGGTGCCGGCCAGCGCCAGGGTGCAGAAGACATAGAACACAGCCACAGGGCCGCCCTTTTTCCGCAGCCAGCCCTCAAAGCTGCCCTGCCGGAACAGCGGCCGGCGGCCAAGCCGCCGCCACAGCCCCTGGAGCACAGCGGCCAGCCCTTCCACCCAGAAGGGCAAAGCCAGGGCCAGGGCGATGTCGGCCCGGCCGATGGACAGGGGGATGCCCCCCACTGCGCCGGCCAGGAACAAAGTTCCCACCGCCCCCGGCAGCAGCCGGGCGGGATAAAAATTCCACAGCAGGAAGGCCATCAGGGCCCCGGCCAAAGCCGCCGGCAGCACCGCCAGCGGGAAAAAGCCCAGGATGGTCTCTGCCCCCATCAGCCCCAGCATGGCCACAAAGGCGGCCCCGGCGGCAGCGCCGTCGGCGGCCCCGGACAGCCGGGCCGACTCGCTGAGGGCCACCAGCATCACCGCCCAAAGGGGGGCAGCAGCGGTGCCCAGTTCCAGATAGCCGGTGCCGGGCAGGGTCAGGCCGGTGGGCATGGCCCCGTTCAGATAGAGGGCTGCCACCGTCACCAGAGAGGCGGCGGCTTCCAGGGCCAGACGGGCCCCCGGCCGCAGGCCCAGCACCTGCCGGGGCCGCAGCCGGGCCAGGTCGTCGGCCAGGCCCGCAGCGCCGAACAGGAACCCGGCCCCCAGGCCCAGCATCAGCCGGCCGGTGAGGCCGCCTCCCAGCAGCTCAGGCTGGACCAGGCAGACCACCACCCAGCCCACCCCCACCGCAGCCAGGGTGCCGATGATGAAGCACAGTCCGCCCATGGTGGGCAGGCCCCGGGGTTCGGCGGGTTCAGGCTCGTGTTGGTGGTCCGGCCGGTTCGGTTTGCTGCCGGTCCCGGTCTCCTGCTGGGGCGGAACCAGGGCCCGCAGCAGCGGGACCAGCAGGTTCCCGACCGCGGTCGTCAGGGCAAACCCCAGCACCGACGCCACGATCAAGGCAAATCGTATCATGATCTCAATCTCCGATCCAATGATGTTCAGCCGTTGGTTTCGGGCTGGTCCTTGGCAGCGGCGTCCTGCAGGGCGCAGAACCGGTCCACCGCATTTTCCAGCGCCATGCCCCGGCTGCCCTTGAAGAGGATGGCATCCCCCGGCCCGGCGGCTTTGGCCAGCAGGCCGGCGATCTCGTCATAGTTGTTGGCATGAACCGTCTTGACCCCCTTGGCGGCGGCCACCGTAGCGGTGCGGTGGGCCAGCTCGCCGTAGGTCACCAGGACATCGATGTCGCACTGGGCCACCAGCCGGCCCAGATCCTCATGGGCAGGCCGGCCCTGGTCTCCCAGTTCCAGCATATCGGCCAGCACTGCAAACCGCCGCTTGCAGGGGAAATCCTTGAACATTTCCAGGGCGGCCTTCATGCTGTTGGGGTTGGCGTTGTAGCAGTCCTTGATGATTTTGACCCCGTGGCTGTCCAGGATCTGCTGGCGCATGCCGGTCTGGCGGAACGCCTTCATCTGCTTCAGGGCGTCCCGGGGGTCCAGCCCCGCCTGGATGGCGGCGCAGTAGGCGGCCAGGGCGTTGGCCACATTGTGGCGGCCCAGGGCGCCGATATGGACCATGAAGCAGCCATTTTCTGCGTCATCCAGCAGGAAGCTCATGCCGTCGGCCTCCTGTCGGATGGCAGAGGCATAGACGTCCGCCTCCTGGCTGGCCATGCTGAACCACACCGGCCGCACATGGCCGGGCAGCTTGGCCTTCCGCAGGAAGGGGTCGTCATAGTTCAGGATCAGGGGGGCGCCCTCCGGCATCCCCTCACAGATTTCCAGCTTGGCCTTGCAAATGTTCTCCTGGCTGCCCAGGTTGCCGATGTGAGACATGCCGATGCAGGTGATGATGCCGATGTCCGGCTTGGCGCAGCGGGACAGCCGGCTGATCTCGCCGGCGTGGTTCATGCCCATCTCGATCACTGCATACTGGGTGCCGGCGTCGATCTGGAACAGGGTCCGGGGCAGGCCCAGCTCGTTGTTCTGGTTGCCCTCAGTCTTGATGGTCTTGCCCAGGGCCTCCAGGGCGGTGGCGCAGAACTCCTTGGTGGTGGTCTTGCCCACGCTGCCGGTAACCCCCACTACTTTGGGGGAGAACTGGGCCCGGTAGTTGGCGCCCATCTGCATCATGGCCTGGTAGCTGTCGGGGCAGAGGATGGTTTTTTCGGCGGGGACGCCCTCCACCGGGTGGTTCAGCACCACCCAGGCAGCGCCGTCCTCCAGCGCTTTGGCTGCAAAGTTGTGCCCGTCAAAGTGCTCGCCCGGAAACGCCACAAAGACGCATCCCGGCACAACCGCACGGCTGTCGGTGGTCACCAGCGTGACCGCCTGTTCGCCGGTCCGCTCTGCAGGCGCCAGGCCTGCCAGGAGGATGTTGGCTGCAATGTGTTCCATATCGAATCCCCTTTCCTGTCTTGATCTCTTTCTATTATAAATATAGCGTGTTGGCTGTGGCAAGTAAACCCAGGGTCTTTTCGCTTTGTTTTCACCGCCGGGCCCCTCAGCCGCAGACGATGTTCACAATGGTACCCATCTGGACGCTGGAGCCTGCCGTCTCGCTCTGGCTCTGGACCAGGCCCTCGGCGCTGCCTTCCACCGTACAGTTGAGGCCAGCTGCCAGCAGCATCTGCCGTGCGAAATCGGCGCTCTTGCCGGTCAGGTCGGGCACCTCGGTGGTCTTGCCACCGTAGCCCTCGGTGTACAGATAGATGGTGGTGCCGCTGGGGACGGTGGTGCCGGCGGTGGGATACTGCCAGGTCACCGGGGCTGCGGTGTTGTTGCCGCTGCTCTCCACCAGCTGGTGCTTGAGGCCCCGGATGTTCAGGGACACCTGGGCGTTGCTCCACTCGGTGCCCACCAGGTTGGGGACCTTGACGGTGGTGCCGCTGCGGTCCACCCCATCGGTGGCCACACCCAGATAGGGGGCAATCTCGCTGATGATGTTGCCCACCACAGGGGCTGCCAGAATCGAGGAGTAGTCGCTGTTGGCGTTGTTGGGGTCATCCAGCATCACATACACCAGGATCTGGGGGTCGTCGGCGGGCAGGACCGCTACAAAGGAGGCAGCCTTCTTGTAGTCGCCGTCGGCGCGGCGGTCCATGTTCAGCAGCTCGGAGGTACCCGACTTGCCGCCGATCCGGTAGCCCGCCACATAGGCGCGGTAGCCGCCGGTCTGGTTGGTGCCGTCGCCCACCTCATATTCCATGATCTGGCGGATGGTGTCGCTGGCGCTCTCGCTGATGACCTGGCGGCGGACGTTGGAGCCGATCTGCTCCACCACGTTGCCGTTTGCATCCACAATCTGGTCCACCACGTGGGGGGTCACCAGGTAGCCGCCGTTGACGGCAGCCGCCACAGCGGTGCACACCTGCAGGGGGGTCACAGCCATCGACTGGCCGAAGGCCGAGGATGCCAGTTCCACCTCGCCCATGTTCTGGTCGGTGTAGTACTGCATGTAGGAGGTCTCGTTGGGCAGGTCCACGCCGGTCTGCTCGGTGAACCCAAAGGCCTTGAAATATTCATAGAAGGTGGACACCCCCACCCGCTGGGCCAGCTGGATGAAATAAATGTTGCAGCTGTTCCGCAGCGCCTCGGCCAGATTCTGGACGCCGTGGCTGTGGCGGCCTGCACAGTGGTAGGTCTGCTTGGCCACCGTATAGGCGCCCGAGCAGTTGAAGGAGGTGCCATAGGTGGCGTTGCCCGAATCCAGGCCCATGGCCGCCGTGATCACCTTAAAGACGCTTCCGGGGTAGTACAGCTCGGTAATGGTCTTGTTTTTCCACATGATATCCCGGAAATAGCCCGAGTAGTCGGCCTCCGGGTCAAGGATCTTGTTGCCTTCTTCGTCGGTGACGTAGCTGCCGTCCTCGTTTTTCAGGTAGATGCCGTACAGCTCGGGCTCCGCCCGGACCAGCTCCTCCAGATAGGCCTGGTTGGCGGTATAATCGTTGGGATTGTTGGGGTCAAAGTCGGGCTTGGAGGCCATGGCCAGAATGCCGCCGGTCTTGACGTCCATCACAATGGCGCAGCCGCGGTTTTCCACCGTGTTGGCTGCAATGGCCTCGTTCAGATACCGCTCCACCACTTCCTGGATGGTGCTGTCCAGGGTCAGAACCAGGCTGCTGCCGTCCTTGGCGTCATAGGTGACGGCGCTGCTGTCAGCGATGGCGTTGCCCCGGGCGTTGCGGATGGTGACGGTGCGGCCGTCGGTTCCGGCCAGTACATCGTTGTAAGATTTTTCCAGTCCGTAGAATCCCTCGCCGTCCGCATTGGTAAAGCCCAGCACCGACGCCGCAAAGGCGCCGTAGGGATAGTTCCGCTGGTAGGTGCGGGAGGAGGACAGGGACAGCCGCCCGGTGCCCTTTTTGGCGTTGCGCTCCGAGACATAGGACTCGATGGACTCCTTCACCGCGTTGTTGACCTTTTCGGCCAGCACCTGGTAGGAGGAGTCGATGTTGGTCAGGGCCTTGTAGATCTTCTCGTACTGGTCCATGTATGCCTGGGAGGAGGTGTCTACGCTGTCCAGGCTGACGCCGTCCCCCGACACCAGCCGCAGGGCCAGTTCCCGGCTGATCTCCGAGCAGGCGGCCTCGTCCACCGTATGGACGGCAGACTCCTCCTCTTCCCCGGTGTCGGGGTTGGTGGAGGTGACCTCCTGGCTGTTGTACAGGGCGGTGGAGTAGCTGGGGTCACACCAGATATCCCACACCACGCTGGTGGAGGCCAGCACCTTGCCGGTGGCGTCATAGATTTCGCCCCGGGTGGCCTGGACGGTGGTGTCCAGCAGCTGCTGGTCACTGGCATAGCGGCTGAACATCTCGCCGTTGCGGATTTGGATATTATAAAGGCTGCCCACCACAATCACGGTGGCCAGGGCCACCGCGCCAATGGATACCGCCATGCCGATCACCCGGGTCTTGCGGGGGATGGGGACGGCGTCGGGCTCCCGGCGGAGCATGAAGTTCCGCCGGCGCCTGTTGTTTTCCTGATTCATCTGCTTCTCCTGACGGCGCCCGGCTCACCGCACAGGCGCCAAAAACCGAAAAAGCGTGCGCTGCCGCACGCTTCTCCGGGTAGTCTTTTGGTTTGGTCCGGCCTGGCGGCTCCCCCTCACTGGGCGCTGCTGGCCGAAGCTTCAGCCGGCGGATCGATGGTCTGCAGCAGGGAAGACACGCCCGCCTGCAGGGTATCGGTCCACTTTTCCACCGCCGTCTCCCGGCGGGTCAAAACGCTCTGGTCATCCAGGCGGATGTAAGTAATCTGGCTGTCATCGATCTTCATCAGACCCAGACGGCCGGCCACATCCTCCACATTGCTGATGTTGGACTGGACGTTCAGGGTAGTGGTATAGTAGTCGTTCTGGCTCTGGGCCGAGACCAGCTCTGCCTTGGCCTGGCGGATATCACCGCTCAGCTCCACGATTTTTGCCTCGCTGAACAGCAGCGCCACCGACAGGCCTGCCAGAACCCCCAGCGCCAGGATTTGCATCCCGTGCTGCATCATCGCGCGGAGCGGCGAGATGGCTTGCTTGCCGCCCTGCTCGACCCGCAGGTTCATCCGCCGCTCGGGCTGGGGCGCCGGGCGGCGGACCGTCTGTGCAAAGGCAGTCCCGTTGTAATGATAATCGTATGCAGGCTGACCCATGATCTATCTCTCCTTTTGCGCTCCCAAACCAGAGCGCATACTTATATTTTTTCCAGAACCCGCAGATGGGCCGAGCGGCTGCGCCGGTTGTCGGCCAGCTCGTCCGGTTTTGCTTCAATGGGTTTGCGGGTGATCAGCTTTGCCTTGGCCTTGCCGCCGCAGACGCACACCGGAAATTCCGGCGGGCAGGTGCAGGCCGTGGCCCAGCGGCGGAACTTGTTTTTCACCAGCCTGTCCTCCAGCGAGTGGAAGGTGATGATGCAAAACCGCCCGCCCGGTGCCAGAGCGCCGAAAATGGCGTTCATTCCTTCATCCAGGGCATCCAGCTCATGATTGACCGCAATGCGCAGGGCCTGGAAACTGCGGCGGGCAGGATTTTTGTCCTTGCGCCGCACAGCCGGGGGCACCGCCGAAGCGATCAGCCCCGCCAGCTGAAGGGTGGTTTCAATGGGGGATTCCTCCCGGGCTTCCATAATCCGTCCGGCGATCTGCCAGGCGTAGGGTTCCTCGCCGTAGTCCCGCAGGATGCGGGTCAGTTCTTCCCGGTCCAGGGTGTTGACCAGGTCGGCGGCGGTGGTCCCCTCCTGGCTCATCCGCATATCCAGCGGCGCGTCGGCCCGGTAGGAGAATCCCCGCTCGGCGTCGTCCAGCTGGTGGCTGGAAACCCCCAGATCCAGCAGCGCGCCGTTGATCTGGGAAATCCCCAGACCGGCCAGGGCGTCGGCCGCATAGCGGAAATTGGTCTGGACCACGGTGGCGGGCAGTCCTGCCAGCCGCTGCCGCGCGGTCTGGACCGCGTCGGGGTCCTGGTCCAGAGCGATCAGCCGCCCCCCTGCTGCCCCGTCCAGCCGGCTGGCAATGGCCCGGGAATGTCCCGCGCCGCCGGCCGTGCCGTCCAGATAAATGCCGCCGGGCTGGATGGCCAGCCCCTCCAGGCATTCCTCCAGCAGCACCGGCACATGTTCAAAGGAGGCCGGGTCAAATGCCTGCTGTTGTGATTCTGTGTTCATCGGCCCCGCCCCCTTTCAGCTTGATCCAATCTTTCATAACAAACAACAAATGCGGCGGCGCAGCCTGACCCCCGCCCTGCCTGGCGGCAGGGATGGGGTCGAGGCGCCGTCACGAACCCCGGCTCTGGCACGCGTCGGGCCGCATGTCGCGCTCCCTTTGCAGCCGCGTCAAATGTGCAGTTCCCGCAGGCGGGCCGCCCGCTGTTCGTTGGTGACAGCGGCGCGGCGGGCATCCCAACGGGCGGCATCCCAGATTTCAGCGTGGTTGCGGTTGCCGATGACGGCCACCGTCTTCCCCAGGCCCGCATACTGGCGGAGGGCTGCCGGCAGGAGGATCCTCCCCTGCTTGTCCGGCGTCACCTCGCAGGCGGTGCTGAACAGGTCCCCGGTGATTTCCCAGCTGTCCATCAGCTCGTCGGCGCCCATCCGCTCCGAGATGCGTTCCACCTCAGACATGGGCAGCGCAAAGAGGCACTGGTCCAGCCATTCCATCACAACAAAGCTGTCGCCCATTCCGTCCCGGAACTTTGCCGGGAAGTTGAGGCGGCCCTTGGCGTCAATGGTACAGTCATACCGTCCAAAAAACACCCTGACCGCCCCCTTTTGGGGAGTATGATGGGGCAGGTTCCCCACTTCTCCCTACTTTACTCCACTGATATGTTTTTATTGTAACAAAACGGCCCCCTGATTGCAATAGTTTTCGCCCGACTTTTTCCATCAAATTTCTGCAAAATGTCCAAAAGCCCGCCGGGCTCCCTCAGAGTTTTCCCCCACTTTGCGCACCGGGCCCATCAAAAAAGCCTCCGCCGTCCAGAGGACGGGGAGGCTCGATGGTTTTTGCACTTACTGCTGCTGTTTTTTGGGCGGGGTCCGCAGGCTGGACCGGACGCTCTTAACCTGGGACGCATTGGAGATCATGGTCTCCTCGGTGGTCTTGAGCATGTTGTCGCAGTAGTCCGCGGTGGTCTGGCGGAGGGTGCGGCTTTCGGCCTGGGCCTGGGCCATAATTTCAGAGGCCCGCTGCTGTGCATTTTTCACGATTTCCGACTCGCTGACCAGGATCCTGGCCCGCTCCTCGGCCTTGTGGACAATGGCCTGGGCCTGGGCGTTGGCCGAGTCCACAATCTGGGCCCGGTCGTTGACGATGGCCTGGGCCTGGCGCAGCTCGCCGGGCAGGTTGGCCCGAACCTCATCCAGATAATCCCGGATCTGGTCTACATCCACAATCCGTTTGCCCCCCGACAGCGGCATATTGGCGCTCTCTTCCAGGGCATCTTCAATGGTGTCCAGCAGTTCATTGATGTTCATAGAGTTCCTCTCCTTCCGGTTCGCTGGGGCGGGGCTTGGTATACCGCCACAGCAGCACACGGCCGTAGCGGTACTGCTTGCGCAGGGTCAGGTCTCCCACCTGGGCGGGCAGAACCAGTTTTTCCTCGCTCTCACACAGGACAATGCCGCCGGGCGCAACAACCTTGTCCACCGCCGGCAGGATCTCCTCCAGGGTTCCCTGACGGAAAGGCGGGTCCAGCAGCACCAGATCAAACTGCTCGTGGCAGGCCGACAGCCAGCGAGCGGCCTCGCCCACACTGACCCGGCTGCGGTCAAACACGCCGCAGGTCTTGCAGTTGCGCATCACCACAGCGGCGGCATCCCGGTTCTGGTCCAGAAACACGCACCGCGACGCCCCCCGGGACAGCGCCTCAATGCCCAGCTGGCCGCTGCCTGCGAAAAGGTCCAGCACCCGCGCCCCCGGCAGGTCGAACTGGACGATGCTGAACATCGCCTCCTTGACCTGGTCCAGGGTGGGGCGGGTGACATCTGTGCCAGGCAGTGCCTCCAGACGGCGGCCCCGGGCTTCTCCTGCGATTACACGCATCTGTATCCGCTCCTTTCAGTGGTACGTTGTTCCCTTCATTATTGCAGAGCGGGCCGGACTTGTCAAGCCTTGGGCAGTGCGCCGGGGGGCTTGTCCGCATTTTCCTGCAAAAAACGCGCCGACGGCATTTTGCCTTCTTTATTCGTTCACAACTTTGTGCTATCATAAAAATGAATTTTTGTGTGAAATCCGGTCTTTCCTGACCTGCAAGGAGCCTGCAACAAGATGGAACGCATCGAACATTATGACTGGAACGACGGCTGGCTGTTCACGCCCCGCTATGACCCGGCCCTGCTGGGCCCGGACTGCGGCGGCCTGGAGCTGGAGCCGGTCCGCCTGCCCCACACCGTCAAGGTGCTGCCCTTCAATTACTGCAATGAAAACGACTACCAGCTGGTCAGCGGGTACCGCCGTGTTTTTACTGCGCCCAAAAGCTGGGAGGGCCGCACCCTGTTCCTGACCTTCGGCGGCGCAGCCCATGACGCCACCGTCTACTGCAACGGCCAGCGGGTGGGCCGCCACACCTGCGGCTACACCTCTTTTACCGTCAATCTCACCAGTGCCGTCAAGCTGGGGGAGGAGAACATCCTGGTGGTCCGCTGCGACAGCCGTGAGACCCTGGAGATCCCCCCGTTTGGGGGCCAGACCGAGCCTCTGACCTACGGCGGGCTCCACCGCGGGGTCTATCTGGAAGTGAAGGAAAACGCCTGGCTGCGGGACGTCTTTATCCAGGCCGAGGCCGACGGCTCCTTCCGGATTTATTCCGCCGCCGAGGGGGAGACGGTGGGCTGTGCCCTGGAAGCCGAGATCCGTTCCCCGGCGGGGCGCCGGGCCACCTATATGGGGGAGCTCTCCCTGCCCATCCACGGCATCCTCAACGGGGTCCAGCCCTGGAACTGTGAACATCCCACCCGCTACACCCTCACCGTCCGGCTGATCCGCCCCGGCATCAACGGCCTGCCCGACCGGGCTTTGGACCAGAAGGTGATCCGCTTCGGCTTCCGCACCATCCAGTTCATGGCCGGGGGCCTGTACCTCAACGGCACCCGTACCGAGCTGCGGGGCCTGGTGCGGGAGCAGAGCTACCCCTACCAGGGCTACGCCATGCCCGACAGCATCCAGCGGCTGGACGCCCAGATCCTCCGCAAACAGCTGGGCTGCAATGCGGTGCGGTGCTGCTGCCCCCCCAGCCCCGCCTTCCTGGACGCCTGCGATGAGCTGGGCCTGCTGGCCTTTGTGGAAATGCCGGGCCAGCAGCACATCGGCGGCCCCGCCTGGAAAGCCCAGGCCCTGCAGAACTGCCGGGAGATGGTGGCCCAGTACCGCAACCACCCCAGCGTCTTTCTGTGGGGTGTGCGGGTGCCGGGCAGTGCCGACGACGAGGCCCTTTATAAAAAGACCAACGAGGCGGCCCGCCGCCTGGATCCCACCCGCCCCACCTCCGGCACCCGGCGGTCCAAAAAAAGCCAGCTGCTGGAGGACGTCTACGCCTACGACGACTTTTCCTTTGCTGGGTCGGGGCCGGGCTGCCTGCCCCGGGCTTCGGTGACCCCCGACGCCCGCCGGGGCTATCTGATCGCCGGCTATGGCGGGATGATGTACCCCACCAAGAGCTTTGACGCCGGCGCCCACCGGCTGAGCCAGGCCCTGCGGTACGGCGCCGTCCTCAACGATGCCGCCGCCCAGCAGGGGGTGGCAGGCAGCTTTGGCTGGTGCATGAGCGACTACAACACCCACCCCGCCTTTGGCAGCGGGGACCGGGTCAGCTACCAGGGGGTGCTGGACGCCTTCCGGAACCCCAAGCTGGCCGCAGCGGTTTTTGCCAGCCAGAAGACCCCCCGGGTCCCCTCGGACGTGGTGCTGGAAGTCTCCCCGGCTTCGGCCTTTGGGGATATGCCTGCCGGCTATCCCGGCGGATGCTGGGCTTTTACCAACGCCGACGCGGTGCGGATGTACCGCAACGGGGATTTGATCACTGAATTCACCCCCGACCGCCACGGCCGGTTTGCCGCCCTGCCCCATCCCCCCATCCAGATCAATGACTTTGTGGGGCCTCTGCTGGAAAAATACGAGGGCATCCCCCACAGTGAGGCCGCCCAGCTGGCGGCCTGCCTGAACGCCATGCGGCGGGACCCCAACCTGCCCTCTCCCCTGCTGCGGGCCCGGCTGGGCCGGCTGATGCGGGCCCTCCACCTCAATGACGCACAGCTGCTCCACCTCTACCAGACCTATATCGGGGTACTGGGCAGCCCGGTGGCCTCCTACCGGTTTGATGCGGTGTGGCGGGACCGGGTCACCCGGACCGTCATCCAGGAACCTGCCCAGCGGGTCCGGCTGGAATGCACCGCCCGCAACGCCATCCTCACCGACGGCCCCACCTGGGACTGCGCTGCCATCACCCTCCGGGCCATCGACCAGAACGGTGCCCTGCTGCCCTACTGCAGCGAGGCGGTTCAGCTGTCGGTGGAAGGCCCGGCCCATCTGATCGGCCCCGCCGTCGTCCCCCTGCGGGGCGGCATGGCGGGCACCTACCTGGCCACCGAAGGGGTGGCCGGCCGGGCCACCCTCCACTGCAAAATGGAAGGCGCCCTGGACGCCGAGGTCTCGGTCATCATCCGCCGCCGGGAAGTGTAATCCCGGCCCAGGTTTTTACGGTTGATTTGCAGTCTGTTCAAAATTTGATCACTTCCGGCTGGCATACTGAATGCAGCCGGCACCCCCCTGGATTTTCCTGTGGAAAGGATGCCCTTATTTCACCATCGTAGGGAGGCTATTCACCGCTATGCGCGACAAAATCCGTCAATTTCTGGCAGGCCGTTACGGCACCGATGCCCTGAACCAGTTTCTCAGCATCGTGGCCATCGTTTTGCTGCTGATCTCCCTGGTCACCCGCTGGGGCATTTTCACCTGGCTGGGCCTGGCCGCGCTGGTCTACTGCTACTTCCGCACCTTCAGCCGCAACATTTCCCGCCGCACCGAGGAGAACTACCGGTTCTACACCCTGAAAGAGCAGATCACCGGCAAGTTCAGCGGCGTCAAGCGCCGCTGGGCTGACCGCAAGTCCTACCGGTACTTCCGCTGCCCCCAGTGCCACCAGATGCTGCGTGTCCCCAAGGGCCGGGGCCGGATCGAGATTTCCTGCCCCCGCTGCGGCACCCAGTTCATCCGCAAGAGCTGATATGTTTGGCTACATCATTCCGGACCAGCAGGCCATGACCCCCGAAGCCCGGGACCGCTACCGCACTGCCTACTGCGGGCTGTGCCGCCGGGCTGCGGCCCTCCACGGGATGGCAGGCCGCATGACCCTGAGCTACGACCTGACCTTCCTGAACCTGCTGCTGTCCAGCCTGTATGAGGGAGAGACTGACGCCGTGGCCGAAACCGGCCGCTGCCCGGTCCACCCCATCCGGCCCATCCGCTGGCGGTACAGCGGCCCCACCGACTACTGCGCCGACATCGGGCTGGCCCTCCATTATTACAGCGCCAAAGACAAATGGGAGGACGACCGCAGCCCCGCCGGCCTGGCTTATATGAAACTGCTGGACCAGCACCGCCGGGATACAGAGGCCCGGTGGCCCCGGGCCTGCCAGGCCATCACCCAGGGCCTGGACCAGCTGGCCCGGTACGAGGCCGAGGGCTGCCAGGACCTGGACCTGGTGTCGGGGTCCTTCGGGGGGCTGATGGCAGAGCTCTTCGACTACAAGCAGGACCGGTGGTCGCCGGAACTGCGGACCATCGGCTACAGCATCGGCAAATACATCTACCTGCTGGACGCCTGGGACGACCTGGACCGGGACAACCGGAAAGGGGCCTACAACCCCCTGCGCCAAATCTCCGCCGAACCGGATTACCAGGACCAGATGCGGGAGATCTTTGAACTGCTGCTGGCCCAGGCGGCAGGCGCCTTCCGGCAGCTGCCCTGCGTGGAGGATGCGGACCTGCTGGAAAACATCCTCTACTCCGGCATCTGGCTGAAATACAACGTCAAAAACCACCGCCGCAAGTCCCGCTGAGCCCCCTTTCCGGGCCGGGGGCTTGCTTTTTGAGCCTGTTTACGCTAAAATAGATCAGATTCTGAAACCATTGCAGGAACCGGGCCCGCTACAGGGCGGGCAGCGTTCCATGTACCGATCGAGAGTTGTGAGGGAGTTGTCCGATGAAAGATCCCTATGAAGTCCTTGGCATCCAGCGGGGTGCCAGCGAGGAAGAGATCAAAAAAGCTTACCGCGCCAAATGCAAACGCTGGCACCCTGACCTGAACCCCAACGATCCCACTGCCGAAGAGCACTTCAAGGAAGTTCAGGCCGCCTACGACGCCATCATGAAGGGGGACACCGGGCCCCAGGCCGGCGGCTACAGCCAGCAGGGTTACGGCGGCTACAGCCAGCAGAGCTACCAGCAGGGATACCAGCAGGGCGGCTTTGAAGGCGGCTTCTATGGGTTTGATCCCTTCGGCTTCGGCTTTGGCTATGGGGGCTACACCCAGCAGCAGGGCCCCAGCAGCTCGGGCAGCGACCCCGCCGAGCTCCAGGCAGCCCGGAATTTCATCGTGAACGGCCGCTACGCCGAGGCCCGCCGGGTGCTGGACGCCCAGCGGGACCGCAACGCCCGGTGGTATTACCTGTCCAGCCTGGCCAACCAGGGCCTGGGCCGCAGCATTGACGCCCTGCAGGACGCCCGCAGGGCGGTCCAGATGGACCCAGGCAACACCGAGTACCGCAGCCATTTGAACCGGCTTCAAAACCCGGGCCAGACCTACCGGACCCAGACCACCTACACCAACGCCGGCGGCGGCATCATGCGATGGTGCTGGTCCATGATCCTGCTGAACCTGCTGTGCAACTGCTGCTGCGGCAACCGCTGGTTCTTCTACCGGCCCTTCTGATTCTGCACGCTGCATCCCCTGCCCCTTCGGGCGGGGGATGTTTCGTTTGCATCGAAGTATAGACCTTTTCCTGAATTTGTGTTAAAATAAAGTTTGTACGTTGCATACCCGGCCGGGCGGCGAAGGTCCCCCGGCTTTTGTCATCACTGGAAAGGATGCTGAACGCATGAAAATCATACTTGTGGGCGGCGGCAAGGTGGGCACGGCCCTCACCCGCCAGCTCAGCGAGGAAGGCCACAGCGTGACGGTCATCGACACCAACAAGGCCCGGGTGGAGCAGATCGTCCAGTCCTATGACGTGCTGGGCGTCGTGGGCAACGGCTCCTCCATCGCCACCCTGTCCGAGGCCGGCATCGAGGACAACGATGTGTTCATCGCCATCACCGGGTCGGATGAGCTGAACCTGCTGTGCTGCATGTTCGCCAAAAAGGCGGGCAGCCGCCACACCATCGCCCGGGTGCGGAACCCGTCCTACAGCCACGAGCTGGACTTCATCCGCCAGCAGACCGGCATCTCGGCCATCATCAACCCCGAGATGGCCGCTGCCACCGAGATTTCCCGGCTGCTGCGGTTCCCCGGCGCCTCCAAAATCGACACCTTTGCCGGCGGCCGGGTGCGGCTGATTAAGTTTGCCCTCGCCACCGCCCACGGGCTGGACGGGATGCCCATCCGGGACATCCCCGCCCGCCTGGGCTGCGATATCCTGGTGTGCGCCGTGGAGCGGGGCAAGACGGTTACCATCCCCGACGGCAGCTTTGTCCTCCGCAGCGGGGACCTGGTCACCTTCCTGGCCACCCAGGAAAAGGCCCACCAGTTTTTCCTCAAGCTGGGGATTCCGGTCAAGCCGGTGAAAAACGCCATGATCGTGGGGGGCGGCGCCATCGCCTTTTACCTGAGCAAATCCCTGCTGGCCGACAAGGTCAAGGTCCGGATCATCGAGAAGGACCTGAACCGCTGCGACTACCTGGCCGAGGAGCTGCCCGAGGCCCAGATCCTCTGTGAAGACGGCTCCAACCGCAGCTTCCTGCTGTCCGAGGGGCTGGACGCCGCCGAGGCCTTTGTGGCCCTGACCAACATGGACGAGGAAAACATCCTGCTGTCCCTGTTTGCCAGCAACCATTCCAGGGCCAAGCGTGTCACCAAGATCAACCGGCTGGAGTTTGACGATATGATGTCCACCTTTGACCTGGGCAGCATCATCTACCCCAAGTATATGACCTGTGACTTTGTGGTCCAGTATGTCCGCGCCCTTCAGAACGAGGCCGGCAGCAACATCAAGACCCTCTACCGGATTCTGGACGACCGGGTGGAAGCCCTGGAATTCACCGTCCACGAGGAGAGCCCGGCCACCGGCGTTCCCCTGAGCCAGCTCCACCTGAAACCCAACCTGCTGCTGTGCTGCATCACCCGCGGGGAGCAGATCATCATCCCCCGGGGCGGCGACACCATCCAGGTGGGAGATACCGTGGTGGTGGTGACCCTGCAGCACGGCCTCCATGACCTGCGGGACATTGTGGCAGGACAAGGGAGCGCGCGCCGATGAACTATGCAATCGTATTCCGGCTGCTGGGCTATATCCTGCTGTGCGAAGGGGGCCTGCTCTGCCTGCCCGCCCTGGTCAGCGCCCTCTATGGGGAATGGGATGTGCTGTGGGTGTTCCTGTTCACGGTGGCCCTGTGCTTGATCATCGGCCTGATCCTCACCTGCATCAAGCCCCGCCGCGACATCATCTATATGCGGGAGAGCTGCGTCACTGCCGCCCTCACCTGGGTGGTGATCAGCGTCATGGGGGCGGTGCCCTTTGTGCTGTCAGGGGCCATCCTCGACCCCATTTCCGCCCTGTTTGAAACGGTGTCCGGCTTCACCACCACCGGCGCCTCGGTGCTGGCGGATGTGGAGAGCCTGCCCATGGGGATCCTGTTCTGGCGCAGCTTCACCCACTGGATCGGCGGCATGGGCATCCTGGTGTTCCTGCTGGCCGTGATGCCCCTGACCGGCGGCAGCCACGTCAACCTGATGAAGGCCGAAAGCCCCGGCCCCCAGGTGGAAAAGATGGTGCCCTCGGTGCAGGCCACCGCCAAAATCCTCTACACCATCTATCTGGGGATGACCATTCTCCAGATCCTTTTCATGCTGGCGGGGGGCTGTCCCTTCATGGACACCCTGCTGATCACCTTCGGCACCGCCGGCACCGGCGGCTTTGGCGTCCGGAATGACAGCATGGCCAGCTATTCGGTGTACATCCAGGTGGTGGTCACCGTCTTTATGATTTTGTTCGGCGTCAACTTCAGCGCCTATTTCTATCTGACCCGCCGGAAATTCAAAAAAGCCTTTGCCATTGAGGAAGTCCGGTGGTACCTGCTGGTGATCGCGGCGGCCATCGCCCTGGTGAGCTGGAACATCCGGGGCCTGTTCCCCAACCTTCTGACTGCCGTCCAGCAGGCGGCCTTCCAGGTAGGTTCCATCATCACCACCACCGGTTTTACCACCTGCAACTATGACCTGTGGCCCCCCTTTGCCAAGGGCATCCTGGTGACCCTGATGTTCATCGGCGCCTGCGCCGGCAGCACCGGCGGCGGCATGAAGATCAGCCGTCTGGTGGTGCTGGCCAAGAGCATCCGAAAGGAACTCCAGCAGACCCTCCACCCCAACGCCGTCACCCCGGTGCGGGTGGACGGCAAGCCCATCGACCACGAAACCTTCCGCTCCATCAACGTGTTCATGGCGGCCTATATCATTCTTTTCACGGTGTCGGTGCTGCTGGTCAGCCTGGACGGCCAGACCATGACCACCAACTTCACCGCCGTGGCGGCCACCTTCAACAACATCGGTCCCGGCCTGGAAGGGGTGGGCCCCACCGCCAACTTCGGCATCTACTCCGGCTTTTCCAAGCTGGTGCTGACCTTCGATATGCTGGCCGGCCGGCTGGAACTGTTCCCGATGCTGCTTTTGTTCACCCCCGAGACCTGGAAGAAATTCTAAACCGACAGCAAAAAAGCGCCTGCTTTCGCAGACGCTTTTTTCGTTGTGTCGTTTACAGCAGCGCCGCCCCTGAGTGGGACGGCAGCTGGCTGCCTTCCATCATGCTCTGGACCATCCCCGGCAGGGCGGTCAGGTCCCCGTCGGTGAACCGCAGAGCTGCGGCCAGCCCAGCCAGGGCTACCACCCCCAGCACCAGGGCCAGCCGAACCGGCCAGCGGCGCCGGACTTCCGGCAGCAACGGCTCCTCATCGGTCCGTTCCGGGCCAATGGCCAGCCCTGCCCTCCGGCCCCGGCGGACAAACCGTACTTCCGGGGCCTGTCCAGCAGCCACAGGGCGGGGTTGTCCGAGGGGCCGGCCAGATACAGCCAGCTCCCTTTCCGGCCCGCCACTGCCACCAGGGTCCGGTTTTCCATGGCCAGGGCCCCCGCTGCCAGGTCGGCCCGGGTTACCCGGAGCACCGCCCGCAGGCGGCACAGCAGGCCGTCGGCAGGGTTGTCCGTTTTGCCTCTGGATTTTTTGGCGGCCAGGGCCTCAACCCGGGCACAGACCTCGGGGTCTTTGCAGCTGCCTGCCCCAAAGTCAAAGGCCTGGTCGATGCCGGCCCGGCCTTCCAGCCGGGAGGCCAGCAGGTCCAGGGCCAGCGGGTCCCCGCAGGCCAGCAGCCGGTCCTGCTTCACCAGGGCCTGGGCGGTACAGTCGGCCAGGGTCTGTTCCCCCATCCCGTACAGCCCCGCCCGGAAGGTCCGGCGCAGCCGCCCCTCCGCCTTGTGCAGGGCGGCCTCCGGGGCGGTGAGGGCCAGCAGGGTCTCGGCCCCCCGGGACCGGCTTTCCACCTGGGTCAGGCCATAGCGGCCCGCCAGGCCGGAGGCCGTCCGGCAGACCTCGGACTCCTGCACCCCAAAAAACCGCAGCACCCGGCTTTCGTTTGCTGCATCCATCGTCGCATTCCTCCTGTCGCGTTCCAAGGCACATCTGGGTGCCTTGTCCACGGCAGCGCAATGTCAGATGGGCCTTACAAAATCAGCGCCCGGTCCAGTGCGTCAAGGGCCTGGGGATTGCAGCAGTCGTCCGCTGCCAGGGTGCAGCAGCCCGCGGGGGTCTTGCCCTGGAGCATCCGCAGCGCCAGTTCCAGCGCTGCATGGGCCGCCCGGGCCCGGACGTTCTCCCGGCCCAGACGGACGTAGTGGAACTTCTCCACATACACCTTGTCCCCCATGGCTCCGCCAATGTAGACGGTGCCCACCGGGCGGACCGCGTCGCCGCCCCCGGGGCCGGCCAGGCCTGTGACCGAAACAGCCAGATCTGCCCCCGAAACCTCACGGGCTCCCCGGGCCATCTGGGCCGCCACCGGCCCCGACACCACGTTGTACTGTGCAATGACCGCCGGGTCCACCCCCAGCAGTTTGCTCTTGGCCTGCTCCCAATAGGTCACAAAGCCAAAACCAAAGACGTTGCTGGCCCCCGGCACTGCCGTCAGCTGCTGGGCAATCAGCCCACCGGTGCAGCTTTCCGCAGTGGCCAGGGTCATCCCTTTGGCCTTCAGGGTGTGAACCACCGTGTCGGCCAGACCGGGTACATCTTCATCATACACCGCGTCTCCAAGAATATCATAGAACTTTTTGGCATACGCCCGGCACATGGCCTCCCCGTCCTGGTCGCTGGCGGCCCGGGCGGTGATCCGGATCTCGCTTTCGCCGGTCTTGCAGTAGATGGCGGCGGTGGGGTTTTGGTTCTGCAGCAGCTCCCGCACCCGGTATTCGATTTCGCTCTCGCCCCCCAGTACCCGCAGGGTCAGGGAGTGGAGGGTGCAGTTCTGCCGGGCCAGCAGCCGGGGCCGGACCTGCTCGGTCCACATGGCCTTCATCTCGGCCGGCACCCCCGGCATCAGGACGGCACACCGGCCGTCCTGCTCAAACCAGGCCCCCGGGGCAGTGCCGTGGGCGTTGGGGATCTTCTCCCCGTGGACCGGCACCATGGCCTGCTTGCGGTTGTTGGGGGTGGTTTTGCGGCCCATCCGGGTGAAGTAATCCACAATCTTGTCCCACTCTTCGGGATCAAAGACCAGGCTGTCCCCGTAGCAGGCCGCCACCGTCTCCTTGGTCAGGTCGTCGTCGGTGGGCCCCAGCCCGCCGGTGAACACCAGCAGATCGCAGCGGTCCCGGGCCTCTCTCACCCAGTCGGCCAGGCGGTCGTGGTTGTCCCCGATGGTGCTCTGGCGCTGGACCGTGATCCCCAGCTCAGCCAGTTCCCGGCTGAGGAACTGGGCATTGGTATTCAGAATATTGCCGAGCAGCAGCTCGGTGCCCACACTGATGATTTCCGCCGTCATCTTCCGGCCTCCTCTCAGTCTTCCAGTTCCGGCTCGTCGTTGATCCGGATCCGCAGCCGCTCGGTCTGTTCCGCGGCCTCTGCTTCCAGGCCCCGCAGATCGGGCATGGCGGCCTCCGCTTCCAGCACCTCTTCCAGGGTGGGGCGCAGTTTGGGGTGGGGCGGGGTGAAGATGGTGCAGCAGTCCTCGTAGGGCAGGATGCTGGTCTCAAAGGTGCCGATGTGCCGGGCGGTCTCCACGATCTCGGTCTTGTCCATGCCGATCAGGGGCCGCAGCACCGGCAGATCCTGGGCTGCGTCGGTGCAGCGGAGGGCGTAGACGGTCTGGCTGGCCACCTGGGCCAGGCTCTCACCGGTGACCAGGGCGCCGCAGCCCTGGCGCTGGGCGATCTGGCTGGCGATCCGCATCATGCTGCGCCGCATCAGGACGGTGAACAGCATGGCGGGGGCGTTGTCCCGGATGTACTCCTGGGGCCGGGTATAGGGCACCACAAACAGGTTGCAGCTGCCGGTATAGACGCTGGTGCGCTGGGCCAGGGCAATCACCTTGCGGCGGGCCCGCTCCGAGGTATAGGGGGGCGAGGCGAAGTGGATGTGATCCAGGGCCAGGCCCCGCTTAGCCATCCGGTAGGCGGCCACCGGGCTGTCGATGCCGCCGGACAGCAGATTCAAAGCCCTGCCGCTGGTACCCACCGGCAGGCCCCCCTCGCCGGGGGTCTTGGGGCCGTGGACATAGGCGCCCTTGTCCCGGATTTCCACAATCACCTTGCAGTCGGGGTGATGGACGTCCACCTTCAGTCGGGGATGGTGCTCCAGCAGATAGGCCCCCAGCTCCCGCATCAGGGCGGGGCTGTCCATGGGGAAGGTCTTGTCGGCCCGCCGGGCCTCCACCTTGAAGGTGCGCACCTGGCGCAGGGTCTCCCCCAGATAGGCTTCGGCAGTGCGGCAGATGGCATCAAAATCCTTTTCACAGACGGCGCTGCGGCTGACGGCGGCCAGGCCGAACACCTTGCTCACCCGCTCGAAAGCCAGGTCCAGATCGGCGTTGTCGTCCTCCGGCTCCATGTAGAAGGTGGACTGGCCGCACCAGACGTTGAAGCGGCCGGCATCCTTCAGCCGGTAGCGCAGAATCTTCATCAGCGCCGACTCAAACTGGTTCCGGTTGAGGCCCTTGAGGGACATCTCCCCCTGGTAGCCAATGATTACTTCCTGCATATACATTCTCCTGTATTCCAAATTGTCAAAGCAAGAGCCGACCCGGCCAAAAGCCGGACCGGCCTGTTTCCTTAAAACGAAGCCAAAGTCTTCATGCCGGCCTCAAACCGCTCCAGGAAGGCGTCCACGTCCTCGGGGGTGTTGTCGGCGCAGAAGGAAACCCGGATGGCGGTGTCGATGGCGCGGGGGCTGCGGCCCATGGCAGCCAGGGTGTGGCTGGGCTGGCCCCGGCCGCAGGCCGACGCCGAGGACACATACACCTGCTGTTCCGACAGCCAGGACAGCATGGTCTCGCTCTTGATCCGGTTTTCGCTGAAGTTGAGGATCTCGGGCACCGACCCCGCCGGGCTGTTGATCTCCACGGTGGGGAAGGCGGCCAGCCCTGCCCGCAGCCGGTCATTCAGGGCCTGCACCTGGGCGGTGCGCTGTTTCATGGTGGGGGCCAGCTTCTGGGCTGCGGCAGCCAGGCCCAGGATGTAGGGCAGGTTCTCGGTGCCGGGGCGGATTTCCCGCTCCTGCTCGCCCCCCAGATAGGGGGGCTTGAAGCTTTGGATCAGCTTGTCGGTGAGGAACAGCCCGCCCACCCCCTTGGGGGCGTGGATCTTGTGGCCGCTGACCGTAAAGCTGTCGATGCCGCTGTCGGCCAGCTTCACCGGCAGGCGCATCCAGGCCTGGACCCCGTCCACATGGACCATCACCCGGGGGTTGATCTTTTTGGCCTCCCGGGCCAGGCGCTCCACATCACAGCGGGCGCCGGTCTCGTTGTTCACCATCATGCAGGCCACCAGGATGGTGGAGCGGTCCACCTCGTTCAGCATCCGGTCCACATCAAAGCTGCCGTCAGCCTCGGGGGGCACAAACACCACCTGCCAGCCGCTGGAGGCCAGCTGTTCCAGGGGCCGCCGGACGCTGGGGTGCTCAAAGCCGGAGCAGACAATCTTCTTGCCGTAGGTCTTGGTGAGGGCCCCGCCCAGCAGAGCCAGGTTGTTGCCCTCGCTGCCACAGGAGGTGAAATAGAACTCCCTGGCCTTGCATCCAATGGTGCGGGCCAGCTGGGCCCGGGCGTGGTTCATGGCGGCCTCGCTCTCGGCCCCCGGCCGGTAGAGGGAGGACGGGTTTGCCCAGTGTTCCAGCATGGCGGTATGGATTACATCGGCCACCGCAGGGTCCACCAGGGTGGTGGCTGCGTTGTCCAGATAATGCAGCGAAGGGTCTGTGCGCATCAAATTACCTGCTTTCTGTCAAGAATTCCTATTTTATAAGTATAGCATAAATCTATGCAGGAAGAAAGCCCCGCAGCACTGTGT
This sequence comes from uncultured Faecalibacterium sp., assembly GCA_904394215.1. GTDB lineage: Bacteria > Bacillota > Clostridia > Oscillospirales > Ruminococcaceae > Faecalibacterium. The sequence goes on from CAJFNF010000027.1 coordinate 31,692, forward strand.
CAAAATCTGCCTGCCGCCTTGCACCCCGGCGGGTTGCGCTGTATAATAGTACTATCAAAGCAAGTCCCCGGTGATCCCGGGGCAAGGAGGGCTGTATGGCAGACTATCAGGAATACCGCCGTCATGTGCTGCACAAGCGGTGGCGCAGAATGTTTTCGACGGTGCTGGCCTTTCTGATGCTGGTGCTGCTGTGCGGCGTGTGGGTGCTGTGGCGCCAGCTCTACCCCACCCGTCCCGGCAGCAAAGAGCCCCACACCACCCTGCTGGAAGAGGCCCTGCCCGACACCCAGTGGCGTACCCTGGAATACACCCGCCAGTCCAGCATCACGGTCCAGAAGCTCACCGACGGCATCACCACCGCCATGGATTTCCGGCTGGCCTCCATGCCCCGGAACCAGACGTCGGAGCCGGTGGACCTGAGCTTTTTTGACAGCGCCGTCTTTCTGGGGGACAGCCTGACCCAGGGGCTCCAGATTTACGACACCGGCCTGCCCAACGCCCGCTACTGTGCCTACCGGGGGGTAGGCCCCAACGCGGTGGTGAACGGCACCACCTGCACCCGGGTGGACGGGGTTCAGGAAATCCCCCTGCAGGCTCTGGCATCCTATGCACCCAAGTCGGTGTACATTCTGCTGGGCACCAACGTACTGACCCAGGACACCGATTACACCAACTTCCTCAACTACTACAGCCTGATGCTGGACCAGATCCGCCAGCTGCTGCCGGATGCGGACATTTACATCCAGTCCATCACCCCGGTGCGGCCCGAAGTCAGCGCAGACCCCGCCCATGCGGGGATGTATTCGGCCCGCTTCATCCGGGTCAACAATGACCTGGCCGCCCTGGCGGTGGAAAAGGGCTGCTTCTTCCTGGACCTGTGGGAGGTGCTGGCCGACAGCAACGGGGACCTGCGGGCCGAATATGCCCAGCCCGACGGCTACCACCTCCAGCCTGCGGGCTACGCCGCCTGGGTCAGCTACCTGCGGACCCATGTAGCCCACACCGAGGTGGTGGCCTCCGCCGAGGATGCCCAGCCCGAGGGCGCCAGCCTGCCGGCAGACAGTGCCGCCGCCAGTGTTCCGGCCGCCGACCCGGCTGCCAGCACACCGGCCTGATCTTCAGCCAACACAAAAGGGACAGCGTTTCCGCTGTCCCTTTTTCTTTGTGTTCTGCCGGGTTTACCGCTTGGCGATGCACTCGATTTCCAGCTTGGCGCCCTTGGGGATGGCGGCCACCTGGACGCAGCTGCGGGCGGGGTACGGCTCGGCAAAAGCCTGGGCGTACACCTGGTTCACCGCTGCAAAGTCGTTGATGTCAGCCAGGAAGATCACCGTCTTGACCACATTGGCCATGGTCAGGCCGGCCTCGGCCAGGATGGCCTTCAGATTGGCCAGGCTCTGGGCGGCCTGGGCCTCCACCGTGTCGGCCATCAGGCCGGTGGCGGGGTCAACGGGAAGCTGGCCCGACACAAAGACCAGGTCCCCCAGGTCCAGTGCCTGGCTGTAGGGGCCGATGGCTGCAGGTGCGTTGGAAGTAGAAACAACGTTCATGAAAACTTCTCCTTTTTCTTGACAACAGGCTTTCGCCTGGATGGTAAACGAATCAGATTCAGCAGGTGCGCTCGGTCACCAGCTGGAACCCGGCCTTGGACAGCTCGGCCCGGATCTGTTCGATCTGGGCGGCGTCCCGGGTTTCCATGCCCAGTTTCAGGAAGCAGCTGGAAATGGGCATGTTGGGGTCGGAGCCGTCGTACTGGACCGACACCACGTTGCCGCCGCAGCTGGCCACAATCTCGGACACCCTGGTCAGCTGGCCCGGCTTGTCCTCCAGGGCGATGGTCAGGTTGGACTTGCGGCCGCTCATAATCAGGCCGCGGGTGATGACCCTGCTGAGGATGTTGACGTCGATGTTGCCGCCCGACACCACGCAGACCACCTTTTTGCCCTGGATGGGCAGCTTGTGGAACAGGGCTGCCGCCACCGGCACGGCGCCGGCGCCCTCGGCCACCAGCTTCTGGTTTTCCATCAGGGAGAGGATGGCGGCGGCGATCTCGTCCTCGCTGACGGTGACCATCTCGTCCACGTACTTTTCGCACATTTCATAGGTCAGCTCGCCGGGGGTCTTGACCTGGATGCCGTCTGCAAAGGTGGAGGCGGTGTCCAGGGTCCGGTAGCAGTGTTCCTTCATGGACAGGTACATGCTGGGGGCGCCCGCCGCCTGGACACCGTAGACTTTCACGTCGGGCCGCAGGGACTTGATGGTGAAGGCGATGCCCGAGATCAGGCCGCCGCCCCCCACCGGCACAATCACCGCGTCCAGGTCGGGCAGCTGGTCCAGGATTTCCAGGCCGATGGTGCCCTGGCCTGCGATCACCAGTTCATCGTCATAGGGGTGGATGAAGGTCATGCCGGTTTCGGCCTGCAGCTCCACCGCCTTATCGTGGGCGTCGTCGTAGGTGCCGGGCACCAGGCAGACCTCGGCCCCCAGGTTCTTGGTGTTCTCCACCTTCATGATGGGGGCGCCGTCGGGCATGCAGACAATGCTCTTGATCCCCTTCCGGGTGGCAGCCAGGGCCACGCCCTGGGCGTGGTTGCCCGCCGAGCAGGCGATGACGCCCTTGCTCCGCTCCTCTTCCGACAGCTGGCTGATCTTGTAGTAAGCGCCCCGGACCTTGAAGCTGCCGGTCACCTGGAGGTTCTCGGTCTTGAGGTAGAGGCGGCAGTCTTTGGACAGCAGCGGCGCCTCGATCAGGTCGGTGCGGCGTGCGATCTCTTTCAGGACAAAGGCGGCGTGGTAGATTTTATCCAGCGTAAGCATATTCCCTCTCCCAATAAAATACAGGGCCGAGCCGCCCTGCACCTGTGTATGTGTATCAATGACTGGTATTTTTCAGTATAGAATACGCAAACTGTTTTGTCAAATGAATTTCTTTCACCATTTTTTTCTTTGCCGCCCAAAAAGCCCCCGCCGGGGCGTTCTCCGGCAGGGGCCCGTTTGATTTTAAAAGGGATCAGTCCATGGCCTTGAGGATGGCGTCGCCCATGGCAGCGCAGCCCAGGCAGGTGCAGCCCTCGCTCATGTTGTCGGCGGTGCGCAGGCCTGCGTCCAGCACCTTGCCCACGGCGGCCTCGATGCAGTCGGCCTCCTGTGCCATCCCGAAACTGTACCGCAGCATCATGGCTGCCGACAGGATGCAGGCGGTGGGGTTGACCACGTCCTGGCCGGCGATGTCGGGGGCCGAGCCGTGGATGGGCTCGTAAAGGCCCCGGGTCCCCTCGCCCAGGGAGGAAGAGGGGATCATGCCGATGGACCCGGTGATCATGGAAGCCTCGTCCGACAGGATGTCGCCGAACATGTTCTCGGTGACGATGACGTCGAACTGGGCCGGGTTCTTGACGATCTGCATGGCGCAGTTGTCCACGAACATTTCGCTGTACTCCACGTCGGGGTACTCGGCCTGGAGCCGGTGCATCACCGACCGCCACAGGCGGCTGGTGTCCAGCACGTTGGCCTTGTCCACACAGCACAGCTTTTTGCGGCGCTTCCGGGCGGTCTCAAAGCCGATCCGGCCGATCCGCTCGATCTCGTGCTCGGTGTAGGGCATGATGTCCACCGCCTGTTTTTCCCCGCTGGGCAGGGTCTTGGTGGTGTGCTCGCCGAAGTAGACGCCGCCGGTCAGCTCCCGGACGATGATGAAGTCGATGCCCTGGGCCACAATCTCGGGCTTCAGGGGGCTGGCAGGGGCCAGCTGGGGCCAGATCTTGGCGGGGCGGCTGTTGGAATACAGGCCCATGCCGGCCCGCAGCCGCAGCAGGCCCTTTTCGGGCCGCTTGTCGCCGGGCATCCCCTCCCACTTGGGGCCGCCCACCGCCCCCAGCAGGACGCTGTCGGCTGCCAGGCATTTGTCCAGCTCATGCTGGGGCAGGGGGTCGCCGTACTTGTCGATGGCTTCGCCGCCCATGGCGGTGTCAATGTAGTGGAAGGTGTGGCCGTATTTCTCGGCCACCTTGTCCAGGACCCGCACCGCCTGGCGGACAATTTCAGGGCTGGAGCAGTCGCCCCAGATGACAGCAATATTCTTTTCCACGGCAGTTCCCTCCTCTTACTTGTTGGCGGCCTTGGCCTTGATGGAATTCATCAGGCCGCCGGCGGCGATGATTTCCTGGATGAAGGGCGGGAAGGGCTCTGCCTGGAAGGTAGCGCCGGTGGTCTCGTCGGTGATGACGCCGGTGTCAAAGTCCACGCTCACCAGGTCCCCTGCCTGGATGGCGTCGGCTGCCGCCTCGCACTCCAGGATGGGCAGACCGATGTTGATGCTGTTGCGGTAGAAAATCCGGGCAAAGCTCTTGGCGATGACCACCGAGATGCCGCTGGTCTTAATGCACAGGGGGGCGTGCTCACGGGAGGAGCCGCAGCCGAAGTTCCAGCCCCCCACCATCACGTCGCCGGGCTGTACCTTGTGGACAAAGTCCTTGTCGATGTCCTCCATGCAGTGGGAGGCCAGCTCCTTGGCGTCCTGGGTGTTCAGGTACCGGGCCGGGATGATGACGTCGGTGTCCACATTGTCGGGATATTTGAAAACATGACCTTTTGCGTTCATTGCAGTGTGCTCCTTTCCTGGTCAGACGGTGCGGGGATCGGTGATGAAGCCGGTGAGGGCCGAAGCGGCTGCCGTGGCCGGCGAAGCCAGGTAGACCTCACTCTTGACGTGGCCCATACGGCCCACAAAGTTCCGGTTGGTGGTGGAGACGCAGCGCTCTCCCTCGGCCAGGATGCCCATGTAGCCGCCCAGGCAGGGGCCGCAGGTGGGGGTGGAGACAATGCAGCCGGCGTCGATGAAGGCCTCGGTCCAGCCGCGGCGGATGCACTCCTTGTAGACTGCCATGGTGGCCGGGATGATGATGCCCCGGACGCCCTTGGCAATGTGCTTGCCCTTCAGGATGTTGTAGGCGGCCTCCATGTCCTCCAGGCGGCCGTTGGTGCAGCTGCCGATCACCACCTGGTCGATCTTGATGTCGCCGCCCTCGCTGGCGGGGTGGGTATTTTCGGGCAGGTGGGGATAGCTGACGGTGGGCACCAGCTTGGACAGGTCGATCTCGATGGTCTGCTCGTACTCGGCGTCGGGGTCTGCCTCATAGTAGACGGGGGTCCGCTGGCTGCGGCCGGCCAGATAGGCCTTGGTCACATCGTCCACCGGGAAGATGCCGTTCTTGGCGCCGGCCTCGATGGCCATATTGCAGACGCACAGGCGGTCATCCATGGACAGGCTGGCCACGCCGGGGCCGGTGAACTCCATTGACTTGTAGAGGGCGCCGTCCACGCCGATCTGGCCGATGATGGACAGGATCAGGTCCTTGCCCGAGACCCGCTCGGGCAGGGAGCCGGTGAGGACAAACCGGATGGCGGCAGGCACCTTGAACCATGCCATGCCGGTGGCCATGCCGGCGGCCATATCGGTGGAACCAACGCCGGTGGAGAAAGCCCCCAGGGCGCCGTAGGTGCAGGTGTGGCTGTCGGCGCCGATGACGCAGTCGCCGGCGGTGACGATGCCCTTTTCGGGCAGCAGGGCGTGCTCAATGCCCATCTGGCCCACATCGTAGAAATTCAGGATGTCGTACTTGTTGGCGAAGGTGCGGCACTGCTTGGACTGGGTGGCGCTCTTGATGTCCTTGTTGGGGACAAAGTGGTCCAGCACGATGGCGATGTGTTCCTTGTCGAACACGCTGTCAAAGCCGGCCTTTTCAAATTCGTTGATGGCCACCGGGGTGGTGATGTCGTTGCCCAGCACGATGTCCAGCTTGGCGTTGATGAGCTGTCCGGCCTTGACCTGGTCCAGGCCGGCGTGGGCTGCCAGAATTTTCTGCGTCAGAGTCATTCCCATGATGCGTTTCTCCTCTATCCTTGTTCAGGGCGCCTGGGGCGTCCGGTTTTACTTGTTGTTGATGGCCGAAACCAGGGCCTTGATGCCGGCCACAATGATGTCGGTGTCGGTGCCGGCGCCCCAGGTGGTGGTGCCGTCCCCCCAGGTCAGTCCCACATAGGAGGCTGCCCGGGAGGTGGAGCCGCCGTCCAGGCTGTGCTCCGAGTACTTCTCCAGATGGAAGTCCATGCCGGTGGCGGTCTGGATGGCGTTGGCCACGGCGTCCAGACGGCCGTTGCCGATGGCCACGATCTCGCGGGTGGAACCGTTCATTTCCAGCGTCACCGAAGCGGTGATCCCCTGCTTCTGGATGAAGTGGGCCTCGGCCACATTCAGGGGCTTGCACTTGTTCAGGTATTCCTGCTCAAAGATCCGGCAGACCTCGGCGGCGGACAGTTCTTTGTGGCTGTGGTCCGACACTGCCTTGACCTTGTAGCCCAGGTCCTCCCGCATCTTGGGGGGCAGGTTGTAGCCGTAGTTCTGCTCCAGCACAAAGCCGATGCCGCCCTTGCCGCTCTGGATAGGGGCAGGTCCAGCGGTGCTCGCCCTTTTCCTTGCGGTAATTCATGCCCTTGGCGATGGCGTCCTGATGGCTGCCCGAGAAGGCGGCGAACACCAGTTGGCCCGCATAGGGGCTGCGCTCGTAGACGTGCATCCGGGTCACCCGCTCGTACACCTTGCAGATGGCGGGCAGGTCCGAGAAGTCCAGCTTGGGGTCCACACCGTGGCTGTACATGTTCAGGGCCAGGGTGATGGCGTCCACGTTGCCGGTGCGCTCGCCGTTGCCGAACAGGCAGCACTCAATCCGCTGGGCGCCGGCCAGCACAGCCAGCTCGGCGCAGGCCACGCCGGTGCCCCGGTCGTTGTGGGGATGGGTGGAGAGGATCACGCTGTCCCGGTTGTGGAGGTGGCAGGAGCAGTATTCAATCTGGCTGGCGTAGACGTGGGGCATGCTCATCTCTACCGTCACCGGCAGGTTGATGATCATGGGCCGGTCGGGGGTGGGCTCCATGATGTCGATGACGGCGTTGCAGACTTCCAGTGCATAGTCGGGCTCGGTGCCGGTGAAGCTCTCGGGGCTGTACTCAAACAGGAAGTTGCCCTCGTATTCCTGGCTCAGCTGTTTCACCAGCTTGGCACCGTCGATGGCGATCTGCTTGACCTCCTCCTTGGACTTGTGGAACACCTGTTCCCGCTGGGCCACCGAGGTGGAATTGTAGAAGTGGATCACTGCCCGGGGTGCGCCCTTGACGGCCTCGAAGGTCTTGCGGATGATGTGATCCCGGCACTGGGTCAGCACCTGGACGGTGACGTCCTCGGGGATCATGTTCTTCTCGATCAGGGTCCGCAGGAACTCATACTCGGTCTCGCTGGCGGCGGGGAAGCCCACCTCGATCTCCTTGAAGCCGATCTTCACCAGCATCTGGAAGAACTCGATCTTTTCCTCCAGGCTCATGGGGACGATCAGGGCCTGGTTGCCGTCCCGCAGGTCCACGCTGCAGAAAGCAGGGGCTTTTTCGATGTGGTCTTTTTTGACCCAGCTGTCATAGCCGGCGGGTGCGGGGTAATAGCCCGGTGCGTATTTGGTAGCGTCCATCATAGCGGTATCCTCCTGTAATCATCTACATAAACTTGCAGCCGCGCCCGGTTCCGGGGGAACCGGCGCATACAAAAAGGCCCTCGTCTCTCAGGGGCGAAAGCCCTGAGAGACGAGAGCCTGTAACGTTTATTACAAGGCGGCCCGTGGTACCACTCTCTTTGCCGCAAATGATGCGGCCGCTCACACGATCAGCACACTCAAAAAGCGGCGAATCGCTGCCCCCGTAACGGTGGGCATCCGTCAGAACCTACTGGGAAATGACCGTTGGGCTCTGCTGCTCAGGGGCCAGTAGCCAGAAGTTCCCGCGCCGCCTTACACCACCCGGCGGCTCTCTGCATGCGGAAGATCTCCCGATTTTTCCCCGTCAGCGCATTTGCTTTGTTTGTTTAAACTGCGCCTATTCTATCATGCCGCGCCCCCGAAGTCAACCCCCCTCCTTTTTCTCGAGAGAAAAAGGAGGCAAAAAGAGCTTTACTGGGTACCATCCACTGCTGTTTTCCTTCATGAGATCCACAAAACAGACGGTAATAAGCTTCTTTTTTGCCTTTGGGCCTGCGGCCCGGTGCGGGGCAAAGTTTTCTATGACCCCAATTTTCACGTTCCGTTTTCATCATTCTATGGGGATTGATGGCCATTCAGAAGCTTTCTTTTCGGGGATGCGGACCAAGTTCTCCTTTTTCCATAAAATGGCACCTTGTTTTTTGTCAGAGCTTCACAAAGAGCCCCCGGAAAGGCGGGCCGGCCGGCCCCGCCGGGCAGGCGCAAAGCACAATCAGGCCCTGGATCATTGTGGCAGATTTGTAACATTTGCATGAATACAACAGGGAATTTCTTGCAACTGCCCGCCGGTTTGTTGTACTATTAAAGTAGAAAAATGTGAGCGCAAAAAAGCGTCATAGAGAGAAAGCGAAGGTGGTATCCATGGATGCTTTTGTCAGTTTCACCGACGTGTCAAAATACTACCAGACCGGCGATGTCCGGGTCGCTGCAGCAGATCACATGACCTTTCATGTCAACAAGGGGGAATTCTGTGTCATCGTCGGGCCTTCCGGCGCCGGCAAAACCACCCTGCTGAACATGCTGGGGGGGATGGACCGCTGCGACGAAGGACGCATCGTCCTGGACGGCGCCGAGGTCAGCCGCTTCAACGAAAAAGAGCTCACCGCCTACCGGCGCTACGATGTGGGCTTTGTGTTCCAGTTTTACAACCTGGTGCAGAATCTGACCGCCCTGGAAAATGTGGAGCTGGCCATCGAGATCTGCCGCAATCCCCTGGACCCCGCCGAGACTTTGAAAAGCGTGGGCCTGGGCCAGCGGCTCAACAACTTCCCTGCCCAGCTGTCCGGCGGCGAACAGCAGCGGGTAGCCATTGCCCGCGCCCTGGCCAAAAACCCCAAGATCCTTTTGTGTGACGAGCCTACCGGCGCTTTGGACTACAAGACCGGCAAGTCGGTTCTGGCCCTCCTGCAGGACACCTGCCGGAAAACCGGCCGCACCGTCATTGTCATCACCCACAACACAGCTCTGACCGGTATGGCCGACCGGATCGTCCAGGTGCGCAGCGGCCAGATCATCTCCAATGAGGTGAACGAGCACCCTGTCCCGGTGGAAGAGATCGAGTGGTGAGTCATCGTGAAAAAGACCTATCGCAAAAATATGTGGCGGGAACTTTCTGCCAGCAAAAGCCGCTTCGCCTCGGTATTCGGGATTGTGCTGCTGGGGGTCATGATGCTCTCCGGCCTGCTCAGCGTTGCTCCCGGCATGCGGGGTGCAGGCCAGGCCTGGTACACCCAGCAGAATGTCTTTGACATCCGGGTGGTGTCCACCCTGGGCCTCAGCGGCAAGGACATCGACGCCATCTCCTCCATCGAGGGAGTGGAGGCCGTCATGCCGGTCAAATCGGTGGACTGCGAGGGCAGCTACCGGGGCGGCAACACCCTGGCCGTCCGGATCCAGCAGCTGCCCGCCTACCCCACCCTGGCTGAAACATCCAACATGAACCGCCTGGTTCTGGAAGATGGCCGGATGCCCGAGGCAGCCGGCGAGTGCGTGGTCCAGGTGCTGGACACCGCCTCCGCTTCCAGCATCCGGCTGGGGGATGCCATCACCCTCACCGGCGACACAGGGCTGGACACCGACACCCTGACGGTGGTGGGGTTTGTGAAAGATCCCCTCTACTTTTCCAATGAGACCGAGAGCACCACAGCCGGCAACGGCGCCCTGGGGATGGCCATTTATGTGGCGGACGGCAGCCTGTCCATGGATTACTACGCCTCCTGCTACATCAAGGTGGCGGGCGCCGATCAGTACGACAACTATTCCGACGAGTATCAGCAGGCGGTGGACACCGTCAAGGACCGCCTGGAAGCCATCAGCGCCCGGCAGGCGGCCCAGCGGCGGGATGACCTCATTGACTCTGCCCAGGCCCAGCTGGATGAGGCCCGCTCCGCCTTTGAAGAGAAGGAGGCCGAGGCCCAGGCCCAGCTGGCCGACGCCCAGCAGAAGCTGGACGAGGCCAAAGCCAAACTGGATCAGGGCGAGGCCGAATACGCCAGCGGCCTGCAGGAGCTGGAGGCCCAGAAGGCTGCCCTGCCCGACTCCATGGCCAGCGGCGCCGACCAGCTGGTGGATGCCCAGTCCCAGGTGCTGGACTTTGAGCAGCAGCTGGAGCAGATCAAGCAGCTGGTCACCCTCAAGAGCGTAGCCGACCCCATGCTGGGCTACGCCGAGGATATCCTCCAGAATGCCGAGGCCGCCCTGGAAGAGGCCGAGCCGGAGGATGTGAACTATGTGGAGCTCCGGGATCTGCTGGCCCGGGCCCAGGCCCTCTACGATTCCACCTACCAGCAGCTGGCGGACTACCAGGCCCAGCTGGACCAGGGCAAGCAGCAGATGTACCAGCAGGGGCTGATCTCTTCCCCCAATCTCTCCAACGAGGAGCTGGTCACCGAGGCGGAGGCCGCCCTGAAGCAGATGAAGCTCCAGGTGCTGGAAGGCCAGCTGGCCCTCAACACCGGCAACGCCCAGGCCTGGACCTCCTTTGACGCCGCTGAAAAACAGCTGGAAGACGCCCGGGCCCAGCTGGACGAAGGCTGGGATTCCTACAACCAGGGCGCCGCCGAATTTGCCCGGCAGAAGGCCGACGCCGAGGCCCAGCTGGCCGATGCCCGCCAGCAGCTGAACGACGCCGCCGAGCAGGTGGACGACATCACCGCCGGCGAGTGGTATGTGCTGGATCGGGACAGCGTGGTTTCGATGGTGATGTTCGAGCAGAACGCCGACCGGATCGAATCCATCGCCCGGGTATTCCCCCTGTTCTTCTTCCTGGTGGCGGCCCTGGTGGCCAGCACCACCATGACCCGGATGGTGGAGGAAAACCGCACCCAGATGGGCACCTTCAAGGCCCTGGGCTACAGCAGCCATGAGATTACAGCCAAGTATATGGTCTACGGCATCACCGCCGGGCTGCTGGGCTGCATCGCAGGCATGCTGCTGGGCTTCTACGGCCTGCCTTCGGTCATCTGGTTTGCCTATTCCACCGTCTTTGACCTGCCCACCTTCCGGCTCAAGATTTATCCGCTGTTGGCTGTCATGAGCATCCTCATCAGCACCGGCGTGGTGGGCCTGGCCACCCTGGCAGCCTGCCGGGTCTCCCTGCGGGAGAAGCCGGCCGCCCTGCTGCTCCCCCGGGCCCCCGCCGCCGGCAAGCGGATTTTCCTGGAGCGGATCCGTCCCCTGTGGCGCCGGATGACCTTCTCCCAAAAGACCACCGCCCGCAACCTGTTCCGCTATAAGAAGCGGTTCTATATGACGGTGCTGGGCGTGGCGGGCTGTACTGCCCTGATGCTCATCGGCTTCGGCCTCCAGGATTCCATCGTGGAGATTGTCAGCCAGCAGTACGGCGTCATACAGAAGGCCGATTTGTCCATTTCCCTGTCCAGCGGCAAGGCCCTGGACCTGGAGGGCGATGGCAGCCTCACCGACACCCTCACCTCCCGGGAGGAAGTGGAGAGCTGGGGCGCCTTCTATACCCGCACCGTCTCGGTATCCGACACCAGCGACAGCACCAACGAGCTCAGCGTCACCCTGGTGGCCGCTGACTCGCCCCAGAAGCTCACCGAGTACTTCACCCTGGAAAACCGCTTTGGCGGGGATCTGGACTTCACCGACGGCAGTGTGGTCCTCTCTGAAAAGACCGCCGAACTGCTGGGCCTGTCGGCCGGGGACTCGTTCTGGGTCCAGAGTACCGACGGCACCTGGGTGGAGCTGACCCTTACCGGCGTGGCGAAAAACTATCTGGGGGCTTACCTGTATGTTACCCGGGATACCCTCGGCAAACTGGTTTCCGACCCCGCCTGGAACACGGTCTATGCGGTCACATCCTGCCAGGATGACACCCAGCGGGAAATCCTCAGCACCATCCTTCTGGACTGCAACTACGTGTCCAGCACCTCCTTCACTGCCGACGCAGCCGCCATGTATGACAGCACCATCACCTGCATCAACTACGTGGTCCTGCTGATCATCGCCTGCGCGGCGGCCCTGGCAGCGGTGGTGCTGTACAATCTGATCAGCGTCAACATTGGCGAGCGGAAAAAGGAGCTGGCCACCATCAAGGTGCTGGGCTTCTTCGATAAGGAGGTCTACCGCTACATCTTCCGTGAGATCGAGCTGCTGAGCGTCATCGGCGCGGTGCTGGGCCTGATCATCGGCGCCCCCCTCCACCAGTTTGTGATCCGGACGGTGGAGTCGGAACAGATGATGTTCATCCGCACCCTGGAACCCACCAGCTTTGTGTACAGCGTGGCTTTGACTTTGCTGTTCACGGTGGTGGTCTGCCGGATGATGCGGCGCCAGGTCCGCAGCATCAGCATGGTGGAGAGCATGAAGGCCCCCGAATAACCCGAATCATTCGATCTGCGGCAAAATCCCGGCCTGTAGGGAGAGTTTACAAAAGATTCATAGATTCAAAACAGTTTATGTATAAATCTTTGGTATCCTAGAGTCACAGAGAGGGCGGGGCCGCAACCGCCCCCTGTAAGACACATGATTCCTCCTCATACCAAACCGAATACCGCAATAAACCGTCCCGTGCAGCCGCAAGCGCGGGACGGTTTCCTTTTTCATTTCCGGTGATTTTCTTTCCCCAGGCTGCGGGGTTTGCCGGAGTTTTTAAAAAATTCGACAGGATAACGCAGAAATCGAGGCTCGGAGCAATGGTTTGCAAATTTATCATTTGTAATGTCTTTGCTTTTATGTTATACTAAAAGAAAAATTTACAATCGGCCCGGCTGGCCGTTTTTGCGGCCGGCAGGCTTCAAAGATAAGGGAGGCTTTGGAATGTCCTATAAACCAAAAATGACCTATAAAGGCAAGCCCCTCGTCCGCAAGGACAATGAGCTCTATTATGGCTGGATGACGGATCCCTATGTGCTGTACCTTCAGATCCTGTCCACTGTCCAGGCCGATGGCGCCGAGACGCCCGACAAAGTCCAGGTGACCCTGCTGTCCACCGATCTGTCCAAGTCGATGAAGGAGCGCACCGCCCGCCAGTCTGTCCGCCATGGGCTGTACAACGCCCTGGACATCGGCTCCATCTGGCTGGAAAAGGCCCTGGCCGCCACCCGCTGAATCCAAACCTGCAGCAAAAAATCCCCCGCCCCGGTTTTCACCGGGCGGGGGATTTTCTTGTTGAAAACAGTGGGGGAAGGATCAGTCTTCCTCGGGCAGATCAATTTCCAGCGGCTTGCCGCAGCCCGAGCAGTGGGCATTGCCCGACAGAAGGGTGTCCTCGTCCAGCACCGTCACGGTGCCGCACAGGGGGCAGGTGACCTCATAGCTGGCATCTTCCGGCTGCTCTTCCTCGTCCTCGGGCTCTTCGCCCTCCTCCGAGTCATCCAGGGCTACCTCAAAAGTGCAGCCGCAGTTGGTGCAGAAAGCTTCGCCGGCGTCCAGGTCCTCTTCGGTGACATAGACTGTCTCGCCGCAATTGGGGCACTCCACCTCATAGCAGGGTGCCTCGGAATCATCCTCCTCATCTTCATCCTCGTCCTCATAGACGTCTGCCTGCAGCTCCTCCACGTCGCTGCGCAGCAGATCCAGATGATCCTCAGCCTGGGTGATGTCCTGTTCCATGGTCTTGATGGCCCCGGCCATCTCCACCAGCAGGTCGCTCATTGCGTGAAAAACTTTGCCTTCCTTGGTGGACTCGTCCAGCTCCAGGCCTTCCAGCAGTCCCTGCAAATAGGCAGCTTTTTCAAACAGTTCCATACTCTATCCCTCCAGCCGGGGAGGCCGCAGCCTCCCTGTAATTCAAAAAGCCGGACCGGCGGTCAGTCCGCGGGCCCGGCTCACTGTCAGATTAGACGCGCTCCATATACTCGCCGGTGCGGGTATCGATGCGGATGACGTCGCCCTCGTTGATGAACAGGGGGACGCGGATGGTAGCACCAGTCTCCAGGGTAGCGGGCTTCAGGGTGTTGGTGGCAGTGTTGCCGCGGATGCCCGGCTCGGTCTCGGTGACGGTCAGCTCAATGAAGTTGGGGATCTCAACGCTGAAGACCTTGCCCTTGTAGGACAGCAGCTTGCAGACCTCGTTCTCCTTGCAGAACTTGAAGTTATCGGGCACATCGCTTGCGTTGACGGGGATGTCATCGTAAGTCTCGTTGTCCATGAAGTGGTACAGGTCGCCGTCCTGGTAGCTGTAGGTCACGTCACGGCGCTCGATGAACGCCTGGGGGAACTTGGCGGTGGGGTTGTAGCTGGTCTCGATAACGGCACCAGTGATAACGTTCTTGGTCTTGGTGCGGACAAAGGCAGCGCCCTTGCCGGGCTTGACGTGCTGGAACTCAACGACCTGGAGAACCTGGCCGTCCTGCTCAAAGGTCACGCCATTGCGAAATTCGCCTGCAGAAATCATAAGGAATTCCTCCATCAATTTAGTATCTCATGCTCACGCAAGGGGCCTTAGGACGCCCCGTTTGCCGCGGCTTTCCAGATCTGCTGCATGGTGCGGGCATCCTCAGCCTGGGTGCCGGCACTCTCGCAGATGATCACCGGCGTCAGCTTCCGCTGGGCGATCAGTTCCAGCAGCGGCGCCGGTTCGGGGCCGTACTGGGTCTCGGCAAAGGTCCAGTGGCGCTTTTCGCCGCCGGCGGAAAATTCAATCCGGGAAAAGTGGACATGGAACTGCCGCGCCCGGTCATCGCCCAGCGCCTCACCCATCCGGTCGAGAATGGCGGCATAGTCCTCTTTGCCCCGGATGCCCCCCAGGGTCCGGGCGTTCAAGTGCCCGAAGTCGATGCAGGGCACCAGGCGCTTGTCCACCTGGCACAGGGCCAGGACCTCTTCCAGGTCCCCCAGCTGGCCGATTTTGCCCAGGGTCTCGGGGCACAGGGTCATGTCCCCATACCCCGCCTCGTCCAGGGCTTCCATGGCCCGGCGCAGGGTATCCAGGGCCTTGTCCAGGGCGGCCTCCCGGCTCTGCTTGCCGCAGCTGCCGGGGTGGAAGATCACCCGCCGGCCCCCCAGGGCCCGGCACAGCTCGCAGCTCTGGAGCAGGTAGCGGATGCTGCCCAGGCGTTTTTCCTCGTCCAGGCTGGACATGCTGATATAGTAAGGGGCATGGACGCTGAACACCATCCCCTTTTCCGCTGCCAGGGCGGCCATCTTCCGGGCCTTGTCCCCGGCCAGCCGGACCCCGTGGCCGCACTGGTATTCAAAGGCGTTGAGGCCCATGCCGGCGGTGTAGGCCGGGATGTCCAGGCTGGTCTTGTAGCCCTGGGCGGCGAAGCTGTCCCCCATGCCGGCGGGACCAAAGCGGATCACAGATTCACTCACAGCAGCTTCCCTCCCCGGTCATAATAAGCCTGCCAGTGGCTGCGCTCCCATTTGCGCTTGAGCTTGACCTGGGCGCCCCGGTCGGGGCCCCGGGGCACCACCATCAGCGCCGGGATGCCGTAGAGGGCCGCAGCCAGGCGGTCAGCGTAGAGCTGATCCCCCACCATGGCCATCTCTTTCCGGCGGACGCCAAGGCGGCGCCGGGCCACCGACAGGCCGAGGGTCAGGGGCTTGGCAGCCCAGCAGACATAGTCCAGCCCCACCTTCCGGGCAAAGGGCGCCACCCGCTTGGGGGTGCCGTTGGAGACGATGGTCAGCCGGACCCCGGCTTTGCGCATGGTGTCCAGCCAGGCCGCCACATCTGCGCTGAGCTCCTGGCTGCCGTCGCCGGTGAGGGTGTTGTCAATATCCAGCACCAGGGCCTTGATCCCCTTGCCTGCCAGAAAGGCCGGGGTGATATGGGTCACATCCTGAAATACATATTCGGGGGTGATGAGCATAACAGCAGCCTCCTTTGCAGGCAGCAGGTCAACAAAAATGGGAGAACCCTGAACAGGGTTCTCCCACATCGGCGTTAGCAACGCAGCGGTCATCAGGACCGTGGGCAAAGCTCAATTACTTGTACTTGCGCTTGCGGGCCGCTTCAGACTTCTTCTTACGGCGCACAGAGGGCTTCTCGTAAGCCTCGCGCTTACGAACCTCTGCGAGCACGCCGCTGCGGGCAGTGCTCCGCTTAAAGCGACGCAGTGCGCTTTCCAGCGACTCGCCCTCTTTAACACGAATTTCCGACATCTTATCCCTCCCTTGGACCGTGAGGCGGGAA
>CAJFNF010000028.1 GCA_904394215.1 uncultured Faecalibacterium sp.
GGCTCCGCTCTCGCTTCGCCAGGCCAGTCTTTGATTCGCTTGTTCTACCCCTTGCAGGCCTCTTTTTTGTACTGTCCGCACAATATGGGGCGGTTCACCACAGGAGGCCTTCTTTTTTCATTGTCTACTTTTACTGGAGCAGTTCATCCCAAAGGCAAAAGAAGCAGCCCCCGGTACCGAGCCCCTGTCAAGGGGCGGCAGGCAGGATTCGATCAAAGATAGAGCGCAGGATCCCCCCGCTTCGCTGTTTTTTGCCATGCCATCCGGCAGGCAAAATCCTCCCACCCCATTGACACAGGCCCCCCTGGCATGGTATCCTGTTGGAGTACCTGTATTACAGGTAGACTGTGAACGACCGAAAACAAGATCCAGCCCGGCCCCCCGGGGCGGCTGCCATCCAAAGGAGGATTCCCATGTCCATCTTTCAAAAACCGTCCCGCCATCAGTTCATCGTCACGGCCAGCGTGCTGGTGTGGATTTTCATCGTCAACGTGGCAGCGGTGGCCTTCGGCATCGCCGGCTGGCCCCTGTACTTTGTCACCATCTTCTTCTTCGCCCTGGGGGCAGACATGAAGAAGATCCCCGACATCTTTGCCGGCGGCACCCTGGGCCTGGTGGCGGCCCTGGTCCTCTACATGGGAACCTTCGGCCTGGCTCCGTATCTGGGGCTGCTGGGGGCCTTTGCCCTGTCCATCGGCGTCATCCTGACCGTGATCATCCTGGGCGGCACCGTCTGCCCCATGGTCTGCAACAATGTGGCCTTTGCCTACCTGACGGTGGCCACCGTCAACTTTGAGGAGATCACCCCCGCCGTCATCGGCTCCCAGCTGGTCACCTTCTGGATCGGCGGCGCCGTCATCCTGGGCGGGTCCCTGCTGGCGGCCTCCATCGGCAATAAAATTGCCGCCGCCGGCCATACCGCTGAAGCGGAGGCGGCGCCGGAAGAGTAAGCCGGATTGTAAAATAGGCCGCCGGATGTTACAATAGGACTGTAACAATCAACAAAGGAGCATCCGAGATGGCCATTCAAAAAGTTGTAAAGAGCAGCGTCAGCCAGCAGGTCTTTGACCAGCTGCGCCAGCAGATTCTGTCCGGCAGCTGGAAGCCCGGCGACAAGCTCCCCTCTGAAAACGAGCTGGCAGCCCAGTTCGGGGTCAGCCGGGTGACGGTGCGCAATGCCCTCCAGAAACTCAGCGGCCTGGGGCTGCTGGAAACCCGTTTCGGCGAAGGCTCCTTTATCCGGGGCCCCGAGGCGGGGGCGGCGCTGAACCAGCTGGTGCCCATGCTGTATCTGGGCCGGGAGACCCTGCGGGACATCCTCACCTTCCGCCGGATGGTGGAGGGACCCATCTGTGAGATTGCCTGCCGCCGGGCCACCGACGGCGAGATTGAACAGCTGCGGCAGCTGCTGGGCCAGATGGAGCGGGCTGAAGCCGACCTGGCCGCCTTTGCCAGGCTGGACAGCCAGTTCCACGAGCTGCTGGCCCGGCTGACCCGCAGCCGGATGATGCAGCAGATCTACCAGATCATCGACGACGCCATCCAGTCCTCCTACAAGCAGCACGCCCGGCGTCAGAGTGTGCTGGTGACCCTCCGCTGGTACCGGGAGATTCTGGCCGCCTTTGAGGCCCGGGATTCGGCCCGGGCCCGCCAGGCCATGGAGCAGTCCCTGGACCAGACCTTCTGGGTGTCCACCGTCTACCAGAACGTCATCAACATGGAGTCGGCCTGGCCCCAGCGGGTGGCGGTGCGGTGGTTTGACGAACAGGCCGGCGCCGTCCGGGAGGTCACCTATCAGGAATACGCGGCAGACATCCGCCGGATGGTGGGCTATCTGCGGCGGAACCTGCCGGGGGTCCAGGGGCGCCACATCGGCCTGCTGGCCCGCACCGGCTACCCCTATGCGGTGGCCATCTTCGGGTGCCTGCTGGCGGGGGCGGTGGCTGTTCCTCTGAACAGCGAAAAGAGCTGGCCCCAGATCTCTGCCGAGCTGGCTCAGGCCGACGTGGACTGCCTGCTGGCCGACGGCTCCTATCAGGAGCGGGAACCGGATTTTGCACAGTATGCCGGCCCGGTGCTGGACATCGGGGCTTTCGCCGGCTGCACCGAGCTGGCCGAGCTGACCGAGTGCCGGGACCAGGACGCCCTGGCATTGATCCTGTTTACTTCTGACACCACCGGCCGCAGCAAAGGGGTGATGCTGAGCCAGCGGAACCTCTTTGCCCCCATGCGGCTGTTCACCGAGCCCTTTGATTCCATCCGCCAGCAGTTCGGCCTGCCGGAGGATTACCAGTTCGCCGCCTTCAATGTGCTGCCCCTGTTCCATGTGGCGGCCCTCACCAGCCTGATTTCCTGGAGCATCAGCGGCAACGCCATCCATTTCTGCAGTGATCTGCGGCGGTTTTACCGGGATCTGGCCGCCATGCCCAGCGACGCCATGGCGGTGGTCCCCACCCTGCTCAAGTCCATCCACCACGATGTGAAAAAGGGCAAGAGGGCCCGGCTGGGCAAGCTGCGGCTGTTTACCTGCGGGGCCGCCATGTATGACCCCCAGATGCTGGCCGACCTGATCGACCAGGGGTTCACCATCATCCAGACCTACGGCCTCACCGAGACGGTGGGAGACGGCGGCTGGAACAGCGCCCAGGACCCGGCCCACCTGTCTTCGGTGGGCCTGCGGGACCCCGACATGGAGTACCGGCTGGAGGATGAGGAGCTGTGCATGAAGGGCGAAGCCGTCATGCTGGGGTACTACAAAGATCCTGAGGGTACGGCGGCGGTGCTGCGGGACGGCTGGTTTCACACCGGGGACCTGGCCCGGATGGATGCCGACGGGTACATCTACCTCACCGGCCGGAAGAACAACCTGATGGTCCTACCCAGCGGGGAGAATGTCAGCCCCGAGGAGCTGGAAGCCCTGCTCAGCCGGAACCCCGCGGTGCGGGAAGTGCTGGTGGAGCAGCGGGAGGGCAAAATCTGCGCCCGGATTTCCTGCCGGGCCGGGGTGCAGGACCAGGTGCGGGCCTTTGTGACCCGGACCAACCGGACCCTTCCCCTCTACAAGCGGATCACCGCGGTGGAGTTCACCCGGGAACCCCTTCCCCGCAATGCCCTGGGAAAACTGGTCCGGCGCTAAAATGCCATCATCGAATACCTTTTCGTTATGCCTATAAACTCCTTTTTGCTTTCACACGAAGCAAAAAAGCGCCCCCGTTCCGGCCTGGCCGGGACGGGGGCGCTGGTATGTCGGGATGTCAGATCAGGTCAAAGGGGGATCAGACCTCGGTCTTCCACAGGCCGTGCAGGTTGCAGTAAGCGTAAGCGGCCACAACCTTGTCGCCCTCGGCGACGGTGAAGACTGCCTTGGGCTCAGCGTTGGCAGACAGCTCCTTGCGCTGGACGCCCTGCTCGGTCTCCAGGACCACCCACTGGATCAGGTGAGCATCGGTCATGGGGTGAGCCACAGAGCCCACAGCCACGGTGACGGTGCTGCCCTCGACGGTGACCACCGGCTTGTGCTTCTCGCCGGCAGCATCAACGGTGTTGGGGACCAGCTCCTTCATGGGCTCGCCGCAGCAGATCATGGGAACGCCCGAGCTGTGGACCATCTCAACCAGGTTGCCGCAGTGGCTGCAAACGTAGAACTTCAACTCTTTCATGGTAGTCTCTCCTTTTTGATGTTGGTTTGTCTTTTATCGCAGGGACCGCATCAGGCGGTCTGTGTATCGTGTTGGGCAGGAGCTCTGTGCTCCTGATGGTCTTATTATACACCCCTCGTCCGGGGTTGTCTGTGACTGCATCACTGATTTGAGAATTATTCCTGGATCAGGCCGAAGTGGAGGGCGGCGTTCCAGATGCCGTCCTGATCCACGGCGTCGGTGACATAGTCGGCCGCCGCCTGGACGGCGGGGGCGGCATTGCCCATGGCCACCCCGATGCCGGCGGTCCGCAGCATATCCACATCGTTGCCCCCGTCCCCGAAGGCGATGCACTGGTCTGGTGTCAGGCCGAAGCGGGCCATCATCCGGGCCAGGCCCTCGGCCTTGCCCCCGTTGGCAGGGATGATATCGGCAAAGGCGTCGTTCCACCGCACCGCCCGGCAGCCCGGCACCGCCTGGCAGAAGGCGGCGTCCAGCTCAGGGGGCGTATAGAGGCTCAGCTGGAAAGTGGTGTGGGTCAGGGCCCGGGCCGGGTCCTCCACATTCTGATGGGGCGGGATCACCCCGCAGTCCAGGCAGTGCTGGTTGAGGGCCGGGGTGGCGGGGCGGTTGTCGTAGGAGCCCTCCTCTTCGGCAAAGGTGCAGACGATGTCGGGGTGCTGGTCCAGCCAGGCCAGCAGGGCCGGCATGGATTCCCGGGGCAGGGGCTGCACAAAGAAAGGGTTCATGGCCTGGTCGGCGCAGAACTGGCCGTTGGTCAGGATGTAGCCGTCAAAGGGGATGGCCTGGATGGGGGGCAGCTGCTTGAGCTGGAAGGGGGGCCGGCCGCTGGAAATGAACAGCAGGATGCCGGCCTGGTGCATCCTGGCCAGGGCCCGGGCGGTGGAATCGGGCATACGCCGGTCCCCGAAGGTCAGCAGGGTGCCGTCGATGTCGAAAAAGGCAGCGCGGATGGCAGCCATGGTCACAGGTCACCAGCTTTCAGCTTGCCCAGAACCTGGTTGAGGTTGTCGCACTTGCAGGTGTACAGCTGCTGCATCTCGGGGGTATCGGGCATCAGGTCGGGGACCATCACGGTGACGAACCCGCCGGCAGCGCCGGCCCGGACGCCGTTGTGGCTGTCCTCCAGCACCAGGCAGGAGGCGGGGGCCACACCGATGGCTTTGGCCCCCAGCAGGAAGGCCTCGGGGTCGGGCTTGGAGCGGGTCACCATCTCCCCCGAGACGATGGCCTTGAACCGGCTGGTCATCTTCCAGTTGTCCAGGTTGCGGCGGATCACCGATTCGCCGCTGGAGGACACCACCGCCATGGGGATGCCGCGGGCTTCCAGCCAGTCCAGCAGGGGGTCCAGGCCCGGCTTTTTGGGCACAGGGGCCAGGAATTTCTCGTGGGCGATCTTGTCAAAGGCCGCGATGATTTCCTCGGCGGGGCAGTCGGGGCCATAGTAGCTGCGGATCACCGCCCGCAGGTTTTCCCCCGCCGAACCCCGGGCCGACTGGTCCAGCCCCTCCTTGAAGGGCAGGCCGAAGAGGGCCAGGGCCGGCGCCCAGGATTCACTCCACAGGGGCTCGGTGTCAAACATCAGCCCGTCCATATCGAAAAGAACACCTTGTATCATTGTTTTTATCCTTTGTGTTGGTGGGGTGGAGCAGCGCCTGTGCCTGCCGGCACAGGCCGGCCTTTTGGCCGCAGCTGCGCGGAACAGGGGCCCGAAACCGGCCTTGCACCGGCCTGAAAACCCAGTGTTATTATAGCACAATCTGGCGCAACTTACATTGGCGAAAGATGAAAATATATGCGGCCCCTCTTGTAAAATTTTCACTTGTCATTATAATAAGAATAACACTGGCGGAAGCGGCGGGGCGGGGGCCCAGGCATCTTTCGCGCAAGAGTGAGAAAAGAGGGAATATCATGTTGGATATTAAAGTCACCCGTACTGCCTCCCCCAAGGCAAAACCGCAGGACGAGACCAAGCTTGGCTTCGGCAAAATTTTCACCGATCACATGTTCGTGATGGACTACACTGCCGGTGAGGGCTGGCACGACCCCCGGATCGTACCCTATGGCCCCTTTGAGCTGGATCCTGCCACCACCGTTTTCCACTATGCCCAGGAGATTTTCGAGGGCATGAAGGCATACCGCACCGCCGACGGCACCATTCAGCTGTTCCGTCCCGACTGCAACGCCAAGCGGATGCAGGATTCTGCGGACCGTCTGTGCATCCCCAAGATTCCGGAAGAGGATTACATCCAGGCCGTCAAGGCCATCGTGGATGTGGACCGTGACTGGGTGCCCCACACCGACGGCGCATCCCTGTACATCCGTCCCTTCGTGTTTGCAACCGATGTGGGCCTGGGTGTCCACGCTTCTCACCACTACACCTTCTGCATCATCTGCTCTCCCTCCGGCGCTTACTACGCCGAGGGCATCAACCCGGTGCGCATCTACGTCGAGGACGAGTACATCCGTGCAGCCCCCGGCCTCACCGGTTTCACCAAGTGCGGCGGCAACTACGCTGCCTCCATCAAGGCCGGCGAGCTGGCTGAAGAGCAGGGCTACGCCCAGGTTCTGTGGCTGGACGGCGTCGAGAAGAAGTACGTCGAGGAAGTCGGCAGCATGAACATCATGTTCAAGATCGACGGCAAGGTCTACACCGCCGCCACCGTGGGCACCGTCCTGCCCGGCGTCACCCGCCGCAGCTGCATCGAGCGACATCATGAAGGCCGCCCACGAGGGCAAGCTGGAAGAGGTCTTCGGCACCGGCACCGCCGCCGTGGTCTCCCCCGTCAAGGAGCTGGTCTGGAAGGGCGACCACGCCTACATCGGCGACGGCAAGATCGGCCCTGTCACCCAGAAACTGTACGATACCATGACCGGTATGCAGTGGGGCCGCCTGCCCGATACCAAGGGCTGGATTGTCTCTGTGGAAAAGGTTTACTAAACAGCATCTGATGCGTCACTGACTCCCGCCCATCCGTTCGGCGGGAGTTTTTTGGCAATAGAAGGCTTTACTTCTTTGCTTTACTGTGATAAACTATATGACACATCGCGGCCGGGGGCCGGGGTGTGAGGGGCCGGGCCCGGCATGCCGGGGGCGCCGGCCCGGAGAGGATGAGCAATGGTCAGGAAATGGAGTGTCCCCTACCCCGGGGTCAACGGGGAGCAGCAGCGGGATGCATATCTCTACCTGCCGGTGGATTACGACCAGGAGCAGGACCGCCGGTATCCGGTGCTGTATATGTTTGACGGACAGAATGTCTTTTGGGACCAGGACGCCACCTACGGCAAGAGCTGGGGGATGGAGAAGTTCCTGGACGAAAACCATGTGCCCCTGATTGTGGCGGCGCTGGAGTGCAACACCGGCGCCCACTACGAGCGGCTGGACGAGTATTCCCCCTACCGCTTTGAGGAAAAGGGACTGGGCCGGTTTGAGGGCCACGGGGATGAGACCATGCAGTGGTTTCTGCAGGAGTTCAAGCCCTTTGTGGACAGCGAATGCCGCACCCTGCCCGACCGGGACCACACCTTCATTGCGGGCAGTTCCATGGGCGGGCTGATGAGCCTGTACGCCCTGTTCCGGTACAACGATGTGTTCAGCCGGGCCGCGGCCCTGTCCCCCTCCATCTGGGTGGCCCCCGACCGGCTGAAAGCCCTGGTGGCCCGGGCGAAGCTCTGGCCCGATACCGTGCTGTATATGGATTACGGCTCGGAAGAGATGGGCAACCACAAGAGCATGCGGCGGGAATTCGGGGCCTTTGGCACCAAGGTGATGAGCAGCGGGGTCCATCTGACCCTGCGGATTGTCCCCGGCGGCACCCATAGCGAGGCCAGCTGGGAGCGCCAGCTCCCCTTTGTGATGGAGACCCTGTTCTACGGCCTCGACGTATAAGGAGGAAGCAATGGAAACGCAGTATTTCAAGGACTACAGCCCCGCCCTGGGGCGGGAAATGGAGTGCAAGCTCTACGGCCATGCCGGCCGGCCCATGCTGTTCATCCCCTGCCAGGACGGCCGGTTCTTCGATTTTGAGAACTACCACATGGCCGGCACCCTGGCCCCCTGGATCGAGTCGGGCCAGCTGATGGTGCTGTCCATCGACACCATGGACAAGGAGACCTGGTCGGACAAGCAGGGGGATCCCTACTGGCGGATCCGCCGCTATGAGCAGTGGCTGGACTACATTGTGCAGGAGGCCTGCCCCAAGCTCCAGTACATTGCCTGCCAGCGCAACGGCTGGGACAGCCTGCCCGGCGTCATCCCCTTCGGGTGCAGCCTGGGCGCCACCCATGCCCTGAACCTCTATCTGCGGCACCCCGACCTGTTCGACGGCTGCCTGGCCCTCAGCGGCATCTATACCGCCAGCTACGGGTTTGACGGCTATATGGACGATGTGGTCTACCGCAATTCGCCGGTGGACTACATGGCCAACTTCCCCACCGACCACCCCTTCATGGACTATTACCGCTCCAAGAAAGCAGTCGTCTGCTGCGGTCAGGGCGACTGGGAGATGCCTGCCACCACCTGGCGGATGAAGGAGATCTTTGAACAGAAGGGGATTCCGGTCTGGGTGGACCTGTGGGGCACCGACGTCTGCCACGACTGGCCCTGGTGGTACAAACAGGTGATCTACTATCTGCCCCATCTGCTGGGCTGATGGGGTTGAGCCTGCGGCGGATTGGTATGGTTTTCCGGCCGGAAACGGCCGTCCTATAAGTGAAAAGAGGAATCTGTATGAAAAATTTCATCTTCATCTCTCCCAACTTCCCCACCAACTACTGGCAGTTCTGCCATGAGCTGAAGAACAACGGGATGAATGTGCTGGGCATTGGCGACCAGGCCTATGACGAACTGATGCCCGAGCTGAAGGAGAGCCTGGACGAGTATTACAAGGTGGGCAGCCTGGAGAACTACGACGAGGTCTACCGTGCGGTGGCCTTCTTTGCCTTCAAGTATGGCAAGATCGACTGGCTGGAGTCCAACAACGAGTACTGGCTGGAGCAGGATGCCCGGCTGCGCACCGACTTCAACATCACCACCGGCTTCCACCTGGAGGACATCCCCCGGATCAAGTACAAGAGCAAGATGAAGGCCTACTACCAGAAGGCCGGCATCACCACCGCCCGGTACCACATGGTGGACAACTTTGAGGGCTGCCGCAAGTTCATCGACGAGGTGGGCTATCCTGTGGTGGTCAAGCCGGACAACGGCGTGGGTGCTTCCGACACCTACAAGCTGTCCTCGGATCAGGAGCTGAAGGACTTCCTGGCCTACAAGTATGCAGCCCATCCCTTTGCCCCCTACATCATGGAGGAGTTTGTCCACGCCGAGGTGAACAGCTACGACGCCATCATCGACGCCCACGGCAACCCGATTTTCGAGGCGGGCAACGTGACCCCCATGTCCATCATGGACATTGTCAACAACAACGACAACTCCATCTACTACATTGTGAAGGATCTGCCCGACGACACCCGGGCTGCTGGCCGTGCGGCGGTCAAGAGCTTCGGGGTCAAGAGCCGGTTCATCCATTTTGAGTTCTTCCGTATGACCGAGGACCAGGCCAGCATGGGCGAAAAGGGCAAGATTGTTGCCCTGGAAGTGAACATGCGGCCCTGCGGCGGCTTCACCCCCGACATGATCAACTTTGCCCGCTCCACCAACGTCTACAAGATCTGGGCCGACATGGTGGCCTTTGGCGGTACCAACATGCCGGTGGGCCAGCATTTCTACTGTGCCTACGCGGGGCGCCGGGACGGCAAGCCCTTTGTCTACAGCCACGAGCAGATCATGCAGAAGTACCAGGACAACATGCGGATGGTGGACCGGATCCCCGACGCCCTGGCCGGCGCCATGGGCAACCAGATGTACGTGGCCAACTTCTCCACCGAAGAGGAAATGAACCAGTTCTACCACGACGTCCTGGCCTGCAACTAACCTACTTTTCTGAAGAAAAGTAGGCAAAAGACTTTTTGCTGGGTACCATCCACTCTGGCCGCACTCACCTGGGGGCTAGAGGGTTGCAAGGCCCTGCATCTTAATTTGCGTTTGGGCCTGCGGCCCGGTACGATGCAAAGTTCCTGATTGCCTGATATCAAAAAAATCCTCGTTCCTGTCTGGAACGGGGATTTTTTTATGCCCGGCGGGGCCTTGTTGAACGCCGGTCCCTTTCTCATAGCCGCAGAGCCTCACGGCGGAGCCGAGGGCGGAAGGCTGGCCCCTCAGCCGGCAGGATTTAGATTCCCACCCACCCGCCCTCCAGCGGTGTCCCCCTGTCGCTGTGCGACATCCCCCTGCCGGGGGACGGGATTTTTAGCTGCTCCCTCACCCGGAAGGAGCAGGGAACGGTTTTAGAGCCCGTTTTTCCTCTATTGGCATTGTCTCACCTAAGGGCACGGTGCAGCTGAAATCCAGAAGGAGTAGCTGCCGGTTTCGAGCCCCGCCTGAAAGTTCCGGTGCCGCTCCCGGTAGAGGGAGCAGTCTGTGCCCCAGAGCCCCCGTATGGGGGCGCCGCCGCAGGCGGCGGGGAACCGCTATGGGCGGTGGGTGGGATTCGATCTCACCCGCCCCAGAACCTTCAGCTTGGCCTGCATCAAGACTTTGCCAAACCGCCCTGTCAGCAGGGCGAAGGTCAGCAGAATCCCCCAGGCCAGCCCCAGCACAAACCCGCTCACCGCTTCCGGCCAGCCGGTCTCCCCCAGGCCGGTGGATTCCAGAAGGAAATACAGCCCCAGGGCTGCCACCCCCAGCCAGGACGCCCAGTGGACGTTGCGGGTGATCCGCTTGTTGATTTCTTCCGAATAGCCCGCCGCCAGCTGCAGGGTGGCGCGGGTCTCGCTGTCGTTTTGTTCCTTCATGGGTTCCGATCTCCTTTCACCGTCCAGCAGTTCCCGGAGGCTGACGCCGTAAAAGTCCGCCAGGGTCAAAAGGACGCTCAGGTCGGGCAGGTTGCTGCCGGTTTCCCACCGGGACACCGTCCGGCTGGATACCAGCATCTCTCCGGCCAGCTGTTCCTGGGTCAGGCCTTTTTCGGTCCGCAGGGCCTTCAAAAAGGCCCCGATCTTTTTCTGGTCCATGGTGCAGCCTCCTCTCTGCTGACAGCATACCATCTTCCGCGCCGGAACGCCACGACACAGAACGGGAACCCGGCTTTTTCCACCGGACATGCCGCGTCTGGTGGAAAAACCGCAGCTTTTTACAGCCGCAGCCCCTTGATATCCTTGATCCGGGACAGGATGGTGTTGCAGCTGCAGCTGATCACCCCCGGCAGGGGGTCGATCACCTCCCGGATCAGCTGTTCCATCTCCTCGCCGGAAGCCGCCACCGCGTGGACGTGGAGCTTGTCCTTGCCGGTGACCCGGTAAATCTGGGTGATGGTCTCGTTTTCCGCCAGGCGGCGAATCACTTCGGCCAGGGTGTCGGGCCTCGTCTCGATCTCAAAGTAGCAGGACACCGCCCCGCTGATCTTCTGGGGGTTCACAATGGTGGTGTATTCCTCAATGACCCCACGCTGCTCCAAAGCCTGAATCCGGGCTTTCACCGCCACCCGGGAAATCCCCACCGCCTGCCCGATGTCCGAATAGGACATCCGGGCGTTTTCGATCAAAAGCCGGACAATCTTCTGGTCCAGCTGGTCCAGTCCTTCCAGGAACATGGCTGTCAAACCCCCTCCTTGGGGGCTTTCCGCCCCCTGATGTCCACAGTATACCACCCCCGCCTCCAAAAAGAAACCGCCCGTTGACACTTCACCCGGACAGGGATATAATGGTTGCGAAACGTAAGATAAAACTTTCGATTTGGAGGCGAGGGCATGAATCAGGATCTGACCCGGGGCCCGGTGATGCGGTCCATGCTGCTGTTTGCCATCCCCATGATCCTGGGGGACCTGCTGCAGCAGTGCTACAACGTGGCGGACACCCTGATTGTGGGGCGTTTCGCGGGCACCGACGCCCTGGCGGCGGTGGGGTCCTCCTATTCCCTGATGACCTTTCTCACCTCCATCCTGCTGGGGCTGTGCATGGGCAGCGGGGCCCTGTTTTCCATCCGGTTCGGCCGCCGGGATGAGGCGGGCCTGAAAGAGAGCATGGTGTCCTCCTTTGTGCTGATTGCCGCCGTGGCGGTGGTGCTGAACCTGGCCGCCTTCGGCTGCCTGGACCTGATCCGGGTGTTTTTGCAGGTGCCCGACCCGGTGTGGGGGCTGATGCGGGCCTACCTGGCGGTGATTTTTGCCGGCATCCCGGCGGTATTTTTGTACAACTATTTTGCTTCCTTTCTCCGGGCGGTGGGAAACAGCGTGGCGCCCCTGGCCTTTCTGGGGGTGTCCGCCTGCCTGAATATCCTGCTGGACCTGTGGTTTGTGCTGGGCCTGGGCCGGGGGGTAGCGGGGGCCGCCGAGGCCACCGTCATCGCACAATATGTGTCGGGGCTGGGCATCGCCGTCTACGCCCTGGCCCGGTGCCCCCAGTTCCGGGGGCTGGGGCCCTATCTCCGGGTGCGGGCCAGCTGCCTGCGGGAGGTGGCCAGCTATTCCTTCCTGACCTGCGTCCAGCAGTCGGTGATGAATCTGGGGATCCTGATGGTCCAGGGCCTGGTGAACAGCTTTGGCCCCACCATCATGGCGGCCTTTGCCGCCGCCGTCAAGATTGACTCCTTCGCGTATCTGCCGGTGCAGGACTTCGGCAACGCCTTCTCCACCTTCATCGCCCAGAACTACGGCGCCAGGCAGGACGGCCGGATTCGGGCGGGACTGAAAGGGGCGGTTTTGGCCTCGGTCAGCTTTGGTGTGGTGTTGTCGGCCCTGGTGTGGGTCTTTGCCGCCCCCCTGATGGGCCTCTTTGTGGAGGCCGGGGAAACCGCCGTCATCCAGGCCGGCGTCCTCTATCTCCATGTGGAAGGGGCTTTCTATTGCGGCATCGGCTGCCTGTTTTTGCTCTACGGCCTCTACCGGGCTCTGGCCCGGCCCGGCATGAGCGTGGTGCTCACTGTTATATCCCTGGGCACCCGGGTGGCCCTGGCCTATCTGCTGTCGGCCCTGCCGGCGGTGGGGGTCGTCGGCATCTGGTGGGCGGTGCCCATCGGGTGGTTTCTGGCCGATGCGGCGGGGGTGGGCTACTACCTGCTGCGGCGGGAAAAGCTCCTTTCCTGGGGAAAAGAATGACTTTTCAGCGCCCTTTTTCGATGGATTTCGATGGCTCAAAATCCGAAACTTTCTCGTCGAAGTTTCCAAAAAGGGGGCGCTGGAAGCCCTGGCGGACAGGCAATGCACCGAAATTCACTCCAGTGAAGCTGTTTTGTCTTGACCTGGGCAGACAGTTGTGCTAGCATAGGCCCATCAAACAAAGGCAAAGGCGCCGGATGGTTCAAATACCGTCCGGCGCCTTTGTTTGTCTGAGGGGTTAGAAAGGGGTTTTGAATCATGTACAACTCTGCGGACGTAACCTGGACGCTGGTTGCAGCGTTCATGGTCTTCTTCATGCAGGCTGGCTTTGCATTGTGTGAAGCTGGCTTGACACGAGCCAAAAATACCGGCAATATTCTGATGAAGAATATGATGGATTTTTGTATCGGCACTCCCTGCTATTGGATCGTCGGCTTCGGCATTATGTTTGGCGGCACCGGCGCTCTGATCGGCGGCTTTGACCCGTTCATCCGGGGCAGCTACGACTTCGGCACCCTGCCTCTGTGGGTCTACGTGGTGTTCCAGACTGTGTTCTGCGCCACCGCCGCCACCATCGTCTCCGGCTCCATGGCTGAGCGCACCAAGTTCAGCGCCTACTGCGTTTACTCGGCAGCCATCAGCCTGATCGTCTACCCCATCTCGGGCCACTGGATCTGGGGCGGCGGCTGGCTGAGCCAGCTGGGCTTCCACGATTTCGCAGGCTCCACCGCGGTCCACTTCGTGGGCGGCCTCACCGCCTGCCTGGGCGCCTGGATGCTGGGTCCCCGGATCGGCAAATACGGCAAGGACGGCAAGGCCCGCGCCATTCCCGGCCATAACCTCACTGCCATGGCCCTGGGCGTCTTCATCCTGTGGTTCTGCTGGTTCGGCTTCAACGGCGGCTCTACCGTCAGCATGACCGGTGACGACACCATGGTCTCCGCCGGCCTGATCTGCTTCAACACCAACATGGCTGCTGCCCTGGCTACCTGCGCAGCCCTGATCACCACCTGGGTCCGCTACGGCAAGCCCGATGTGTCCCTGACCTTCAACGGCGCTCTGGCCGGCCTGGTGGCCATCACCGCAGGCTGCGACATGGTTGATCCCTATGGCGCCGCCATCATCGGCATTGTCGCCGGTGTCCTGTGTGTCTTCTCGGTCGAGTTCTTCGACAACATCGCCAAGATCGATGACCCTGTCGGTGCTGTCTCGGTCCACTGCGTCAACGGTGCCTGGGGCACCCTGGCCACCGGCCTGTTCTCCACCAGCCAGGGCCTGTTCTACGGCCACGGCTTCACCTTCTTCGGCACCCAGGTTCTGGGCCTGCTGAGCGTGGCTGTCTGGGTTCTGGTCGCCATGTTCATCATCTTCACCCTGATCAAGAAGACCATCGGCCTCCGCGTCAGCGAGAAGGAAGAGATCGACGGCCTGGATATCCACGAGCACGGCCTGGCCAGCGCTTACGCCGGCTTCGCCATCAACGATGCTACCTATGCTGACCTGGACGTCAACGAGAACACCGACCTGGGCGAGGACGACATCACCAAGGCCAGCCCCGCCAAGGTGGCTGCTGCCGTCAAGGTGCAGAAGGAAGCTCCCCTGCCTGCCGATTTGGACACCGGCATGCACAAGGTTTCCATCATTGTCCAGCTGGCCAAGTTTGACGCCCTGAAACAGGCGCTGAACAAAGTTGGCGTCACCGGTATGACCGTCACCCAGGTCATGGGCTGCGGCATCCAGAAGGGCAGCGGCACCAAGTACCGCGGCGCCGAAGTGGATGCAACCCTGCTGCCCAAGGTCAAGGTGGAAGTGGTCGTCAGCAAGATCTCTGTTGATACCATCATTGATGCGGCCACCAAGGCCCTGTACACCGGCCACATCGGCGACGGCAAGATCTTCGTCTACAACGTGGCAAAGGTTATAAAGGTCCGCACCGGCGAGCAGGATTACGCCGCCCTGCAGGATGTGGAGTAAACCACAGTCTCACGGCATTCTCTGAACAGCTGTTGTAAACCCAAATAAGCGCAAAGGCGCCGCAGGTTTTCTGCGGCGCCTTTTTTGAAACAATTTTGCTGTACTTTCACCTTTGAGTATGGTATGATGAACAAAATCATACACAAAGACAGAAGGTGTCAGGATGAAGGAAAAGTTATCGCTGCGGCAGATGCTGGCTGTGGGCAGCATGCTGTTCGGACTGTTTTTCGGTGCAGGAAACCTGATTTTCCCTGCCGCCATGGGCCAGCTGGCGGGCCGGAACGTGCTGGCAGCCTCGGCGGGGCTGCTGATCACCGGCGTGGGCCTGCCCCTGCTGGGGGTGGCGGCCCTGGGCATCAGCCGCTGCGACGGGCTGGCGGCCCTGTCCAGCCGGGTGGGCAGGGGGTACGGCCTCTTTTTCACCTGCCTGCTGTACCTGACCATCGGGCCTTTTTTTGCCATCCCCCGGTGCGCCACCGTCCCCTTTGAGGTGGGGGTGGTGCCGGCGCTGGGAGGCCATGGCTCACAGCTCGCCCTGGCGGTGTTTTCGGTGGTGTTTTTTGCCGCCGTGCTGTGGTTTTCCCTGCGGCCCGGCAAAATCCTCACCTGGGTGGGCAAGGTGCTGAACCCCCTGTTCCTGGTCTGCCTGGGGGTGCTGCTGGTCACCGCCCTGGCAAACCCCATGGGGTCGGCCGCCGCGGTGGACCCGGCCGGGGACTACGCCGGGGCTGCCTTTGTCAGCGGCTTTCTGGAGGGCTACAACACCATGGACGCCCTGGCGGGGCTGGCCTTCGGCATTGTGGTGGTCCAGGTGATCCGGGGCCTGGGGGTGGAGGATCCCGGTTCCATCGCCGGAAATACGGTGCTGGCGGGCTGCCTGGGCTGCGGCCTGATGGGGGTCATTTACCTGGCGGTGGCGGTGGCCGGCGCCCAGACCCGGGCGGTGTACCCTGCCGCCGCCAACGGCGGCGAGGTGCTGCTGTGGATGGCCCAGCACTATTTCGGGGCCTTCGGGGCGGTGATTCTGGCGGTGACCGTCACCTTTGCCTGCCTGAAAACCGCGGTGGGCCTCATCACCAGCTGCTCCGAGACCTTCCAGACCCTCTTCCCCAAAGGCCCCTCCTACCGGGCCTGGGCGGTGGGGTTTTGCGTCTTTTCCTGCTGCGCCGCCAATTTTGGGCTGAACACCATCCTGGCCTGGGCCACCCCGGTGCCGATGTTCCTCTATCCCCTGGCCATCACCTTGATCCTGCTGTCCCTGGCGGGGCGGTGGTTTGGCAATGACCGCCGGGTCTATGCCAGCGTCACCACCCTGACCCTGCTGGCGGCCCTGCTGGACTTTTGCCGGGCCCTGCCGGCAGGGGCCCGGGAAGCCCTCCGGCTGGATGGGATGCTGGCAGCCGCCGGAAACTGGCTGCCCCTGTTTTCCCTGGGGCTGGGATGGGTCTGCCCCGCCCTGATCGGGCTGGTGCTGGGCCTTGCCCTCCGAAAGGTAAAACACTGAGATATTGATAAAAGCCCCGCGTCCCTCAAGAGAGGCGCGGGGCTTTTCCATGGGGGGCGCAGCGGGCACAGGGGGAGAAAATCTGTGCCTCAGACTGCGCCCAGGATGGTTGCACTGTAGGGCAAAAGGACGGTGGAGCCGGTGCGGATGATCTCACCGCCCCGCCACAGACTGGAAGAAATGCCGTCACACAGCAGCCGCCAGCGGCCTTCGGGGAGGCTGACGGTGGCCTCGCTGCCGGTGGGGTTGTAGAACACCGCGATTTCAGGCCAGGCGGCGCCGTCCCCGGGGACGGCTTCCAGGTGCCAGCCCTCCAGGGGCGGTTCCAGGGAGAAAAACTCGATGGCATGGGCGCTTTCCAGCTTGCCGTCCCCCAGCCGCGGGAACCGGGCCCGCAGGGCGATGAGCCCCCGGTAATAGTCCACCAGGCCGTGGAAGCTGGCGGCCCGGCTCCAGTCCAGCTGGTTGATGGAGGCGGGAGAGCGGTAGCTGTCCTTGACGCCCCGCTTGGTCCGGGCAAATTCCTCCCCGGCCTGCATAAAGGGGGTGCCCATGCAGGTGAGGTAAATCCCTGCCGCCAGCCGGTTCTGGGCCAGCACCACGTCGGGGGCGGCATTGTAGTCGGGCTTTTTGAACTGGACCGCCATCAGCTTATCCCAGAGGGTCAGGTTGTCGTGGGCCGACACATAGCTGATGATCTGGCTGGGGGCCCGGGGGTTGACACGGTCGTTGAGGCACCAGGCCCCCACCGAGGCCCCGATGTCCCAGAAGGCATCCTGTTTGCCCTCTACATAGCCGGGGGCCCGGTTGTCGAAACAGTTGCCCTTGATGGCGTCCCGGGTGTCGTCGCTGAATACCCCGATCCGGGTGCTGAGCATCTGGAGGTTGGCTTTGTTGGCCTCGTACCGCCGCAGCATGCTCTGGCCCCCCTGCCAGGGCTCGCCGTACATCAGGATTTCCTGGCCCCGGGGCAGTTTATCCAGGGCGGCCCGGATGTCGTTCATGGTGTCCACGTCGAACAGGCCCATCAGGTCAAACCGGAACCCGTCGATGTGGTACTCTTTGGCCCAGTAGAGGATGGAGTCAATCATATACCGGCGGGCCATGGGCCGCTCGCAGCAGAACTCACAGCCGCAGCCGCTGCCGTTGGAGAAGGTGCCGTCGGGGTTCTGCCGGAAAAAATAGTAGGGCACCGTGTCGTTCAGGACGTTTTCGTGGCGGTACATGTGGTTGTACACCACATCCATCACCACCCCGAAGCCGGCCCGGTGGAGGGCCGCCACCATCTGTTTGAACTCCCGGATCCGGACTTCCCCGTGGTAGGGGTCGGTGGAGTAGCTGCCCTCGGGAATATTATAGTTGGTGGGGTCATAGCCCCAGTTGTACTGGAGCCGCAGGGGCCGGGACTCATCCACGCTGCCAAAGTCGAACACCGGCATCAGCTGGATGTAGCTGACCCCCAGCCGCCGCAGGTAATTCAGGCCGGTGGGGCAGATGTTGTTCCCCTCCAGGGTGGTGCCCTCCTGGGTGAAGGCCAGATATTTCCCCCGCCAGGGCCGGGAAAAGCCGCCGTTGGGGTCCCAGGAAAAATCCCGGACGCTGACCTCCCAGATCACCCGGCGGGAAGGCGGGATGATGGGCCGCCGGTCAAACTGCCAGCCGCTGGGGTCGGTGCGCCGCAAGTCCACAATCATGCTGCGGTTGCCGTTGACCCCCGCCGCCCGGGCATAGGGATCCCCTGTTTCCCGGACCTGGCCGTTGGCCCGCACCGAAAAGGTATAGTACAGGCGATGATGGTCCCCCGGCAGATAGAGGGTCCAGCAGCCGTGTTCCCGGCGCTCCATGGCCAGGGAACCGATGCAGTAGCCCTTGTCCCCCTGGCGGTAGAGATTGACCATCACCTGTTCCGCTGTGGGTGCCCACAGCCGCAGCCGGGTCCCCTCCCGGGAATAATCGGGGCCCAGGGGCCCGTCGTAGAGATAGTCCTTTTCAAACCGCTCGCTGTCATAGTAAGCCCGCAGGCTTTTGGGGGTTTTTACACTCACAGAACGTCACACCCTTCTGTCGCTGTGCTGAAACTGCATCTATCGCATGTTATGATAGCTCTATTGTAAAGGACACCGGGCTGCAATGCAAGAGCTATTCCTATATAAAAAGCAATTTGTTGCAATTCTTTGGGCACTATGCTGAAAGGGGCGGGAGTTTGTCCTGTCTGCCGCTTGCAAAAAACCACCGCACCGGCTATACTGGAACCATCGAAAATGGACAAATCGGAGGGCACTATGGGGTATAATGACGACTGGGAAAAGTTGATGAACAGTGTATTCGGCCCGCAGGGCCGGGTGCGCGGCGGCAGCGCGGCGGAAAAACCTGCCCAGCCTCCCAAGCCCGCGGCCAAGCCGTCGGGCAAAGCTGCAGCACCCCGGCCCTCCCGGACAGGCGGGGTGCCCGACCTGAACAAAGCCCTGCAGGAGCAGCAGAAAACCCTGGATGCCCTGCTGAAAAAGCAGAATGCAGCCCTGCGGGCCCAGCAGGACCATGCCGCCACCCAGCAGGCCCTGGAAGAAAGCCGGCAGCTGCTGCGGGACATGGAGGCGGACGGGCTGCTGGCCAAAGGCACCGCCGACACCCCGGCGGAGCATGTGGGCAGCTTTGAGGGCCTGGCCGCCGAGGTAAAGCAGACGGTGCTGGGCCAGGACGCCTATGTGGAGGCCCTGGTGCGGGCCATGCGGCGCCCCTTTGTGCTGGGGACCACCGGGCCCCGGGCCCGGAACGTGATTTTGCTGTGGGGCCCCAGCGGCACCGGGCGCCACTTTGCCCTGGCTGAGACGGCCCGGCTGATGGCGGCCCGGGGCCTGCTCCAGAGCGACCAGGCGGCTCGGATGGACCTGGGCCTTTATGCCGACCCCGGCGCCGAGCGGCTGTTCCTCCAGGACCTGTACGCCGCCCTGTATGCCCCGGGGGAAATGGTGCTGTTTGACCACTACGAGCGGTGCTGCCCGGCTTTCCTGAAAACCCTGGCCAGCCTGGCGGTGAAGGGCTCCGCTCCCCTGACCTCCCGGTACCTGGTGAACCGGGAGGGGATTCTGGTGGATGCGGGCAGCGCACTGGCGCCGGGAGCGGTGAGCCGGATCACCCCCCAGGGCAAATATTTGATTTTCTTCTCCCACAAGGGCCGGGAGGCCATGGCGGACCTGCTGGGGGCCGGTTTTGTGTCGGCCATCGGGGACGTATGCCAGACCCAGCCCTTTACCGCCGAGCACCTCCACGCCCTGGCGGCCCGGCAGATCAACGAGCTGGCCCGGCGGTGCCTGCGGCAGCTGAAACTGACCCTGTCGGCAGGGTCGGATGTGCGGGATTATGTGGCCGACTCCACCACCCAGCGGGAGGGGGCCGCCGGCCTGGCGGCCTGCTGCGACCAGATTTTCCGGGCCCTCAGCGAGTATTGCCTGCGGAATGACAGCTTCCGGGAGGGCACGGTGGCCCTGGACATCAAAGATGGCGTGCTCCGGTTTGCCATCGACCAGGGCCAGCCGGCCCCCCTGCTGGACCTGCTGCCCCCGGCCTGGAACGGGGACATCGATGAGGTGCGCCGGGAGCTGGATGCCCTGGTGGGCCTGAAGGAAGTGAAGGAATACGTCTTTGGCCTGGCGGACAACGTCCAGGTCCAGAAGCGGCGGGCCAATGCGGGGATGAAGACCGCCAGCCTGTCCATGCACATGATTTTCACCGGCAACCCCGGCACCGGCAAGACCACCATTGCCCGGCTGGTGGCCCGGTACTTGAAGGCCATCGGGGCGCTGCGGGGCGGCCAGCTGGTGGAAGTAAGCCGCGGGGACCTGGTGGGCCGGTACACCGGCCACACTGCGCCCCTGACCAACAGCGTCAT
Source organism: uncultured Faecalibacterium sp. (assembly GCA_904394215.1). Taxonomy (GTDB): domain Bacteria; phylum Bacillota; class Clostridia; order Oscillospirales; family Ruminococcaceae; genus Faecalibacterium. The sequence goes on from CAJFNF010000028.1 coordinate 20,179, forward strand.
TGAGAGCGCCCTGGGGGGCGTATTGTTCATCGATGAGGCCTACAGCCTGTATCGCGGGGAACAGGACAGCTTCGGCCTGGAAGCCATCGACACCCTGGTGAAGGGGATGGAGGACCACCGGGACGACCTGGTGGTGATTCTGGCGGGGTACACCCGGGAGATGCAGCAGTTTTTGACCGCCAACAGCGGCCTGGCCAGCCGGTTCCCCAACCAGATCGAGTTTCCCGACTACACCGCCGAGCAGCTGCTGGAAATCACCATCACCCTGGCCTCGGCCCGGGGCTACCGGCTGGATGAAGCCTGCAGCGAGCCCCTGCTGGACTTTTACCGGGAACGGCAGGCGGCGGACAGCCGGAACGCCGGCAACGGCCGTCTGGCCCGGAACACCCTGGAGCGGGCCATCTACAACCAGAGCCGCCGTCTGGTGGCGGAGCCGGACGCGCCGCTGGATTTGATCCTGGCGGGGGATCTGGATCTGGACGACGAGTGATTTGAAAGCCCACCCACCCGCCCTATAGATGTTCCCCCGGCCCTGCGGGCCCGCCCCCTGTGGGGGCTCTGAACTTGGAAGCGATCCCTCTGACTTTAGGTCAGGGGGATTTTTTGCATCAGGTTCTGCTTTTTTAATTTTTGATCTAAACCCTCCGGGTTGCGGTACACTGTTTTTGCGGCGGGCCGCAGGAGCGCCCTTGCAAAAAGCAGACTGCTGTCCCTGCTCCGCCTCGCTGCATCGTCCGCAGGACGCGCTTCGGCTACGCAGCCCGCCACCCTTTTAGTGGAGTCCCCCCTGCCGCTGCGCGGCATCCCCCCCTTCGGGGGGGGGGAATGAACTGTAACTGCTCCTCCTGGATTTCAGTTGCAGCGCGCTTTTCGCTGAGACAATGCCAATAGAGGAAAAACGGGCTCTAAAACCGATTGCTGCTCCTTCTCGTTCTGCGCTGCGGGGAATCCAGAAGGAGCAGCGATAGGCTTAGAGCCCCTGTCAGGGGGCGATGGCGCAGCCATGGGGGTTCCGCTGTGGGCGGGTGGGCGGGTGAAAATCATCCCACCGGCGGAGCGGCAAGCCTTCCGGCAACAAATCCGCCGTGAGGGGTGGCGGCCATAGAAAAGCTTCCTGCTGCAAGCATACCCTGCCTGACCTTCTGCGGCAAAAAAGGAAAATAAAAAATCCCCGTCCCAAGCGGAACGAGGATTATTTTAATATCAGGCAATCGAAAACGTTGCATCGTACCGGGCCGCAGGTCCTAACGTAAATTAAGATGCAGGGGGTTGCAACCCCCTAGCCCTCACGTGAGTGCGGCTAGAGTTGATGGTACCCAGTAAAAGTCTTTTGCTTACTTTTCTTCCAGAAAAGTAAGTTAGGCTTCGATGTTGCCGAATTCGCTGAGCTTGAGGTCTTCGTTGTGGTCGAGGGCCCAGCGGACGGCCCACTCGGAGGTGAACAGGAGCAGGCGGTTGCCCCGCATGTCCTCCACCGCCTTGGTGTCGCTGGTCAGGTCCAGATCCCGCAGCACGTAGGTGTCGGGATCGTTCTGGATCCAGCGGATCTGCTCGAAGGGCAGGTGCTGCATCCGGATTTCCACGTTGTACTCGGTGTTCAGTCGGTACTCCAGCACTTCCAGCTGCAGGACGCCTACGACGCCCACAACCACTTCCTCCATGCCGCCGCCCACTTCGCGGAAGATCTGGATGGCGCCCTCCTGGGCGATCTGCTCCATGCCCTTCACGAACTGCTTGCGCTTCATGGTGTCTTTCTGCTCGATCCGGGCAAAGTGCTCGGGAGCAAAGGTGGGAATGCCTGCAAACTGGACCTTCTTCTTGCCGGTGCACAGGGTGTCGCCGATGGAGAAGATGCCCGGGTCAAACAGGCCGATGATATCGCCGGCATAGGCCTCGTCCACAATGGCACGGTCCTGGGCCATCAGCTGGGTGCCGGTGGCAAGCTTGATGTTCTTGCCCTCCTGGACGTGGTAGGCCTCCATGCCCCGCTCAAACTTGCCCGAGCAGATCCGCATAAAGGCGATGCGGTCCCGGTGTGCCTTGTTCATGTTGGCCTGGATCTTGAAGATGAAGCCCGAGAACTCCTCCCGGCAGGGGTCCACCGGCTCGCCGGTGAGACTGTCCACACGGGCCAGGGGGGTGGGGGTCAGCCGCAGGAACTCCTGCAGGAAGGGCTCCACGCCAAAGTTGGTCAGGGCCGAGCCGAAGAAGACGGGGCTCAGCTCGCCTTTCAGGACTTTATCCAGGTCAAACTCCTCGGCGGCGCCGTCCAGCAGCTCGATCTCATCCACCAGCTGCTGGTGGAGATAGGGGGTCAGCAGGTCGTCCAGGCCCGGGTCCCCCAGCTCCAGGGAGATTTCGTCCACCTTCTTGACGCCGTTGGCGCGGCCGTCGCTCTCAAAGGCCAGGACTTTGCGCTGCATCCGGTCAAAGACGCCCTTGAAGTCCTTGCCGCAGCCGATGGGCCAGTTCATGGGGAAGGTCTTGATGCCCAGGATTTCCTCGATGTTCTCCATCAGCTCGAAGGGGTCCCGGGCTTCCCGGTCCATCTTGTTGATGAAGGTGAAGATGGGGATATGCCGCAGGGTGCAGACCTTGAACAGCTTGATGGTCTGGGCCTCGACGCCCTTGGCGGCGTCGATGACCATCACCGCCGAGTCGGCCGCCATCAGGGTGCGGTAGGTGTCCTCCGAGAAGTCCTGGTGGCCGGGGGTATCCAGAATGTTGACGCACTTGCCTGCATAGTCAAACTGCAGCACCGACGATGTGACCGAGATGCCGCGCTGCTTTTCGATATCCATCCAGTCCGAGACGGCGTGGCGGGCGCTCTGCTTGCCCTTGACCGAACCGGCCTGGTTGATGGCTCCGCCGTACAGCAGCAGCTTTTCGGTCAGGGTGGTTTTGCCCGCGTCGGGGTGGCTGATGATGGCGAACGTGCGGCGGCGTTCGATTTCTTCGCGATTTGTCATAGTACCTCTTGTCTTTCTCTGTCCATAGGGTTCCGATATCTCAAACACGCACGAAATGTCACATGGGTGGATTCTCCTGTCGGCTGGATTCTGGTGGCAAAAATACACACATACATATATATTACGCCAAAACGTCCCCCTGCGCAAGAGGCAGGACTACTTTTTTATCACGAAACAGGGCAGGGGCGCGGTGTCGGCCCAGTTGGCGAAACGGCAGACCAGCACCGTGTACCGGGTCAGGGGCAGGCGTTCCAGCCAGTCCAGGGCGGCGCGCTTTTCGCTGTCCCCGATCACCGCCCCGCTGTAGAGGATGGCCGACAGGATGCCCCCCGGCCGCAGGGCCTGGAGGGCCGCCTCCAGGGCCGGGATGCTGGTGCCGGCCTGGCTGTGGACGGCGTGGTCGGCGCCGGGGAGCCACCCGAAATTGAACATGATGCCGTCGGCGGTGCCGGGCTGGACGTAATCCAGCAGCCGGGCGTGGCTGTCCAGAATCAGGCGGCAGCGGCCCTGGGGGATGCGGTCCTGTTCCAGCCGGGCCCGGGTGGAATCCAGGGCGGCGGGCTGGATGTCAAAGGCCAGCACCCGGCCCTCCTCCCCTGCCAGACGGCAGAGGAAGGCGGTGTCCCCGCCGTTGCCGCAGGTGGCGTCGATCAGCAGCCGGGGCTGCACCAGATGGGCCGAGAGGAAATCCTGGGCCAGCCGCACCGCCGACAGGTCGGGCTTGCGGCGCCGGACCAGCTGGCCCCCTTCAGGGCGGAAATCAAACTTTTCCCAGAAAGCCGCCTCCCCCGCCCCAGCGGGCAGCGGGGCGGTGAAGCAGCTGGGCCGCTCCCGGTCATAGCCCCCCAGCTGGTGGAGCACCTGCCGCAGCAGGTAGGAGCCATACCCCCGCCGCCGCCAGGCCGGGTCGATCCAGAGCAGGCCGATCCGGGCCCCCTGGCCTGCGGCCGTCAGGGCGCACCGGCCGATGGGCTCCTTTTCTTTATAAAGGACAAAGCCGTCCTCTGTCTGAACAAGGCGCATAAAATTCTCCCTTTTGGCCCGGCCGCCTTTGGAAGATAAGCGGGCCGGCCTTTCCCCCGGCCGAAAGCGACTGGATTTCACATTTTCTTCACGGGGGCATGAATCGGTTTTCACAATTTCAGGTTACACTATAATCAGCCGGAAGGGAAAGGTCAAGAGCCTCCCCTTTCCGTCCCCCTGAAAGGATGATCGATATGAGTAATGAGAATCAGTGGGAGTATGATTATTCCTCCCTCTATCACTCCTCCGGCAATGATACCGGATATGCCAACGTAGGCAGCAGCGGCACCAATGCTGCCAACCAGTACAACGCAGACGGCGGCAGCAACCCGCCCCCTGCAGACCCTGAGTTTCACCCGGTGCCCAACCCGGAAGAGCCCCCCAAGAAGCATCACCGCATCCACGCAGGACGGGTGATCCGCAGCGTGGTGGCCCTGGTGCTGGTGGCAGCCGTGGGCTTTGCCGGCGGCTATGTGGGCAGCATGGTGGGCGATGACCACCGCCTGGTGATCCAGACCTCCGACCGCTCGGAGCAGATCAGCAATGCCCTGGCCTCCTCCACCTCCACCGGCGGCGATGACCTGAGCACCGCCCAGGTGGCCGCCCTGGTGACCCCCAGCGTGGTGCCCATCACCACCGAGGCCGTCATCTACTCCAACTGGTCCTGGTTCGGCCAGCGCCAGGTGGAATCCGGTGCAGGCAGCGGCGTCATCATCAGCGATGACGGCTATATCCTGACCTGCGCTCACGTGGTGGACGGCGCCTCCAACGTCACCGTCACGGTGGGCGACACCGACTACACCGCCACTGTGGTGGGCTCGGATACCGCCAGCGACGTGGCAGTCCTGAAGATTGACGCCGAGGGCCTGACCCCCGCCGTTGTGGGCGACAGCGATGCGCTGGCTGTGGGTGAATCGGTGATGGCCGTGGGCAACCCCCTGGGCAACCTGAGCGGCACCGTCACCAACGGCATCATCAGCGCCCTGAACCGTGATGTTTCCATCCAGAGCAACGACGGTTCTGTCCTGAACTTGACCCTGATCCAGACCAACGCCAGCATCAGCCCGGGCAACTCGGGCGGCGGCCTGTTCAACATGGCCGGCGAGCTGGTGGGCATCGTCAACGCCAAGTCGGAAGACTCGGGCGCTGAGGGCCTGGGCTTCGCCATCCCCATCAACACCGCCATCGCCATCGCACAGGATCTGCAGGAGAACGGCTACGTCAGCGGCCGGCCCTACCTGGGCATCACCTATGTGGCTGTGACCGATGAATCCACCGCCCAGCAGCTGGGCGTCAACGCCTACGGCATCTATGTGGTGGACGTTGTGTCCGGTTCCAGCGCCGACAAGGCCGGCCTGCAGCCCGGCGACCGGATCGTCAGCATCGACGGCTCCGAAATCGCTTCCCGGGACGATGTGACCTCCATCATTGACCAGCACACCGCCGGGGATACCATCTCCATCACGGTGGCCCGTGACGGCCAGATGGTAACGGTTTCTGCTACTTTGGGAGAGCAGACCCCCAGCAACCAGTAAAATGCAATCTTGCAAACTTGCCCAAAACAGGTTTACAGGTCCATTTCAGAACTCCCTTCCGTTTTCCTCCTTACAAGGGAACACCCCCGTCCGGGTCCGGACGGGGGTATTTTTTATGGGCTGATTTCAGTTGACACCCTGCAGCAGCTGGGCCAGGGTGACGCCGTAGAGTTTGGCCAGGGCGCTGAGGTTGGACATGGTGGGCTCCAGCTCCCCAGTCTCCCACTTGCTCACCATCTGGCTGGGTACCCCCAGGGCGCCGGCCACATACTCCTGGGTCAGCTTGCAGCGGGTGCGGTGGTCTTTCAGGGCCTGGGCCAGGGTTTTGCTGGGGGTCTGGGAGACAGCCTGTCCCTTGGTGGGGGTGCTGGGGTAAGACACAAGGGCCCGAATCGCCAGAGCGACCAGGACCACGACCAGGACCACAAAGACGATGTAGAACAGCAGCGTCTGCAGTTCACGGATACTCAATCTCATAAATGATTCCTCCTCGTTGTGCTATCAATATCAGAAAAAGTCTGGTTGCATGCAGCAATCTGACTGCAAGCCGTGGTAAAAGGCCGGGGACTTAAAATTCCCGCCAGAACAGTCCGCCGCTGGTCTGGAACAGGGGCCAGGGGTTGATGCTCTTGCTCCCCAGCTTGAAGTCCATGGTGAGGGTCTCCCCCACCTGGCCCACCGCATCCCCCCGGGAAACGGTCTGGCCCGACTGGACCCGGATGGCCGACAGGCCGTAGAGGTAGCTCCGGAGGCCGCAGCCGTGGTCGATCACCACCGTGTTGCCGGTGAGTCCCAGGTTCTGGGCCACCACAACCACCCCGTCCGAAGGCGCCCGGACCGCATCCCCGGGCACCGCATAGAGCAGGGTGGAATTGGAGCGCCCGCCCCGGGCGCCGCCCATCACTTTGGTCTGGCCGTAGTCCAGCAGGACCGTGTAGTTTTCCAGGGGGCACAGGAAGGCCCCGTGCCACATCTTGTCCCGGGCCTTGTCCTCATAGAGGGGCCAGATCACGTTCCGGAATTCCTCGTTGGCCCCCTCGGAGGCGGGCGGGTCGGGCTGGGCTTCGGCCTCCCCGAAGTTTTTGGCGGTGACGATCAGGCTGGTGGTGAGGGTCTCCCCGTTCACCGTCACCGACAGGGTGTGGCTGCCCGCCGAGGCGTTGTAGGCGGCAGGTATGTAGCACCGCCAGCCCGCAGGGCTGCGGACGCACTGGACCGACCCCAGATCGGTCTCCACCGCCGGCGTCTCGGTGCCCACCATCCCGCTGATTTCCAGGGCGGCCACCCCGCCCTGCTCGATCCGCTCAGCGGACAGTTCCAGCTGGGCCGAAGCCTGGATGGTGAACCGGAAGGAGTACTGATAGCAGCCGGTGGGCTTGGCGGGGCGTTCCAGCCCCGCATTCCGCAGCACCGCCCCGTCCGAGGGCCAGCGGAAGTCGGCGTCGGTCATCCCGTCCGGAAGCCGCCACACCGTCAGCTGGGCCTTGTATTCCCCGTTGGCCGGGTAGAGGAAGCTGTCGTACTGGGAGATATCCCCCTGGAAATAATAGGCGTCCCCCATCCCGTCGGCGGTGATGGTGAGCTGGGCGCCGGTGGCCCAGTCGGGCAGGGTCAGCTGGGGGTGGGCCTCATAGAGGACCCCCAGCTTCTGGACCGACAGGGTGGAGGGGGCGTAAAAAGCCTTGTCCAGCAGCCCGCCGATGAGGGGCACCTGCCAGCAGCTGCCGTTGACTTCCAGGGCCTGGCCGCCGAACTGGAGGGCGGGGTCGGGGGCGGAGCCGCTGGTGGTGAAAGAATAGCTGGCGGCCATCACGGCCCCCAACAGCACTAGGACCCCCAGGGCCACCCCCAGCAGCCAGAGCAGGATGCTTTTGATGATCTGCATGACAATTCCTCCCCCCGCAGGATAGAAAAAGGGCGCACCGGAAGAAGCCCTCAAAGGCCCCGCCGGTGCGCCCTGCGTATCTGTATGGACAGACAGCTTTTACTCTGCGCTGTCCTCGTCGGCCGAATCCACAACCTCGGCGGCTGCAGCGTCGTCCACTGCCTCTTCGGCAGCGGGGACGGCTTCATCTTCGCCGAACAGCAGACGCTCGTATTCGTCCAGCTCTTTCTCACGGCGGCGGAGGTAGACGGCCACAGCCACCAGGGCACCGGCCACAGCGGCCAGCACTGCGATCACACCGATCAAACAGGATTTCTTCATAGGTTGAGCACTCTCCTTTTTACGCCCACGGCGTTTTTTCAAATCATGGCGATGGCTGGTTATACAGCGCAGACATTTCAGCGTCCAGGTCAGAGCCGAAACAATATGGACGGAACAATCCACGGCAAAAGTCATGACTGTTCACCCTCCCAGCCCACAGGGGCCGCGGCGTCGTGCCCCCGGAATACCTCTATTATACCCGCTGCGGAACAAAATTACAACCGGAATCCACAAAATTTCCTGTTTGCATCCTCCCAAAGTGCTCCAAATTGACCAAGGCGGGCCGGGCAGATCAGCCCAGCATCACCTTCCGGTAGGCCTTGAAGGCCCCGGGCAGGGCGTAGCGGCCCTCCAGGTCCTGCCGTCCGGCCCAGACCCAGCCGCCGGGGGCAGGCTGGGCCGGCAGGTCCAGCAGCCAGCCGCTGAGGCGCCATTCCACATGGGTAAAGACGTGTTTGGCGGCTGGCAGGGCCCGGGGGGCCCCTGCCCCCGGCTCCAGCCCCAGCTGCTCCACCGCCTGCCGGACGGCGTCGGGGCCTTCCAGGCAGACCCCTTCCAGGGCGGGGGGCTGCCACAGCCCCGCCAGCAGCCCGGTCTCAGGCCGCTGCTGCAGCAGCCAGGGGCCGGTGTCTTCCTGCCGCAGCAAAAGCACCGTCACCGGCACCACCTTCCGGGGCTTGGGCTGGGCCTTTTGGGGCAGGTCCAGGGCGGTGCCGGCCTTCCGGCCTTCGCACAGCCCCGCCAGGGGGCACTGATCGCAGAGGGGGGCGCCCCCCGGCAGGCAGACCAGGGCCCCCAGCTCCATCAGGGCCTGGTTGAAGTCCCCGGGGTTGTCGGGGGGCTGGTGGTCCATTACCCGCTGGGTGAAGATTTTCTTGACGGCGGGGTCGGTGACGGGGGACGGGTCGTTGTACAGCCGGGCGAAGACCCGCAGCACATTGCCGTCCACCGCCGGGGCGGGCAGCCCGAAGCCGATGGAGGCGATGGCGCCGGCGGTGTAGGGCCCCACCCCCGGCAGGGCCAGCAGGGCGTCGTAGTCGGCGGGCAGCTGGCCGCCGTACTGCTGGCACACCACCTGGGTCGCCTTCTGCAGGCTGTGAACCCGGCGGTAATAGCCCAGGCCCTCCCAGAGCTTGTCCAGCCGCTGGGGGTCGCAGGCGGCCAGGGCCGGGATGTCGGGCAGCTCCCGGATGAACCGCTCGTAATAGGGCAGGGCCGCCGCCACCCGGGTCTGCTGCAGCATGATCTCGCTGACCCAGATGTGATAGGGGGTGGGGTCCTCCCGGAAGGGCAGGACCCGGTGGTTCCGGTCAAACCAGTCCAGAAGGGCGGGGGCAATCTTTTCCACAGACAGTGTCCTCCTCGGTGAAAAACCAAAAAATCCGGTCTGGGGGACCCAGGCCGGACGGGTAGATCAAAACTTACATGCCGTAGGCGGTGCGGGGGAAGGGCAGCACGTCCCGGATGTTCTGGATGCCGGTGAGGTACATCAGCAGCCGCTCAAAGCCCAGGCCGAAGCCGGCGTGCTCCACGGTGCCGAACTTCCGCAGGTCCAGATACCAGTCGTAGCTGGCCTTGTCCAGGCCCAGCTCATCCATACGGGTGGCCAGCTTGGTGTAGTCCTCTTCACGCTGGCTGCCGCCGATCAGCTCGCCGATGCCGGGCACCAGCATATCCGCTGCGGCCACCGTCTTGCCGTCGGGGTTCTGCTTCATGTAGAAGCTCTTGATCTCCTTGGGGTAGTCGGTGACGAAGACCGGCTTCTTGTACACCACCTCGGTCAGGTAGCGCTCGTGCTCGGTCTGGATGTCCACGCCCCACTCCACCGGGTACTGGAACTTCTTGTTGTTCTTCTTCAGGATCTCCACCGCCTCGGTGTAGGTGACCCGGCCGAACTCGCTGCCGGCCACCAGTTCCAGCCGCTCGATCAGGCCCTTGTCGATGAACTTGTTGAAGAAGTCCATCTCGTCGGGGCAGTTGTCCAGCACGTAGCGGATGACATACTTGGTCATGGCCTCGGCCACGTCCATGTAGCCGGCGAGGTCGCAGAAGGCCATCTCGGGCTCGATCATCCAGAACTCGGCGGCGTGGCGGGTGGTGAAGCTCTTCTCAGCCCGGAAAGTGGGGCCGAAGGTGTACACCTTGCCGAAGGCCATGGCCATGGCCTCTGCTTCCAGCTGGCCCGAGACGGTCAGGTTGACCGGCTTGCCGAAGAAGTCCTTGCTGTAGTCGGCCTTGCCCTCCTCGGTGGTGGGCAGGTTGTCCAGGTCCAGGGTGGTGACCCGGAACATCTCGCCGGCGCCCTCGCAGTCGGAGGCGGTCAGGATGGGCGAATGGGAGTAGACAAAGCCGTTCTCCTGGAAGAACCGGTGGATGGCATAGGCAGCCACGCTGCGGACCCGGAAGGCGGCGTTGAAGGTGTTGGTGCGGGGCCGCAGGGTGGGCATGGTGCGCAGATACTCCATGCTCATCTTCTTTTTCTGCAGCGGGTACTCCTCCGAGGGGCAGGTGCCCAGGATCTCGATGGTGTCGGCGTTCAGCTCAAAGGGCTGCTTGGCCTGAGGGGTCAGGACCAGGCGGCCGGTGACCTGCATGCTGGTGTACAGGCCGGCGTGGGCCACCTCGTCGTAGTTGGCCAGCTTGGCGGCCTCAAAGACCACCTGCAGGGTCTTGAAGCAGCCGCCGTCCGACAGGGCGATGAAGCCGATGTTCTTGCTGTCGCGGATGTTCTTGGCCCAGCCGCAGACGGTCAATACAGTGCCGTCGGCGGGGGTCTCCCGGTAGAGGGATGCAATCTCAGTGCGTTCCATCAAACAATACCTCCAAAAAAGTAAAAGACAGCTTTCTCCCCGTACTCCAGGGCGAACAAGCTGTCTTGTAATGTCCGCGGTGCCACCTGAATTCACCGGCCGGCGGCCGGTCTCTATGCTCGCGCCGGCCCAAAGGCCGGGAAGCACTCCCCTGGTAACGCTGGGGCGGGCGGCGCACCTACTGCCCGCCGCCGGCGGGGTTCAGCTTGCAGCTCCCGGGTGTTCGTTCCCTCCCTCTGCGGGCAGGCTCTCAGCAGCCGCCTGCTCTCTGTGCCGTCGCGGGGGAGGTACTTTTCCCGATCAAGGCTTTTCAGATAGTGGCACTATAGCATAACTGCGTCTGTTTGTCAACCCGCGCCAAACAGGGACACCAGGGCGCTGGCTGCCAGCTGGCCGGCGTAGAGGGCCTCATTCAGATTGTTGCCGTGGGTGCCGATCTCGATCAGCAGGCTGCCGGTGGTCAGGTCCTGGTTGTAGAACCGGTAGCTGAACAGCACCGGCCGGGTAAAGCCGGGGTACATCCCCTCCATGGCGCTCTCCCAGGCGGCGGCAAACCGCAGGTTCTGCCGCCAGTTGGGCAGGCTGACGGTGGAGCCGTTGTCGCAGCCGCAGATCAGCATCACCTGGGCGGCCTTCCGGCCCCCGATCTCCACCACCGGGGCCATCCGGGCCCCGGCGTCGTTCTCGATGGCGTCCCGGTGGACGTCCAGCACCACCTTGATGCTGGGGTACTGGGCCAGGTACTGCTGGACCACCGCCCGGCTGTTGGCATAGCTGCCGGTGTAGCTGGGATAGTCGTTGAGGGTCTCGTCGTGGAGGGTGTTGATGCCGGCGGCGTTGAGGGTGTCGGCCATCACCCGGCCCACCGCGCACATGTTGCTGGCCCGGTCGGTGGTGCGGGCCCCGTCCCCCGGGGCAAACCACAGCCCCGACGCCATCCGGAAACACTCGGTGGCGTGGGTGTGCATGATCAGCACCTGGGGCTCAGGGCTGTTCAGTTCAATGCTGAAGGGCAGCGGGTTCTGGATTTCAGCCGCCACCTCGGCGGAGGAGACGCTGGTGCTGTTCTTGATGGTGCCGGCGTCGCAGGCAATGTATTTTTCCCCGGTGCCCTGGCCGTAGGATGTCTCAATCACAGTGCCGGCGTCGGCGGGTTTCTGGTCGTCGGGGGTCAGCTCCACCAGATAGGCCTCGATCCCCTCCAGGGCCGGGGCGGAAGCCGCCTCGGAAGCCGCGGCCGAGCTGGCGGGAGCGCTGTCGGCCTCGGGGCCGGTGAGCAGGGTGAAGGCGGTCTTGAGGGCGGGGACCGGCCCCACCAGCACCCCCGCCAGGGTGAGGGCAATCCCCCTGCCCCAGACCGTCAGGGCCAGCATGACGGCGGCAGCCCCCAGGGCGGCCCAGCCTGTCCCCGGCCCGGCCCGGCCGGCGCGGGGGTCCCGGTGGTCTTCCTGCATCCTGTCGCCTCCTTCCCGCAGACTTAGTATCTGTTGTATGCGGGGAGGCGGAGGTTTTATGCCTGGCTGGCCAGCCAGCACAGCTGGTTGACGGTGAGCCGGGGCTGCAGCGCCCGGTTGATGGATGCCCCCAGCAGGGCGGCCCCGTGGGCGATGATGCTGTCCAGGGCCCGGGGGGTGACGATCAGGTCCTTCCCCTCCTGGGCATCCATCAGGGTGGGGATCCCCGCCGCAATCACCGGCAGGCCCAGCCCGGCGGCGTCCAGATGCCGGGGACTGCCGGGAGATGCCGGGGCCAGGCCTGTGTCGGAAAACTGGATGGTGCGGCCCAGCCGTTCCGGCTCAGCCGAGCAGAGGCTGTCCACGCAGATCAGGGCCGAGGGCCGCACCGCCCCCACCAGGGCCCCGGCCAGGGCCTGGAGGCTGATGCCGGCGGCCCGGGACACCCCCGGGGCCATGGCGGCCACCGGCCGGATCCCCCGCAGGGGCAGCTGGTGCCCCGCCCCCATGGTCACCAGGATGTGCTGGACCGTCCGGGGGCCCAGGGCGTCGGCCGTCACCCGGCGGTTGCCGATCCCCAGCACCAGCACCGGCCCGGCGGCGGGCAGCAGGGCGGCCAGCTCGGCCGCCGCCAGCTCGATGACGGTGTTGTCCCGCTCGTCCAGCAGGCTGACGCTGGGGGTTTCCAGGGTCACATACCGGCCCCGGGGCCGGGCCAGGCCGTCCCGGGCCACCTCCACCCGGGTCACCACCACCCCGCCCTGGCGCATGGTGGCCAGCCGCACACCGGGGGCGTTCCCCGCCGCCTGTTCCGGGCCGAACAGCTCGTCTGCCATATCGGTAGAGCGCATTGAATCCCCTCCTTTGGCCCTTTGGGGCCCTTGTTCTGGCCAAAGTGTGGGCAAAAAAATTTTTTTCAAACAAAATTTCAAAAAAAGCTTGCGCAGATGCGGCGAATATGGTATCATAAGATGCGCTGTTATAGGTAGCCAAGGAGGTGGAACGAATTGC